>JBBDRY010000076.1:9886-27449 GCA_040905225.1 Chloroflexota bacterium | reverse complement strand
GCGACTGCCATCACGAGCAGCGCGATCAGCGACGCGTGAGCCTGGAGCTGCGGCGTGAAGGCTCCGAACGCGATCGCGGCAAGGTTGACCGCGTTGAGCATGAGCTCGATGGACATGAGCATCGCGATCGCGTTGCGGCGGGCGAGGAAGCCGAACGTGCCGATCGCGAAGAGCAGGCCGGACAGCACGAGGTAGGCCTCGAGCGAATGGCTCACTGCTGGCTCGCCGTCTGGTCCGCCGGTCCGGCGGCGAGTGGCGGGCGAACGAGCAGCGGCATCGGTTCCGCCTCGCCCGGATCGGGCACATCCTCGCGCTTGGCGAGGAACACCGCGCCGATGACCGCGGCGGTCAGGAGCACCGCGATGACCTGTAGCGAGAAGACGTACAGGGCGTCCTGGAAGAGGAGCATCGCCACGGCCCGCGTGTCGGAGTGCAGCCGCTCACTGACACGCAGTGGCCACTGCGTGTTGATCACCGCGGCGATGAAGAGGAAGGCGAAGCCCACCGCGGCCAGTGCCCCGGCCCACGCCTGGTGATGGAACACGAGCTGCGCGGGACCGGACTTGCTCTGCGTCAGCATGATCGCAAACAGGATCAGGACGCTGATCGCGCCGATGTAGATCAGTACTTGGGCCGCGGCGACCACCACGGCCCCGGCGAGCACATAGATGCCCGCCAATGCGGCGAACGCGAGGATCATCGACAGGCCCGAGCGGACGATGTCGCGGCCGATCACGACGAAGACCGCCGCGCCGAGCATGATGCCCGCGAGCAGCAGGAAGAGCAGGTCGTCCCACGCCCAGTTCAGGAATGGAACGAGGGGCGGAAGCCCCCAATCGAAGAGTGCCCCGGCCGGGAGTCCCATCAGCCGGCTGGCGGCTGAGACCGGCCCGGACCGTCGGCGATATCGAGCATCGCGTGACCATTGCCCGCTGGGCCGTGGCCGTTTCCACCGGCGTGGCTGTGCCCGTTGCCTGACGCGTGGCCATTACCGGCCACGCCTGGCGGCAGCATCGGCAGCATCCGGCCGGTGTCGATGAGTCTCCCCTGGTCGCGTGCTCGCTCGGCCCAGTCCCGTTCCTTGCGCACCCAGCTGATCTCCGTGTCGCGGTCGATCGAGCTGATCGCCAACAGGTCGATCATCGGCTCCGCGCGACTATCGTGGGAAAGCTCGAAGTCGGGTCCGCAGCGCAGCGCGTCATAGGGGCAGGCGTCGACGCATATGCCGCACAGGATGCAGCGACTCTCGTCGACCTCGTACTTCTCCAGCACGCGTGGCTTGGGCATCAGCGCGCCCGTCGGGCAGGTCTCGGCGCATCGGCCGCACGAGACGCACGGCGTGGTGTTGAGGCTCATGTCCAGCGGCGTGGTCACGAGCGTGTCGAACCCGGTGCGCATGAAGTCGTAGCACGCCGCGCCAACGACCTCCTTGCACACGTTCGCGCAGCGGCCGCAGTCGATGCAACGCGATGGCTCGCGCAGGATGAAGGCGTGGCTGTCGTCGCGGATGTAGTCGTGGTTCGTGCCGGTGAAGCGGTTCTCGGTCACGCTGCGATGTGAGAAGGCTCCGCCGTATTGAGGCTCGAGCGTCTTCAGGGTCGTGCCGTACTCGATCCCCTGGCGGCGCAGGTCGCAGTAGCCGATCGCCTCGCATGTGCATTGGAGACAGCGCTTCGACTCGGCCATCGCCTCCGTCTGCGTGTACGGGATCTCGTACTCGACGTAACTCTGGTTGCGCACCTCGGCCGCCATGGCCTTCAGCCTGTAGCGCGGCTCCTTGAGCTCGCCCGTGTAGGGGACGATGTTCAGGAACTCGGGCTGCGGCTCGGCCAGCGTCTGGCGCGTCTTGATCGCGTCGAGGTCCTGGCCCTGGAGGTAGGCGTCGATTGCGTAAGCGGCGCGCCGCCCCTCGGCGTTTGCCTGGACAACGGTTGCTGCGCCTATGCGCACGTCGCCCGTGCCGAAGACTCCCGGGCGGCCGGTGGTGAAGGTGACCGCGTCGGCGGCAAGACGTCGATTCTTGGTCGCGCTGACGCCGTCAGAGCCGCGATCGAGCCAGTCCAGCTTCGGTCCCTGGCCGATTGCCAGCAGCACGCGGTCGCAGTCGATGATGAACTCTGTCCCGGCAACGGGCTCCGGCCGACGACGACCAGAGTCGTCCGCCGCGCCCAGCTTCATGCGCTGGAACTCGACGCCGGTCACCTTGTTCTTGGAATCGGTGACCACGCGCGTCGGCGCGGCCTGGAAGATGGCCCGCGCCCCCTCTTCGATCGCCTCGTGGACCTCGTTCGACGCAGGCATGTCCTTCATGTCGCGCCGGTAAACGAGAGTTACCTCGGCCGCGCCCTGGCGGATCGACGTGCGCGTGGAGTCCATCGAGGTGAAGCCGCCGCCGATGACGACGACACGCTTGCCGGCGTGACCCGGGTAGGGCAGGCCGAGCGTGGCGATGCGCAGGTATTCGAGGCCGTCGAGCACGCCGTCGGCATCCTCGCCGGGCACTCCCAGCGTGTTCGTCTCGTAGCAGCCGATCGCGACACATACCGCGTCAAAGCCCTGGTTCTGGAGGTCGTCCAGGGTGAAATCGCGGCCGAGCTCGGCATTGGTGACCATGACCCCGCCCAGGTCCGTGACGCACTGGTACTCGGCCTCGAGCACCTCGACCTTGGGCAACCGGTACTGCGGGATGCCGTAGCGCAGCATGCCGCCCGCGGCCGGGTCCTTCTCGAAGATCGTCACGTCATGCCCGGCGATGAGCAGGTAGTAGGCGGCCGACATCCCGGCCGGGCCCGACCCGATGACGGAGACTCGCTTGCCGGACTTGGGCTGGATCTCGAATGGGACGGGTGCCTTGATGCCCGCTGCCTGGGCCTTGAGCACCTGGTCGCCGGCGTAGCGGTGGCTGTCGCGGATGGCGATGGCCTCCTCGACCTCGTCGCGGCGACAGTGCTCTTCGCACGGCGCCGGGCAGACGCGACCAAGCACGCTCGGGAAGGGGATGGTGCGCTTGAAGATGCGCGCCGACTCGGCGAAGTTGCCCTCGGTGTTCGCCTTCAGGAAGCCCGGGATGTCGATGTGGCTGGGGCACTTGTTCTGGCACGGCGGCAGGCAGTACGCGTTGTGGTCCGAGAAGATCAGCTCGAGGTTGGTCTTGCGGATCTCACGCAGCCGCGTCGTCTGGGTCTGAACGACCATGTCAGGCTCGGCCGCCCGCGAGCAACTGATCGGCGGGAAGTCCTCGCCCTCGACCTCGACCACGCACATCCGGCACGCGCCGAAGCCGGGCAGCTTAGGCTCGTAGCACAGCGTCGGGACGTCGATGCCGTTGTCGCGGCAGATGTCGAGGATCGTCTGGCCATCTCGGCCGGTGAACTGGCGCCCGTCGACCTCGACCGTGAAGGTGGGCGCGGTGAGGCGGCGCTGAGGAGCCTGCGTCTCAAGCAATCGCTCGACCACGGCGTCGCCCGCACTGGTGTCGGCGACCTGGGGCAGCAGCGTGTCAGTCATGCGCTCACCGTCATGCGCTCACCGGTTGGGCCACCACGCGCACTGGGTTGCATACGCCCGCAGGGCAGTTGCCGCGCGTGAAGTGCTCGTCGAATTCCGTGGCGAAGTATCGCATTCCGCTCAGGAACGGATTGGGCGCCAACCGCTCGAGGCCGCACAGGGCGCCGTCGCGGACGTCCGCGGCGAGCGTCTCTGCCAGCGCGGCATCGCTCGGCTTACTCAGGCCGGTCGTGGCGCGCTGGCCCAGCTCGTACAGCCGGCGCACGCCAATACGACAGGGGATGGTCTTGCCGCACGACTCGTCCGACAGGTAGCGCAGCAGCAGCGTGGCCATGTCCACGATGCAGGTGCTCTCGTCGACTACGACGATCGAACCCGAGCCCCAGATCGCGCCCTTCTCGGCCAGAGCCGCCGGCGTATACAGGGTGTCGAGCTCTGACGCCGGCAGAAAGCCACCTGCCGGGCCGCCGACAAGGACGGCCTTCAGCTTGCCGGCCTTGCCCGATCGGGCGCCACCGGCGAGGTCGAGCAGGCGCCGGATGGACATGCCCAGGGGCACCTCGGCAATGCCCGGCTTCTCTACCGCGCCCGTGATCTGGATCAGCGTCGTTCCAGGTTGCGTGTCGTCGCCGATGCCGGCGAACGCGGCAGATCCGTTGGCCACGATCCACGGCACGAGGGCAAGGGTCTCGACGTTGTTGACCACCGTGGGGCGTCCCCACAAGCCCTTGGCGGACGGATAGGGCGGCCGCTGGTCAGGCTGCGCGCGCTTGTTCTCGATCGCGCGCATGAGCGTCGTCTCCTCACCGACGACCAGGCCGCCGGGCACGCCCACGATCTCGACATGGATGTCGAAGCCGGCGCCGAGCGCGTCCGTGCCGAGATATCCGGCCTCCTCCGCCGCACGCAGCGCGGCGTTGAGCCGGCGCAGCGACGTGGTCTGGTTCGCGCGAACCGCGATGTAGCCGCGCGAGGCGCCAACCGCGTAAGCCGCCAGGGCAAGGCCCTCGAGGATCGCGTGCGGGTCGCGTTCAGTGATCATTCGGTCGACCTGGGCCCCGGGGTCGGCCTCGAACCCGTTGGCCACCACGTAGCGCACGTCCGCGTCGACCGCGGCGGCCGAACGCCATTTCTCGGCGGCCGGAAAGCCGGCACCGCCACGGCCGCGCAGGCCGGCGTCCGCGATCAGGCGGGTAACCGCCGAGGGGCTCACCTGGGGCACGGTCTTCTTCCACGTCGCCCACGCGCCGGCCTTCTCGGCCGCGGCCAGCGAGGCCTCCGCGTCATATTTCACGGCGCGTGCGAGGAGGATGGTGGGCATGCCCTTGGGCCCGGGCAGGATGTTCACGCGCTGGCCGCGTCGCTCAGGCCGTGCCCGCGCGCGCCGCACCGGCACGCAACGACTCGGCCAGCGTCCGCGCCTTGTCCGCGGTCATTCCCGGTTGTGGCTGGCCGTCCAGCGTCACCAGCGGCTCGCCCCCGTTGTCACCGCCACACTCGACCGCCACGAACCGGACGGCGCCATCCATGGTCACGCCTCCCACGTCCGTTCCGAGCACGTCAACCAAGGCGTCCCGGATCCGGCCCCCGCCGAGCACTGTGCACGTCGTGCAGCGGCACAGGCCGATCTCGGCCACCTTGCCGGGCTCGAAGGCCAGGTTCGGGTACGACGTCGCGATGCCGTAGATCTCGCTGTACCAGGCACCCGTCGCGTGGCTTATGTGCTGGATGGCCGCGACCGGGAGGTGGCCGTATTCGGCCTGCGTGGCCTCCAGGATGGCGAGCAACCTGCGCGGGTCGTAGTCGTTGGCCACCAGGATGCGCTCGAGCGGACCGAGATCGATCGGCAGCCAGGCGTTGAACACCCGATCGGGCACGTTCCGCCCGCTGCGGCGCAACGCGGACTCCTCGCGCCGCTCGGCGTACTGCTCCGGCGGTCCCCAGTGGACGTGGTAGCGGTTCTTGGTGTCCACGCCGCCCATGTCGATGATCTCGATCGGGCAGGCAGCCGCGCACTGGAAGCATGTCTCGCACTTGAGGTTGCCCGCCTCGTCGTAGAGCAGCAGGAGTCGGCCGCGGTGATGCGGCGAGATCTCCTGCACTTCCTCGGGGTACTGGACGGTGACCTTGGGCTGGAAGAAGCGCACGAGGCTGTGAACCATGCCCATGGCAAGGCCGTAACCGGGCACTTTTCCGAACGTGCTCATCTGCGCTGCAGCTCCTGGACAAGCAGGATCGCGCCGGCGGTCACGAAGATGTTGAGCAGGGCGATCTCGATGAGCCACTTCCAGGCGAAGCTCATGAGCTGGTCGATACGTACGCGCGGCAGCGTGCCGCGCATCCAGACGAAGATGAAGGCGAAGGTGAACACCTTTGCCGTGAACCAGAACAGCCCGACCACGACCTCGAACGACAGGAAGGCCCAGATACCGACGATCGCCACGGCGAGGACGTTGAACAGAACGAAACCGACGACCAGCGACTTCAGGAATGACCAGCTGCTCTTCAGCATCCACACGATCAGGCCCAGGACGAGGACCACGATCGGGATGCCGATCACGAGCGTCCACAGCAGCCAGATGCCCATGCCGGCGAGATCGACCGCCGGGCTGAACGAGATGTGCAGGAAGTCGAGGATTGGTCGCGGGTCGATCGGCGCGTTCCAGCCGCCGAAGAACAGGACGACGGTCAGCGCCGAGAGGATGAACACGTTTACGTACTCGGCGAAGAAGAAGAAGCCGAAGCGCATGCCGCTGTACTCGGTCGCGAAGCCGGCCACGATCTCGCTGTCGGCCTCGGTCAGGTCGAACGGGGTCCGGTTGCCCTCCGCTGTCGCGGCGATGAAGAAGACGATGAACGCCAGCGGTTGCTGGAACACGTACCAGTCCCAGAACCAGCCAGCCTGGTTCATGACGATCTGGTTCAGCGACAACGTGCCGGCGAGCATGATCACGCCCACCGGTGCGAGCAGCAGCGGCAGCTCGTAGGAGATGACCTGGGCGGCCGCGCGCAGCCCACCGAGCAGCGAGTACTTGTTGAAGCTGGACCAGCCGCCCATCATCAGCCCGACTACGGACAGGCCGGACACGGCGAAGAAGTAGAGCAGGCCGATGTTCATGTCCAGGCCGACGAGGCCCGGCGCGAACGGGATAACCAGAAGGCCCAGCACGACGGCGAGATAGGTGACGATGGGCGCCAGGGTGAATACCGGCGCGTCCGCTCCGGTGGGCGTGAAGTCTTCCTTGGCGAGCACCTTGAAGCCGGCGAAGACAGACGCGAGCGTCCCCCACGGCCCGGTTCGGTTGGGCCCGATCCGGCTATTGATGAAGGCGATGATCTTCAACTCCATGAAGATGATCACGAAGGCCGTGGGCACCGTGAACAGCAGGATGGCCGTCACCGCGAGCACGAATCGGACGATGTCGATGTTGTCGTTGACGATCTGCGCGCCGATGTCGAGCAGCCCCGGGATGATCCCGGTCAGCCACCCGACCAGCAGCAAGACGGTCAGCAGCACGAGCAGCAGCAGCGCCGGCAGGATGATCTTGCCAGCCAGCGTCAGCCGATTCCATGGCCGGGTGAGTACGGACATTTACTTGTCGATGCCGCCCATGATCGGGTCGAGGCTGGCCATGATCGCCATCGTGTCGGCGATGAGATTGCCCGGCATCAAGACGCCGACGGCCTGGAGGTTGAAGAACGACGGGTCGTGGATGCGCAGTCGGAACGGCTGATCGGATCCGTCGCTCATGGCGTAGCAGGCGTACTGACCGCGCGGGCTCTCGATGGCGATGAAGGCGCGACCGGGCGGAATGCGGATAAGGCGCGGCACCTTGGCCATGACCGGGCCGTCTGGCATCTCGTGGAGTACCTGGTCGATGATCCGGATGCTCTCGCGGACCTCGTCGATATGCAGCAGGTAGCGCGCGTAGGAGTCACCCTCGGTGCGCGTCGGGATGTCGAACTCGAGCTCGGGATAAACGCTGTATGGATGTGCCCGGCGAACGTCGTAGGGAATACCTGTCGCTCGCAGCGGTGGTCCGCTCATGCACAGGCGCAGCGCTGTCTCTCGATCGAGGACGCCAAGGCCAGCCGTGCGTCGGACGAAGATCTCGTTCTCGTTGAGCAGCCGCGTGCTCTGCTCGATCTGGTTCCCGGCCCGGCTCATCCAATCGCCCAGGCGCGACAGGAAGTCATGGTTCAGGTCGCGGTTCACGCCGCCGATGCGCAGGTAGTTGAAGAGCAAACGCTGGCCGGTCAGCGCGGCGAGCATCTCGACGATCTCATCGCGTTCGATGAAGCCCCACAGCACCGGCGTCAGGCCGCCCAGATCGAGCGCGAGCCAGCCCATGAACAGCGCGTGGCTGGCGACGCGGTTGAGCTCCCAGCACAGGACGCGGATGTACTCGGCGCGCCGTGGCACCTCGAGGTCGAGCAGCTTCTCGGCTGAGAGGACCGGCATCGCCTCGCTGAACATCGAGGCGACATACTCGAGCGGGTCGCAGTTGCTGATGGCGTGGTGCCAGTCGCCGTTCTCGCAGATCTTCTCCACGCCGCGATGGAGGTAGCCGAGGACCGGATCCAGATCGACGACCTTCTCGCCGTCGATCTTCAGCACCACGCGCAGCACGCCGTGCGTGGACGGATGCTGCGGACCGAGGTTGATGAGCATCTCGCCGTCGTCGAGGTGGTAGAACTCGGCTTCACGTTCGCTTCTGGGCGGATACGGCGGGACGGCATCGAAGATGGTCGCCGGCGTTTCCACGAAGACATCGGGATCATCGAGCGATCGGACCCTGGTCGTCTCGGTCACGACGTGGCCTTCTCGGTGTCCGCGGCCAATTCGTCGAGCGCCGCCGCAGAGGAACTGCCCAGCTTGCTCTGACGCAGGACCGGCTGGCGGAAATGTTCGGCGGGTTGATGTGTCTGCTCGACATGGCGGAAGCCTTCGCCTGGAGATCGAGCGGCGTCGTCCGGGAGCAGGAAGTCCTTGCGCAGCGGGAAGCTCACGTAGTCGGCAGGCATGTAGATCCGGCGCAGGTCGCGGTTGCCTTCGAAGATGATCCCGAACATGTCGTACGCCTCGCGCTCGCCCCACTCAGCGCCCTTCCACAGGAACGTGACTGACGGAACGCGCGGATCTTCGCGGGAGAGACCGGCACAGATGACGCGCAGCCAGTCAGGCGTGAGTGTCGAGTACAGGTGGTACACAACCCACATCTCGCTGCCGGTGTCGACACCGGCAATGTCGGCCAGCAGCTCGAATCGGAACTGCTCGTCATCGTGCAGCGTGCGCATGACATCGGTGACGTCCTTGGCACCGATCCAGATCTCGGTTGTGTCGGCCTTCTGGCGGACGGAATCGGTCAACCGATCGCCGAAGGCGGCTTCGAGGCGTCGCTTAAGCCTGGTGTCCGTGGCCTCGCTCCCTTGGTTGGACCTAGACGCCGGTTGGGACCGTGGGTCCGATCTGTCGCTCCGCCCAGTGACCACGACGCTCGCGGATCAGCTGCTGCAGCTTCATCATCCCGTAGATCAACCCCTCGGGCCGCGGCGGACAGCCGGGCACGTAGACGTCGACGGGCATGATCCGGTCGATCCCCTCGACCGTCGCGTAGGACCGCTTGTATCGACCGCCCGAGCAGGTGCAGTCACCCATTGCCACGCACCACTTCGGCTCGGGCATCTGCTCCCACAGCCGCACCAGCGGTCCGGCCATCTTGGTCGTTAGCGTCCCGGCGACGATCAGCACGTCGGCCTGCCGCGGGCTCGCGCGGAACGGGAACATGTTGAAGCGGTCCATGTCGTTCTTGCTGGTCGCGGCGGACATCATCTCGATGGCGCAGCAGGCCAGACCGGAGAGCAACGGCCAGAGGCTATTGAGGCGGATGAGGTCGAGGACGTAGTCGGCCTTGGTGGGGATGATGTCCAGCGCCGTCCAGCGCGCGTTGTCGCTCTTGTCGCCGTGCAGATCCAGCTCGCGCAGGTGCGTGATCTGGGACGGGACGCCGCCTGCATACGCCTGCGGGTTGATCGAGGTCCACAGCGTGTTCTCAACGATGATCGGCGTCGCCACCTCGCTCTCTGGCGCGACGGCAAGCGCGGATTCATTGCTGGGCTGATCCGACGCCATCGGGATTGGCTCGAGCGGGTCGTTCATCTCGTCACTTCCAGGAAAGGACGCCCTTGCGCCAGGCGTAGCTCAGGCCAAGCAGGAGTATCGCGACGAAGATCAGCATCTGTAGGAAGCCACCAAAAAGCACGTCGCGGAACACGATCGCCCAGAGGTAAATGAAGATGACCTCGATGTCGAAGGCAACGAACAACAGCGCATAGATGTAGAACGACAGGCCCACCCGGCCCCAGGTGTAGCCGAACGTGTCGATGCCCGATTCGTAGGGCAGGCCCTTATGGCGGTCACCCTTCGAGCGGTGGCTGAGCAGCCAGGCCAGGCCAATCGTCAGCAGCACAAAGCCGGTTCCTGCGAAGGCGAACCCGAGCACGTACCACAATCCGGTAGTCACAAGATCCTCATCAGGCGCCACGGTCCGCGGATGGAGGGGCATGTTGGGATCTGGGGTGGACCGCGGCTCACGCTCATTCTACGCCAGCGCCGAGCGTGTTTCGATTTCGTCACCCGTACAGGCGAGCGTGCAATCCGGGTGCGGGTTGGACGTGCCTAGACTGGTCGGTGAACCGTTGAATGAGGTGCCGCTATGCCCGCCCAGTCAGAGAAGCAGCGCAAGTTCATGGGCGCCGAGCTACAGCGCAAACGCGAGGGCAGGAAGACCCAGACCGGCATGAGCGAGAAGCAGCTCGAGGACTTCGCGAGCAAGCCTGGCAGCGAAGGCGGTGGCAAGAAGAAGAAGTAAAAGCGACGGTCGGATCTCGGCGGATCGCCGCGAGCCGACCGCTTCGCGCGTAGCCCGCCGTAGGCCGGCGAAGGAGATCTATCCCGTCGGTGTTAGCAACAACGGGATGCCAACGGGCCTCCACGGGCGATCACTGGCATCTTTCCCGATTGGCGGAACTGATGCGGTTCCGTCCCCGGCTACGCCACCGAGCGGGCTCGACGTAGACGGGTCCTTCCCAAATGGAGGCAAAACAACGTCGCAGGGGGCCGTTGCAAGGCACCCACCGCTCCTGCTGCGCGACGCGGTCTCTTCTATCGGGAATTGCTATCTAAGTTAGGCGGACCCGCCGATCAGGATTTCGCCGGCAGCAGTAGTGGGATGCCTGGCCCGACCAGGCTGTGACCGCCCAGCAGAATGGGCGTCGGACTGCCGGCGGCCGATTCGGTGAGAGACCTGAGCCACGGATCGCTGATCTCGGCCGAGCGGTGGAGGTCGCTCGCGAACCGATCAGCCGCGGACGGCCAGGCGGATTCGTCCGCGCCCTGTCGGTGAGCGAGGAGCACCCGACTGTCGATGACGGCACCGTCCGCGAGGTCGGCGACGATCGATGCCAACGAGGCGGGGCCGCGCTCGTCCAGCAAGAGGCCGAGGATGGCGCGCGGCCCACGTTGGGGGATGGGGGAAGGATCGCCGCCGATGGCGAGCGGACTCGACGCACGCATGCCTCGTTCCTCGGCCAGGAACCTGACGCGGCAGCGCACGTTCTGCTCCAGCCAGCGCAGCGTGCTCGATCCGGCACGGCCGAAGACGAGCATCTCCGCGTGAGGGTTGGCACAGAGTTCGCGCAGCTCGTCGATGCGCGGCACGTTGAGCTGGGCCTCACTCGCTGTGCGACGCAGCCACGCCGGCGCTGACGATGAGAGTGCGGTGAGAGCGATATCGAGCGGAGTGTCGAGATCCAGGCCCAGCCGCTCTCGGGCGGCGAGGTCGGAAACCGAGTAGCCGGCGCGCTCCTCCAGCCAGCGCGGCAGGGCGTTGTCGCTGGGAAGCGGCGGAAGGGAGCGCAGGACAGCTGCCTGCGCCACCGCGCACACGTCGGACGAGTAGCGATTGTTCGTCAGTGCGACGCACTCGCTTGTTGCGGCCGTGGCAACCAGCCGGGATGCATCGCGATGGTTGAGCATCGGGACCGCGCCACCGCTCAGCACGATCAGGCCGCCGCGCGCCGGCGCCAGCCGGGCCAGGACCTCGCCGAAGGTGAGGCCCTCGTGCCATTCGGACGCGACGATGACCTCGGACGCGCCGACCGCGCGGAACAATTCCGAGTGCCGCGCGGCCAGCTCACCGCGCACATCGGCCAGCAGCCGGACCAGCTCGGGCTCGCCCTCAGCCGCTGGGCGATGGAAGATGAGCACCGTGACCTTTGCCATCTGTTCCCTTCGCCAGCCTTCGGCCGGCTACGCGCGAAGCGGGCCGTCCCCAGCGTGCCGCCTGTTGCGGCCCGTCGCTTGTATCCGGAGTCTAGGTCGCGGAGGAGACAGTTGAGTCGGAAGGTCCGCGCGTATATCGGCCTTGGCTCGAACCTGGGCGATGCCCGGACTACACTGGCTCGCGCCGTGCGTGCCCTCGGTGCGTTGCCCGGCGCCCGCGTGCGAGGCGTTTCGCGGCTGTATCGGACGCGCCCGGTCGGGCTGACGGATCAACCCGACTTCCACAACGCGGTCGTCGCCCTGGACGTGCCCGCCGGCCCGGACCCACAGACGGGCGCATTGGCTTTGCTGGCGGCGCTCAAGGGGTTGGAACAGGCATTCGGAAGGCAACAGCGGGAGCGCTGGGGTCCACGCGAGATCGACCTCGACCTGCTGATTTTCGGCCGCCACCGGATCAAGGCCCATCGCCCAGACGGTCGCTGGCTGGAGGTTCCCCATGCCGAGGCTCGCGAGCGGCTGTTCGTGCTCGCTCCGCTAGCCGATATCAGCCCCGGCTTGCGCCCGCCAGGCTGGGGAGAGACGGTCGAGACCGCGCGCCGACGCCGGTTGCTTGCGGAAGGCGAAGACGCCGTTCAGGTGGCTGGGACGATCTCCTGACTGCCGGCTCGGACCTCCACTGCGACGCGGAGGTGCTCGGCGGGCGCGGCTTGCCCCCGTGCCCTGCGCCGACCCGCGTCCAGATGACCACGCGATCAGTCTCGGGGTCGCCGCTCGCGACACCATGGGTGAAGAGGCTCACGGGAGCCTAGAGCCGGACGCTCGGGGGCCGATCCCGATCGAACATGTGCACGGTGTCAACGAATCGGACCTGCTTGCTCTGGTAGCCCATCACGAGGGAGTGCGTGCGGGCGCCGCCACCGAAGAATCGGACTCCGTTGAGAAGGTCTCCCTCCGTCACACCAGTCGCGGAGAAGACGAGGTTCTCGCCCGGCGCCAGGTCGTTGGTCGTGTACACGCGTTCCTCGTCGCTGCTCGTGCCCATTCGTTCGGCGCGCGCCCTCTCGTCGTCGTTGCGGAAGCGGAACCGCGCCTGGATCTCGCCGCCCAGGCAGCGCAGGGCGGCCGCGGTCAAAACTCCCTCAGGAGCGCCGCCGATGCCCATCACCGCGTGAACGCCTGTGCCCATGACCGCGCAGCTGACGGCCGCTGACAGGTCACCGTCGGAGATCAGCTTGATGCGCGCGCCGGCGCCGCGGATGGAGTCGATCAGCTCAGCGTGTCGCGGCCGATCGAGTATGACAACCGTCAAATCGCCGACGTTGCGTCGAAGCGCGCCAGCGATGAGATTGAGGTTGTCGACTGGTGGCAGTCGGATATCGACATGACCCGCCGCCACCGGTCCCACACAGAGTTTTTCCATGTACGTGTCCGGAGCGTTGAGCAGGCCGCCCTTCTCTGACGCGGCGAGGACGGTGATGGCGTTGGCGAGACCCATCGCCACCAGGTTCGTGCCCTCGAGTGGGTCGACGGCGATGTCGATCTCCGGCTGGCCCGGATCGGCGATGCCGACCTGCTCGCCGATGTACAGCATCGGCGCCTCGTCACGCTCGCCCTCGCCGATGACGATGGTGCCGGCCATCTCGACCTCGTCGAACGTCCGGCGCATGGCCTCGACGGCGGCTCTGTCGGCTGCATCCCGTTCTCCACGTCCCATGAAGCGCGCCGAGGCGATCGCCGCGGCCTCCGTCACGCGGACCATCTCGAGCGCGAGCAGCGTTTCCATCAGCGACCTGTGAGTTTCATCAGCGCCTGTAGTGTCGCCGACCGGTGAAGACCATCGCCATGTGGTGCCGGTCGGCCACCTCGATTGCCATCTGATCGCGCATCGAGCCGCCCGGCTGAATGATCGCGGTGATGCCGCGCTCGGCGGCGAGCTGGATCGCGTCGGCGAACGGGAAGTACGCATCTGACGCGAGGACGGCGAGTTTGGCCCGGTCAGCAGCCTTGTGGAGGGCGATCTCGACTGCCGTCAGTCGGCTGGCCTGGCCGGCGCCGACGCCGACGAGGGCACCATCGCGGGCAAGCACGACTGCATTGCTCGTGACGTGGCGAACGGCGCGCCAGGCAAAGAGGAGATCGGTCAGCTCCTCCAGCGTCGGCCGGCGCTTGGTGACGACCTTCAGTTGCGACCGATCGAGCTCCGATCGATCGCGCGTCTCTACCAGCAGCCCGCCCTCGATGCGGTGGAAGTCGAGGCGCGAGATCCCGTACTCGGTCAGGCCCTCGAACGGCTGGCTGGGCACTGCGAGCAATGCGAGGTGCTGCTTCTCGGCGAGCACCTCACGCGCCGGCGCTGAGAACGCGGGCGCAACCACGGCCTCATACGCGTTGCCGGCGATGGCCGAGGCGGTGTCGCCGTCGACCTCGCGGTTGAGTGCCACCACCGCGCCGAACGCACTCACCGGATCGCCATCGAGCGCCTTGTGGTAGGCGTGGACGAGCCGGTCGCTGGAGGCAATGCCGGTTGGATTGGTCTGCTTGACGATGCAGCAGGTCGGGGCCGTGAAGTCGGACACGATGCGATATGCGGCGTTCAGATCGAGCAGGTCGTTCAGCGTCGGGTTGTCGCCCTGGAGCTGGACGGCGTCGGCGAGCGAGCCGGAGCGATGCGTGGTCTCGCGATAGAAGGCCGCCTCCTGGTGCGGGTTCTCGCCGTAGGCAAGGTCGCGCACCTTCTCGACGACGATCGCCAGGTGCTCCGGGAAACGCGTACCGGCTATATGGTTGAGGTAGCCCGCGACCTCGGCGAAGTAGGCGGCGACATCGGCCAAGGCATCAGCAGCCAGGCGCTGCCGGAATTCGGCCGACACGGTGCCCATCTCGCGCAGTTCCTCCAGCAGATGGGAGTAATGGCGCGGGTTGGACACTGCCGCGACCGAGGCATAGTTGCGAGCGGCAGCGGCCAGCAAGGCCGTGCCACCGACGTCGATCATCTCGATCGCTTCGTCGAGGGGCACGGAGCGAGACCCGAGCTGCGGCGCGAACGCCTTTACGTTGACGACGACGATATCGATCAGGCCGATTCCGTGCTCGGCCAGCTGGGTGATCTCCTCGGGCACCTGGCGGCGAGCAAGGATGCCGGCGTAGATCTGCGGATGGAACGTCTTGACCTGCCCACCGGCGAGCGCCTCGTGATCCGTCAGGGCGCTGACCGGCTGAACCTCTATGCCGTCCTGGCGGAGCGCCTCGACCGTTCCTTCGGTGGCATAGAGCTCGACACCGAGAACTGCCAGATCGCGCGCGAGCGGCGCGATCCCGTCGCGGTTGGCGACCGAGAGCAGGGCTCGCACCTCTTCGTCCACTCCCTCGCGTGCCGCGCGCGGCGGCTCCCTCGCGGAGGCGCGGCACGGCCGGCCGAGTATAGCAACAGACCTCTCCTGCTCCGACCTGCCCCCGCGCGCAGGCACCGCCCGCGAATTGCTATCCTCGGGCCACTTCTGGGATCGGTTGCAGGGAGTGGATCGTGGGTCGACAGGGCTTTCTAGAGCCTCTCGGGAAGCAATTCATCGAACAGAACTTCACAGACATCTTCACGCCCATCTGGATTGCGGCTGCGGTGTTCCTGATCGGGACGATCGCTCTGTACAACATCCGCACGCGCCAGCTGCACCGTCACGAGCCGCTGCGGACGCTCCAGGAATGGCTGCTGTGGACCGGCCTGGCGACGTTCGGCCTGGTCCTCGTCGGCACGCTTTTCCGGTTCTACTTCCTGTTCATCCTGCTCTTCATCGTCTTCGGCATCAGCGTATTCATCTGGATCCGCTTCTTCCGGTTCCCGCCGATCATCGAAACGTATAACGAGCAGATCCGACGGGCGCGTTTCTTCAGCGAGAGGCGCTACAAGGCGGCCGAGGCGACGGTCAGAAGCCGGCGCGGACGCGGGCAGAAACGCCGAAGACGCTAGCAAGCGCGAGGCAGCTCCCCTGATGGAGATCAAGCGGTTCGGGCCCGGCCATCGGCGTCCCGATGGGCCGCCGGGCACGCAGGGCGTCACCGGCAAGGTGATATTTCACGATGAGCGGGCGCTGGTGACCGAGCTGGCGTTCCAGCGTTACGCGATCATCACGCCGCACGCCAATGCCACGAACACGGCGCTATTCATCGTTATCAGCGGCGGTGGCTACGTCCAGGTGGGCGAAGAACGCTCACGTGTGAACCACGGTGAGGCGGTCGTGTGGCCACCAGGCCTCGTCCACGGCGCGTACACGGACGGCACGGAGATGCGCGTGATCATCGTCGAGTTGATGACCGACCCTGGCTATGTTTCGACCGAATTCAAGGCCGCGGCAGTGGATGCGACCCCTGCGGACGGGACGCTCGCGGAGCGCAAGGTGATGCGCGGCGAATATGACTCGTCAGAGGGCGAGCCATGGTGATGAGGATTGCGCCGACCACGACGTCCGATCAGGCGTCCGGTGCTGCCCTGACATCTCATTCATTTGCCTCCGCCAAGGTAGGCGCCCAAGCGCCCCAGAATGCCCGCGGTGGCGCCCCACACGAGGTGCTCGCCGACACGAAACGCGCCGTAGCGCAGGCGGAAGCCATCGCGCTCGGAAGTGACGATCTCGATCGGCGCTCCCGGCAGGAACGCCGCGAGGGGAGCGGTGAAAATCGAAGCAACCTCGTAGCCGTCGGCGATCAGTGTCGGCGTCTGCTCGGCAAATGCGATCACGGGGTGGACCATGAAACCGGAGACGCGTACGTCGACTTCGGGCAGCACCCCCTGCACATGCAGGCCCTCCTGCTCGGGATCGAGGCTGATCTCCTCGTAGGCCTCGCGCAATGCGGCGGCCTCAATCGACTCGTCTGCGTCGTCGATCGCGCCTCCGGGCAGGCTGATCTGCCCAGCGTGGCGATGCTCGCCGCTTGATCGCTCGGTCAGCACGACAAGTGCCTCGCCGTCTGTGCCCGGGTGGATGAGGATCAGCACGGCCGCCGCACGTCGCGGACCGTCCGGAAAGCGAGGGATGCCGGCCGATGAGCCGCCAGGCTCCGCGAGCACAACAGGCATCAATTCCCTCGGCGCGGGCGGCAGCTTATCGGGGACCGGGATGAGTAGCGCTCGCGCGTCGGTGAACCGCACGTCAGGCAGGCCGATCCAGGTGATACGCCAGACCACGCAACGCGGGCGCGCTCTCCTCGACGCCCTTGCCCAGCACGACGACCGCGTAGCCACCGAGGTGGTGCGGGTCCAGCAGACGTCGTACGGCGGAGCGCAGTCCCAGCGCGGATTCCCAGTCGCGATCCGCTTCTTTCTTCGCATCCTGGTAGATCTCTTCAAAGCCGCAGCCCATCAGGAACTCCGCCTGCGTGGTCCGTCCCAGCACGGCCAGGCCAGCCTGGCGGGCGTCGCCATCGAGCGCGTCCAGATCCACGTGAGCGGTGATGTCCTGGTGTCCGACGCCGCCGAGTACGTCGCTGGAGACGTGCTGACCGCGGAACGCTCGGATGGTGCCAGTCGCCCGTGCCGCCGAACGCAGCTCCTTACCGGACAGGCCGTAGTCGATCAGCAGGACGTAGCCGTGTTCGAGATCGTCGGCTATCCGTGCCAGCCACTCGGCCATCCTGAGGTTGACCTCCGTGCGCTGCCCCTCGGCCAGCTCGCCGCCATCGACCTCGAGCCGAGGGGCGATTCGCTCGTCGGATAGCTCTCCCGGAACCTCGACGAACCGGCCGTCGCGCCAGCCGACGTAGAGCTCGTGCAGCCGACCA
>JBBDRY010000076.1:1703-9786 GCA_040905225.1 Chloroflexota bacterium | reverse complement strand
GGCCGATCGGCGCTGGTCGCGTAGTAGCCCAGTCCGGGCTCGTACAGGGCTCGCCCCATGAAGCGGGCAAAGGTGATTGGTCCGTCGCGCTCGATCTCCCCGCGGATCCGTTCAACGAGCGCAGGCTCGCCCGGATCTGGGGCAGGTGGCGTCAGGCTCGCGGAACGCGGCTCGATGGTCATATGGCCGCGAATTGTCGCTAGTTCAGACGGCCTTCGCCGTTGCCGCCGGATGAACCGTCACCATTCTGGCCGCCGCGCTTGCCCACCGCGACCGGCTGGTCCCCGTCAGAGCTGCGACGCGGCTCCCGTCGCTCGCTTGGACTGCTGGTCACCAAGGTCTCGCCGCCGTCGCTGAAGAGCAACGTGCCGCTGATCGGATCGGCGTCGATCTTGATCTTCGTGCCAGGCTTGAAGCGGCCATCGAGCAGAGCCTTGGCAAGGGGGTTCTCGACAAGTCGCTGGATGGAGCGTCGCAGCGGCCGTGCGCCGTAGCCCGGGTCGTAGCCCTCGCTGGCGATCAACCGCTTGGCGGCCGGAGTCACTTCGATCTCCAGGTCGCGATCAGCGAGCCGCCGCGCCACGTCGGCGAGGAGCAGATCCACGATATGTGCCAGATCCTCCTCGGTCAGGGCGTGGAAGACGATTATCTCGTCGACCCGGTTGAGGAACTCGGGCCGGAACACCGTACGCAGCGCCTCTGTGACCTGCTTACTCATCTGCTGGTAGGCCTGTTCGTCCCGCCTGCCGGCGTAGCCGGTGATGTACTGGCTGCCGACGTTGCTGGTCATGACGATGACCGTGTTCTTGAAGTCGACCGTGCGCCCCTGACCATCCGTCAGCCGGCCGTCGTCGAGCACCTGGAGCAGCACGTTGAACACGTCCGGGTGCGCCTTCTCGATCTCGTCGAGCAGGATCACCTGGTAGGGCCGACGGCGGACCGCCTCGGTCAACTGGCCGCCCTCGTCGTAGCCGACATAGCCCGGCGGTGCGCCGATCAGGCGGCTGACCGAGAACTTCTCCATGTACTCGCTCATATCGATGCGCGTCATCGCGGCCTCGTCGTCGAAGAGGAACGCAGCCAGTGCGCGCGCCAGCTCGGTCTTCCCGACGCCGGTTGGGCCGAGGAATATGAACGAGCCGATTGGGCGGCGCGGATCCTTCAGGCCGGCGCGCGCCCGCCGAACAGCGTCCGAGACTGCGGCGACGGCCTCGTCCTGGCCGACGACCCGCTTGTGCAGCTCGTCTTCCATCCTGATCAGCTTGGCCTGCTCGCCTTCCAGCAGGCGCGTGACCGGCACGCCCGTCCACGTTGAGACGATGCGCGCGATGTCGTCGGCGTCGACCTCTTCCTTGAGGAGCCTCTGGGCGCCTTCCTTGGCGAGTGCTTCTTCCTGTTCGCGGAGCTTGTTCTGGAGTTCTGTCAGGCGGCTGTACTTGAGCTCGGCAGCCAGCGCGTAGTCGGCTGCCCGTTCGGCCTCCTCGATCTCACGCTGGACCTTTTCCATCTCCTGCTTCGTCTGCTGAAGATCGGTGATCTTGGCCTTCTCCTGCTCCCACCGGCTCTTGAGCGCGTTTGCCTTTTCAGCGACATCGGCCAGCTCACGCTCGAGCGCCTCGAGACGAGCCTTCGATGCGTCGTCACGCTCCTTGCGCAGCGCCTCGCGCTCGATCTCCAGCTGGATGCGACGGCGCTCGAGTTCGTCCAGTTCGACGGGCATCGAATCCATTTCCATGCGCAGCCTGCTGGCCGCCTCGTCGACGAGGTCGATGGCCTTGTCGGGCAGGAAGCGCTCCGTGATGTAGCGGTTGCTCAGCACCGCGGCCGCGACCAGCGCCGAATCCGTGATCCGCACGCCGTGGTGGTTCTCGTAGCGCTCACGCAGGCCGCGCAGGATGGAGATCGTCTCTTCGACGCTGGGCTGGTCTACGAACACCGGCTGGAAACGCCGCTCCAGGGCGGCGTCCTTCTCGATGTACTTGCGGTACTCGTCGAGGGTGGTCGCGCCGATCACGTGCAGCTCGCCGCGCGCCAGCATGGGCTTGAGCATGTTGCTGGCGTCCATCGCGCCCTCGGCCGCCCCCGCGCCGACGACGGTATGGAGCTCGTCGATGAACATGATCACCTGGCCCTCGGCGTCCTTGACCTCCTTGAGCACAGCCTTCAGACGCTCCTCGAACTCGCCGCGGTATTTGGCACCGGCGATGAGTGCGCCGAGATCCAGCGCCACGACGCGCTTGTTCTTCAGTCCCTCGGGCACGTCGCCGCGCACAATGCGTTGGGCGAGGCCCTCGGCGATCGCCGTCTTGCCGACGCCAGGCTCACCGATCAGCACGGGGTTGTTCTTGGTTCTCCGCGATAGGACCTGGATGACGCGCCTGATCTCCTCGTCCCGGCCGATGACAGGATCGAGCTTGCCCTCGCGAGCCGCCACGGTGAGGTCGCGACCGTACTTCTCGAGCGCCTGGTACGTGCCCTCCGGGTTCTGGCTCGTTACGCGCTGGCTACCGCGGACAGATTGCAGCGCCTTGAGGATCTGTTCGTGCGAGGCTCCAGCGGACTCGAGGATTCGCTCAGCATCGCCACCCGATTCGGCAGCGGCGAGCAGAAGGTGCTCGGTCGAGACATACTCGTCCTGTAGATGCTTGGCCTCGTCTTCGGCACGCTCGAGCAGCTGGCGAGCACGTGGGTCGAGGCTCAAGCTGCCGCCCTCGATCTTGGCGCGGCGCGCGAGAACCGCCGCGAGCTCGACGTTGATCTGACCCGGATCGGCGCCGAGCTGGCGCAGCGTCACGGCGGGAATGCCCTCGGGATCCGAGACGAGCGCGGCGAGGACGTGCTCGGCGTCCAGGATGGGACTGTCGGCATCAGTAGCCAAGCGCTGGGCAGCGATGATCGCCTCCTGCGCCTTCTCTGTGTATCGATCGAGCTTCATGCGTTCAGTGTTTACCTATGGTGTCCAGGGCCGCCGCCGGTGAAACGTGGGAAAGGTTATCAACAGTATTGTCAAGGTTGCTGCCAACGTCAAGGGTCGGCACCTGCACACTCGAGACCTTGGAACGAAGCTCTAGGCGGTTCGCGGGTCCGGCTGCTTGACCAGGTCGAGGAATCGCTCGGCGGCTTTCTTGGCCTCCTCCGACAGCCCCGTGGGGAGCACGACGCGCACCTTCACGTAGAGGTCGCCGCGGCCCTCGCCGCGAAACTTCGGCAGGCCCTTGCCGGCAAGGCGGAAGACCCGACCGTTTTGTGTCTCGGGCGGGATGCGCAGCGCGACCCGACCGCTGAGCGTGCGCACGTGAACCTCGCCGCCGAGTAGCGCCTCGTGCAGCGTCAGCGGGATATCGCGGTGCAGATCTGAACCCTTTCTCGTGAACGTCGGATGGGGCTTGACGGTCACCCGCACAAAGACGTCGACCTTGTCGGCGGTGACACCTGAGAACCGGATCCGCTGGCCATCGCCGACGCCCGCCGGAATCGTCACCTCGATGCGCTTCCCATCCAGGTCGAGCAGCCGTTTCGTGCCAGTGGCTACTTCCTCGAGCGTGACATCGGTCTCCGCCTCCAGGCGTTGTCGCGGGGCAGCCCGTCGGCTTGCGCTGCTCGGCTGCGACGTGCCGAAACCAGCGAGGAGATCGTCTAGCGAACCGGACCGCATCCGCGTCCGCGTGCCCGCGCCGCCGCCCGCATCGGCGAACTCGCTGAAATCAGAGGCTCCAAATCCAGACGCGCCACCGCCGCCGAAGGCGGTCGCACCCCCGCCTCCGAAGAAGGTGCGGAAGAAATCGCTGAAACCGGCCAGATCCTCCGTGTTGCCGCGGTATTCGAAGCGGACGCCCGGTCCGCCGGCTCCAAAGCCCTGGAAGTCGGCAAACGGATTGCCGCCCTGGGCTGTCCGGGGTCCGGCACCGCCGCCGCCGCCACCCTGGTACGCCTGCCAGTTGGCCCCGAGTTCGTCGTAAAGCTTGCGCTTTTCGGGATCCGACAGGACTTCGTTCGCCTCGCTGATCTCCTTGAAGCGTTGCTCAGCTGCGGCGTCGCCCTTGTTCACGTCCGGATGGTGTTGCCGGGCGAGCTTGCGAAAGGCCTTCTTGATGTCGGCCTGACTGGCAGTGCGTGGCACGCCCAGCGTCGCGTAGTAATCCCGGTATTCCATTCCGTCCGCCACAGGCGCAGCCTAAGCCGCGCCCGCCTGCCCGTCGCCTCTAGGTGGCGTCGGGCGAGGCGATCGCCGGTGGCTGGTCTCCACCCGGGAATCCGCGGCGGATCTTGTCGGGCGCCGCCGGGGACGTCTCGTCCATCGCTTCGCCCTTGCCGACTACCTCTGCAGGCTTGGCCTCGAGGCGCTTGGGCACGCGGATCAGCGCGTGCTCAAGCACCTGGTCCATCGATTCGACGAGGATGAGCTTGACCTGCTTGCGGATCTCCTGCGGGATATCGATCAGGTCCTTCTGGTTTTTGAGCGGCAGGATCACCGCACCGGCACCGGATAGGTGCGCGGCGAGGATCTTGCTCTTAAGGCCGCCGATTGGCAGGACTCTTCCACGCAGCGTGATCTCGCCGGTCATGGCGATGTCCTTGTGAACTGGAATGCCAGTGAAGGCGCTGACCATGGCCAGAGCCATGGTGATCCCTGCGGACGGCCCGTCCTTGGGAATCCCTCCGGCTGGGACGTGGATATGGAGCGTGTTCTTCTCGAACATCTCGCGCTCGATGCCCAGCTCGTCGGCGTGAGCCCGGATCCAGGAGAGCCCGGCACGCGCCGACTCGCGCATGACCTCGCCCAACTGGCCGGTGAGGATGAAGTCCTCCTTGCCCGGCATCTTGGTCACCTCGACCGCCACCACGTCGCCGCCAACCTCGGTCACGACCAGGCCGGTAGCCGAGCCAATCTGGTTCTCCTTCTCGAGCTCGCCGTATTCGAAGCGTGGCGGGCCGAGGTACTCGTCGAGCTTCTTCGCATCCACGGTCACCTTGCGCTTGCGACCCTCGGCGACCTGCCGCGCGATCTTGCGCATGATGTTGGCGATCTCACGCTCGAGGTTGCGGACGCCGGCCTCGTGGGTGTAGGCCTGCACCAGCTCGACCATCGCCGCCTCGGTGAAATCGACGTTCTTGAGGGTCAAGCCGTGGTTCTCGAGCTGCTTCGGGATCAGGAAACGCTTGCCGATCTCGATCTTCTCCTGCTGCGTGTAGCCGGGCAGCTGGATGGTCTCCATCCGGTCGCGCAGCGCGGGCGGAATGGGATCGAGCAGGTTGCCGGTGGCGATGAACAGCACGCGTGAGAGGTCGAACGGCACCTCGAGATAGTTGTCCTGGAAGGTGTTGTTCTGCTCCGGGTCGAGCACCTCGAGCAGGGCGGACGACGGATCGCCACGGAAGTCCATGCCGACCTTGTCGACCTCGTCGAGCATGAACACGGGGTTGTTGGTGCCCGCGGTCTTGATGTTCTGGATGATGCGGCCGGGTAGCGCGCCGATGTAGGTCCGGCGGTGGCCGCGGATCTCGGCCTCGTCATGGATGCCGCCGAGGCTCATGCGCACGAACTTGCGGCCCATGGCCCGGGCAACGCTCTTGCCAAGCGAGGTCTTGCCCACACCTGGGGGCCCGATGAAGGCCAGGATGGGACTGCGGATCTTGTCCGCCAGGGTGCGCACCGCGAGGTACTCGAGGATGCGTTCCTTGACCTTTTCGAGGCCGTAGTGGTCCTCGTCGAGGATGCGCGCAGCCTCCTTGAGATCGAGGTTGTCATCGGTCGTGACGTTCCAGGGCAGGCCGACCAGCCAGTCGACATAGGTTCGAATCACGCCGACCTCGGGCGATGCCGAGGGGATCCGGCTCATGCGGTCGACTTCCTTGATGGCCCGTGCCTTGATCTCGTCCGGCATACCCGCCTGCTCGACCTTTTCGCGCAACTCGTTGATGTCGGCCTGCTGCGGGTCGTCCTCGCCGAGCTCGCGCTGAATTGCCTTGAGCTGCTCGCGCAGGATGTACTCGCGCTGGGTCTTGTCCATCTCGGACTTGACCTCGGACTGGATCTTGCCCTTGAGATCGAGGATCTCGATCTGGCGGCCGAGGAAGGAGGAGACGAGCTTCAGGCGCTCGTGAACGTCGATCGTCTCGAGCAGCTCTTGGCGCTGTTCAGTGGACATGTCGGGGCTGTACGCAACCATGTCGGCCAGCAGTCCCGGCTCGGTGATATTGCGCGCGGCGACAGCGGCCTCAGGCGGCACAGGCGCGCCCGACTGCACGTACGCCTCGATTTGGCCCTGGACGCTGCGCACCAGCGCCTGGACCTCGAGGCCGGTTGCCGGCTCCTCTTCGATAAGCTCGACTCGGGCAAGGATGAATGGCTCTGACTCGACAAACTCGAGCAGGCGAAGGCGCTGCTGCCCCTGCACGATGGCGCGCACGGTGCCGTCCTGAAGCTGGACGACCTGGGCGATCTTGGCCAGCGTGCCGACTTCGTACAGCTCAGCGGGGGTGTTGATGTCCTCGCGGTCGGCCTGACGCTGTGTGACCAGAGCGATCGGCGAACCGTCTGCGACGGCCTTGTTGAGCGCCTGAACTGACTTGTCCCGGCCCACCTGGAGCGGAACGATCATCTCGGGAAAGATCACCGTCTCGCGCAGCGCGACGAGGGGCAGCTCGCGGATGCCTGAGGAATCCTCGGGACTCTGCTCGACCTGCTCGTCTGTTTCGATGGTCTCTGTCATTTCGCTCCTTGGGGTGTCGGCTGCAGAGTCTGCTCAGGGAATTCCTGCTTGTCGCGGTCTTCGTAGAGGGTCTCGAGGATGCGCATTCCGAGCCGCTCCTCGAGCTCGAATAGGACTCGAACCCCGGCGAGATTTACGCCGAGATTGCGAGTCAGGTGGCGGATCCAGAGGACCCGTCGAACGTCGTTCTCCGAATAGAGACGGATGTTGCTGCGCGTTCGTGCCGGACAGACGAGTCCCTCCAGCTCGTAGATGCGCAGGGTCCGCGGGTGAACGCGGACAAGCTCGGCTGCGACGCTGATGACGTATACGGGCCGAGTTGGATCTCGGCCGATCCGGTCTTCATCAACGCGCGCTTCGTTCATCTGGTCAGGTGCCTCCGCAGGCATTTGAGCGGTTAAGTGTGGTTACCGATAGTGCTCGATCATGCACAGCCGGGAAGCTAAACCATGACAATGGTGTTGTCAAGAAGGCTGTAGTGCGAAACAGCAGAAGCCCTGTTGCTTCCGCGTCACGGCCCGCCGGGGTTCAGGGGGCGCCGATGGAGACTTCCACGATCCTCCAGGACTGGGAGTCAAGCCGGCCGAAGGGCAGCCAGGTGAGCGGCGGCTGGGGGACCAACGCGAGTGTGATCGTCCCCGCCCGCTCCACCACGACGGTCTGCTGGCTGGCCGTGGGGACGATGCCCAGGATCATCGTCTCGACCCGTCGGAGGCGGACGATGTCAACGTCGACCGACTGGCGGCCCGGCCCGACCGCCACCGGCTCGCCGAAGCGTAGGTTGTCAAAGGGCTCAGTCGGATCGAGGCCGCTGGCAGGGCCGAACTGGCTCGCCAGCCGGGCGACCCGATCGGCGAGGTACGCGGACTGGGCAGACCATGTCTCGCCCAGGCTCTGGGGCGCAGGCGGTGTCACGTACAGATTCGCGGCGATCTCTGCGCGTCCGGACATCCATGCCACGACATAGCCCTCGAGCGTCGCCGCAGGCGAACCGTGCCGGCCACCGATGAGCCAGAAAGTGGTCAGCACGGTCACGGCGAGGGGCAGGAACAGTGCTGCCTGGAGCTCGCCGCCCGGTCGAGCGCCGAGCTCGACCGCACGGCGATAGGCATGGACGGCCTGGGCCAGCCACACCACTAGCAACAGGGCGAGCGGCGGGAGGATGGCCAGCCAACGCGTGCCGTCCATCAGCTGAACGCAGATGAGCAACAGCCCAGCGATCGCCAGCGGCTGCAGCACGAGCAGCAGCCAGCCACGGCGGTCACCGATCGCGATGTGTCCGAGGCCCCAGACCACCAGGCCGCGGCGTAGGACGGCCGCCGCGCTCGGCAGCCGCGGGTCAGTCGGAGGTGGAGTCGTCAGGTCTCGTT
>JBBDRY010000076.1:0-1603 GCA_040905225.1 Chloroflexota bacterium | reverse complement strand
AGCTCGCCGCCCTTCAGCTGTGCCAGGTGCAACAGCTCGTGGACTGGGATGTCCTGTTCGATCGACGCGAGGACCATTCGGGTAGGGCTGATGATCTCGTCCACGCCGAGGTGCTTGAAGAGGTCCTCGTTCTTCGGGTTGTTGACCCGCGCAATCGTGCGCGGCACGTCGAAGTGATGCTTCGCCATCTGGCAGACGACGAGGTTGTCCTCGTCATCGCCGGTGACGGCAGCGACGATCGCCGCGCGGTTGGCGCCGGCCTCGGCGAGGTGTTTGCCCTCGCATCCGTCGCGGTTGAGGACGATGCTGCCGAGCTCGTCGGAGATCTGCCGCGCCCGGGCGGCGTTCTTCTCGAGGATGACCAGCTCGTGACCGGCCTCGAGCAGCTCCTTGGACAGGAAGTAGCCGACCTTCCCGCCGCCTACGACGACGATATACATGGGTTCTAGCGCTCCACTGTTATCGGTTGTGAGCCATCTGACTGGCTAAGGCCTGCCTGCCCGCCGTCTGCCAGCGGAGCCTCCTCATGATCGTGGTGTCGAGTGGGCAGCCGCACGCCGCTCGCGCCCGGATCGGCCTCGAGGCCGCTGTACTGGGCGAGTGCGTCTACCAGCAGCCGTGTCCGGCAGATGGTCGCGATGCCGAGCATGGTGTACGCCTCCGCGCGCACCGGATCGTTGATCTTGGCCACGACCTGTTTGACGCGGAACGTCTCGCTCGCGAGCTGAGCCGCGAGCACGTTGCGGTTATCGCCCTCGGTCAGGGCGAAGAACAGGTCAGCGCCCTCCGTGCCAAGCCTGCGCAGGACGTCCTCCTCGGTCCCGTCGGCGCGCACGGCCTGTCCCGGAAAGTCGGGCTCGAGCTTGCCAAAGGCCTCGCTGCTGATGTCGATGACGGTCACGTCATTGCCGGACCGCGCCAGGCGCTCCGCGAGGCCCGCACCTACCCGGCCGCAGCCGACGATCACTGCCTTCATGTCAGCGCTTCCCCCCACTCGAGACGTATGAGTTGGCGAGCGGCTCCGGCCCGGTCTGGCGGTTGGCGCTGCTGGCTACGGCCTCGCGCACGACGATGACCTGGCAGGGCGCGTTCTGGAAGATGTACGGGATCGCATCGCCGATGGCGAAGTCGCCGCCGAGGCGCTGGCGATATGGCAGGCCGACGATGATCGCCTCCGCCCCGACTTCGATCGACTCATCCACGAGGGCGGCCGCTACCTCGCGCGCCTGGAGCAGGTCGCCGGTGAGCTTGACCTTGTACTGCTCCGCGATCCCCTCTGCCATGTCGAGCAGGGCGGAGGCCGTCTCGTTCTCGGTGGTCAGCTCTTCAGACAGCTCGTGACGCCAGTCCACCTCGATCACGTGGATCGCGACAAGCTCGGCATTGGCGGGCTTCGCCAACTGACAGCCGAGGTGTATGACAAGTTCATCAGTTGGACCGCCGTTGAGGGCCAGGACGGCCTTCCGAAACGGCACCCTTTGGTTCTGTTCAGGCATGCCGGCGAAGCGTACACCGGCTAGGAGTGCGGGGGCTCCGGCTCGTCAAGGTCCTCGTCCTCGCGCCTGTACGGAACGTTGACGACCACGGTGTGCGGCCGGCCGAT
>JBBDRY010000075.1:0-6016 GCA_040905225.1 Chloroflexota bacterium | reverse complement strand
ATGGTGGCGGTCGATCCTGATGAGCTCGAGGACTTCGTGCTGGCCCACGCCCCGGTGTTCGCACGCTCCAGGGGCGCCGCAGACGCCGATCTGCGGGCCGGACGGGCCCGACCCGCCGATGAGATCTTCGCCGAGCTGGAGCGCGACTGACTGCCCGTATGCGTGGAATCGTCCTCTCGCGGCGAGCAGAACGTGACCTGCGGCGCATTGGTTCTCGCGAGACGATCACGCGGATCCGCGAAGCGCTCGAGGCCCTGGCAGTTGGCGAAGCCAAGCTCGACATCAAGCCCCTGGCCGGAGCGGCGCCGTGGCATCGGTTTCGGGTCGGCGACTATCGGATCCTCTACCGTCCGGTCGACCCAGTCGAGGCGATCGACGCAGAGGCGAAGTGGCTGGTGGCGCGGATTGTCTCCCGCCGCGATCTCCAGCGCGCTGTGGCGACCTTGACCTGAGGGCCTCCACGAATCGTGCTGATTTCCGCGCCGTGGTGACTGCACGCCTCCGTGGGCTGCGCCGCCGGGACCGCTGGAGTCTCGCCTTCGCTGCCCTGGCAGCCGCCACCTTTGTGCTGCTGCTGGTGCTCGGTTCATACCGAACTGGGGAACGAGGGTGAAGTTCGCGGCGAGGTTCGCCGCGAGTCCGGTCACGAGCACGGCCGTCAGTCGACCGGGCGCGCCCCACGCGATGATCGGATTCGAGAGGACGGCCACCACGCTGTAGGCGAGGACGCCCGGCAGCATGATCTGGAGCGCGACGCCCGCCTCGCGGAATGGCGCGCCGTACACGAGCTCGACAGCGCTCGGCGCAATCAACCACAGCGGCACGGCGACCACGATCATCAACGCCAGCATCGTGCGCGTCATCGCGCTGGCGATGTTCGCCCCTTCGCGGCCGCCACGCACGGCGCGGCTGAAAAGGACCAGGCCGAATGACGCGGGCAGGTACCACAGCGTCTCGGCAAGGCCCAGCGCCACCGAAAAGACTCCGGTCGCCGCCACTCCGACCATCGCGTTCAGGAGAAATGTATTCGCGCGAAAGTGAAGCCGCTCGGCGAGCGTCCCTACGACCGTACGGCCGCCAAAAGACAGTTGGTCGGCGAGCAGCCTCGGGCTCAGACGGGTCCCGATCATCCCGGCTCGAGCCATGGCCAGCAAGATGCCCGCGACCGCGACCATGAGCGCGACTAGGTTGAGTACAAGCACGAGCTCCAGATCCAACCGACCGACGATCACGAATGCGACCAGGAGGACGACGAGTCCCGCGCGCCGAAGGAAACGCAGGACGTTGTAGGCGAGCACGCGCTGCCGCCCCAGGAGGCCCACTAGTCCGATCCCGAACGCGATCTCGCCCGGTAACGCGAATGCGCCTGCCCACAGTTGCGTGGGCGTGAGCTCGGGCATGATCGGAGCAAGGAGACCGGTGGGCGCGTGATCGCCCGTTCGCGGCCCATACAGGGCGATGATCGCGACGACGCCCAGGCCACCGATGACCAGCGTCCACAGCGCCGCGTTGGCTGAGGCCCGCCGCGCGACGTCGAGGGAGCGTGCCGCCAATACGGCGAGCGACCGCTCCAGGCCGAGGCTGAGCACGAGCGCGGCCAGGCTGCTCAGGTTCAGAACGAGCACGAACGCGCCCTTGCCCTCAGGGCCCAGGCCGCGCGCAAGGATCACGTCACCGACGATTACCGCCGCCGTCAGCGCGAGCCGGCCACCGAAGGTCAGCAGGACGTCTCGGCTTACCCTGTGCCCGCGTTCGCGATCAGGCGCGCCAGTTGTGACGGAACCATTGAACCGTTTCCGCCAGCCCGTCGTGGAGCGCCACCCTGGGCTCGTAACCTAGTACGGCACGCGCCCTTCCGATGTCGCTAACGTTGCGCGGCACGTCGCCCGGGCTCGGTACGGCGTGCTCAATGGGACCTTGCCCGCTGCCGACGTCGAAAAGGAGGCGGGCGAGTTGGAGCAGGCTCGTTTCCTGGCCCGCCCCAACCTGGAAGACCTCGCCCGCGACCCGTTCGGCCGGCGCGTCGAGGCACTCGAGGACGACGGCCGCTATGTCTTCCACGTGGACGAAGTCGCGCGTTTGCTCGCCCGAGCCGTTGATGCGCATCGGCCCGCCTTTGAGGTAAGCCTTGATGAAAGCCGCGACAACGCTGCTCTTGTGTATCGACCAGGGTCCATAGGCGTTCGAAAAACGCAGCGCCACCGTCTCGAGCCCGTAGGCCTCGGAGTACGCCCGCAGGTAAGCCTCCACGGCCGCCTTGGCAGCGCCGTATGGCGAAACGGGGTGGGGCACGAGAGCTTCGTGCGCCGGCCGGCGGATGGCCACTGATGACGGAATTCGATGAAGCGAATACGAAGCGACGGACATCGTCGCGCCGGGCCGCCTCGAGCAGCGACAGCGAGGCAGCCACGTTGATGCCGAGATCCTCGATTGGATCGGCGATCGACTGCGGGACGTTCGCCTGGGCGGCCAGGTGGACGACTCGGTCGCAACCGGTCAATGCGCGGCGTACTGCCTCTGGGTCGCGAATGTCGTCCTGCACGAGCTGGGCGTCTGTCCCGACGACGGCTGAGAATCCCGCGGCCACGCCGGAATCGAGCACGACGACATCGTCGCCCCGCTGGAGAAGCGCATGAATGACGGCGGTGCCGATCATCCCGGCGCCGCCGGTGACCAGGATCCTCGAACTCAAAGGTGTTCCCTGTGCTGGCTCGGGCGAAATCTCTGCGCAGAGCGGCCGCTCGGCACTGATCGCGCTCGTCCTGATCGCCCTCGTTCTTGGCTGGCGCTGGCGACGGTTGGCAGGCATCGCGTTCGTCGGCCTGGCCGGGCCGCGCCATCGTCTACGTCCGCAGCCGCAAGGGACCCGGCAACAGCGACTTCAAGCGAGCCGGCCGCCAGCAGGATTTCATCGCCGGCGCGGTCGCGCGCGTCCTGGAGAAGGGATCGGGTGCCGGCCTGAGCTCGGTCGTCAGCGAGGCGAATGATGTGGCCGGCGACGGCAACCTCTACGTCAGCGACACCTTCGAGCTAAGCTACGGGAATGCCCTGGACCTCTTTCAACCGGCTCGACGGCGCATATGTCGGCGCGCACGTTGTCTTCGCCCCTTCGACGTACTCGACGCACATTCGGGGCACGAGCTCATATCAACTGAAGCTGGACGCTGTCCGCAATTGGGCCGCCCTGTACCTGAAGTAGTCCTGGCCGCTCTGCATCGGGAGCTGCCGGCCCGAGTAATAAATCGCCGGCACGCGGCGGCACTGCTCCTGGTAGTCAGCTTCTTGGTGGTTCCGTTTGCGGCCTCGCACGCATACGTGGGCCAAAACCCTTACGTAGTCCACTTGGATGGCCCTTCTGGCATCGTCAGGTGTGACAGCTCGGCTGTGATCACGGCAACCGTGCGCAACGCCGAAACAGGCGAGGTCGTGGCCGGACAGGAAGTCATCTGGGACGTCAAAGTCCCGCGCTCACCAGGCGATTCAGTGTCTCCCACGCGGAGCGTCACCAACGACCGGGGGAAAACAAGCACGACGCTCCGATTTGGGGCGGCCGAGGGTGAACGAACAGTGCGCGCGACGATTGCGACGTGGCCGGCCACGATCGACGTGACATGCCAGGGCGGAGTCCCAACGCCAAGCCCGATGCCGCCGCCCACGCCCTCGCCATCCGCCACTCCTACGGCGACACCGACTGCCAGTCCGACTGAGCCGAGCACACCGACCCCAACGCCTCCTCCGAACCTGGTAACTCCCACCGCAACACTGCTCCAGCCGACCGGTCCGGGTGAGACGGGCGTCCCAAGCACGACTCCTGGGCTCTCAGAGTCGCCGACGCCGTCGCCGACCTCGACAACGCCGCGATCAACGCTCGTCGGCGCGAGCACCGCGCCGCCGGCTTCGCCCGCCACTCAGGCTCCGGGTGAGCCCCCTGGTTCGGTGATTGTCCCCACATCGCCCGATATGGCACTGCTCGCTGCCCTCGCCTTGATCGGACTCGGCCTCGCCGCGCTTGGGTTCGTCTTCGTCCGACACAAGTGACCGGGCGTCTGCGGCGGCCGAGCAGGATGGCTGTCGCTGCCGCGCTGCTTGTGGCGGTCCTGGGCCTTCAGACCCTCTCAGCCTGGTATCTCACGCCGCTCCTGCGCGCGGTTGACGTCCGCGCGCGCGCCGAGGCCATGGCGGCCGAGATCGGCGATCTTCCGATCTTCGAAATTGACCGGCAGACAGTGGCGCACCTGCGCGAGCGCCTCAACGCACTCCGCGGCGACATCGGTTGGTTCCGCCTGTTCGTCGCGAACGACCCCGTTATCCAACTTGGCCAACAACTCGGCGTTGCCCGCGATTTCGCGGCCAACGCCGCGCTGCTCCTTGCGGCCGCCGACGACGTAACTCGGGCAGCGAACATTGCCCTAGATCTCGCTGACCGGTTCGTGGCATTGAAGGAGCGGCCGGGCGTGACAGGCGAGACGCTCATCAGTGACCTGGTGGAGCTCATGGCAACGTCAACGGCGCAAATCGACGAGGCGTATGCCCTGATGACGGAAGCGCGCGCAAAGCTGGGCGGCATACCCATTGATGCCCAGGCCGATTTGCGCAAGGCGGCGGACGTCATGAGCGGCTCGCTCGACCGTTACACGCCTCTCGTCGAACAGCTCCGGAGCGTGGATGGCATCCTGCCCGGGATAGTCGGTTGGACAGATACCAAGCGCTATCTGGTTCTCGCCCAGGACCCGGCTGAGCTCAGGCCCACGGGCGGGTATACAGGCACCGTAGGCATCGTCGCATTTTTCGATGGAGTGCTCGTGGAGCGCTCGTTCCAGGACGTCTATCACCTGGACCTGCGCCCGGGCGTCCCATTTGTGGAGCCGCCGGAGCCTCTCGCGAACCATCTCATTGGCTCCAGCTCGTGGCAGCTTGCTGATGCGAACTGGTCGCCGGATTTCCCGACTGCCGCACAGGATGCGCTGACGCTCTACACGCTCGAATCGGGCGACAACGACGTCGACGGAGTGGTTGGCCTGACGACGTATGCGCTGGACCGCCTGCTCCAGGTCACCGGGCCCATCGAGGTTCCCGATTATGCGGTGACCGTGCATCCGGGCGAGGTGACGCTGACCGCGCTGGCCCAGACGCGAGGGATATCGACGCCCACTTCGAACCGTAAGGAGTTCCTGGACGATCTGGCGTCGAGAGTTCTGGACAAGCTCTTCTCGCTGCCCTCGGCTTCCTGGCCGGCGCTTTACGAGGCTTTCGTCGAGATCGCTGACCAGCGGCAGATGCTCACGTGGTTCAAGGACCCAGCCGCCCAGTCACTCGTCGCGACGGCTCCGATTGGTGGCGCAGTCAGACAGGACGCGGGCGATTACCTCTACGTCGTGGAAGCGAACCTTGCGCCAACGTCGAAGTACAACCTCGTCATCGACCGGTACGACACAATCAACGTTACGCTCGCGGCGAACGGAGATGCGCTCTCTGAGCTGCGCCTGGACTGGCAGAACAATGCCCTGGCCGCAGGGGAGCCGTACGCGAGCATCCGCTCGTACTCGACGAGCACCAGCGGCCTGTACGGTGGATACATCCGCGTCCTCGCACCGTCATCGAGCGAGCTTCTGTCGGTTGAGGGTGCCGCCATTGACCCCGTGGACGGCGCCGAGAACGAGCTCATCGAAGCCGGGCGCCGGTCCGTGGGGAATTTCCTGTTGATGGGCCCGGGGCCCGCGAACCTGGCGTACCGCTGGACGACGCCAGCCGTCGCAACGGAGACAGACGGTATTTGGACCTACCGGCTGACCATCCAGAAGCAGCCCGGCCTGCGAGCCATGCCCGTGGACGTTGTCATATCGCTGCCAGGAGGCGCGACCATCGAGTCCGTTTCCGAGGGCGCGACCGCCGGTGAGGGCACCGTGACGGTCATGACGTCACTGGCCCGGGACGCGCAGATCGAGATCCGCTACCGCGCTCCCTAGGGAATGCGCCCCTGGAACCTCGCGTCGTTGGCTACGTTGCGGTACGCCGC
>JBBDRY010000074.1:4778-6037 GCA_040905225.1 Chloroflexota bacterium | reverse complement strand
GCAGCGGCCGGAGGAGAACATCCTGTTCGGTTATCGCACCGCAGATGAGGCCCGCCGGGAGCTGCTCGTGCTGTGGAACGTGTTCGCGTTCTTCGTCACGTATGCGGCTCTGCACGGTTGGTCGCCTTCCGAAGGCGCCGGCTCGAGCGACGGAGGCTCAATCCTGGATCGGTGGATCCTGTCGCGGACGGCGGCGGCCGCGGCGGACTCCGGTGCTGAGCTGGCCGATTTCGACACCCGGCGCGCCACGGTCCGGCTGGGCGAGCACATCGACGACCTGTCGACGTGGTATCTCCGCCGCAGCCGGCGACGGATCTCTCGAAGCGCCGACCCGGGCGACAGGGACCTGGCGTTTGCGACGCTGCACACCGCATTGATAGGGACGATGCGCATGCTCGCGCCCATCCTGCCCTTCCTGTCGGAGCACCTCTACCAGCAGCTAGTCGTCGCCGTTGATGCGGAGGCTGTTGACTCGATCCACCTGACACCGTGGCCGGCCGAGGACTTCGCCGCTCATCGCGACAAGCCGCTCGAGGACGCGATGGCCACGCTCCTGCGCGCCGTTGAGCTGGCCCGGACTCTCCGTGGCCAGGCCGGGCTGCGCCTGCGCCAGCCGCTGCGCCGGATGTGGCTGGCCGTGCCCGGTGGACTGTTGGCGCCAGGCAGGCCACAGGACGAGGCGGACCTGCTCGAGCTGCTGGCGGACGAGACGAACGTCAAGCAGGTCGAGGTCATCGGTGACGAATCGGAGCTCGTTGAGCGACGCGTCAGACCCCTTCTCCCGCGCATAGGGAAGCGGCTCGGCGCGAAGACGCAGGAAGTCATGGCAGCCGCCCGTGCCAACGAGGTCGAGTACCTGCCGGAGGGCGGAATTCGCCTGGCCGGGGTCGACCTTGCGCAGGACGAGGTCGAGATCATCGCCACACCAAGAGCCGGAACCGCGGTTGCCCACGAGAATGGCCTGGTGGTGGTGATCGATACCGAGATCGACGATGAGCTGCGCGCTGAGGGCGATGGGCGCGAGCTGACGCGCGCGGTGCAAGACCTGCGGAAGCAGGCCGGCCTCGAGCTCGACGAGACGATCGAGCTGTGGCTCGACGCAGCGCAGAGCGTCCTCGATCCGCTCGAGCCCTACCTGGCTCAGCTGTCGGAGGACACGCTGGCCGAATCGATCAAGCGCGAAGCGCCACCATCCGACGTCCCGGTCACGACGCAAGAGATCAGCGGCGGCCAGGTGACGGTCGCGCTGCGCGGCCAGG
>JBBDRY010000074.1:0-4678 GCA_040905225.1 Chloroflexota bacterium | reverse complement strand
GGATGGAGAAACGAAGAAGGTGGCTCGCCTTCTTTGCCCTCGCCTTGATCGTGATCGCCGCGGATCAGCTCTCCAAGATGTGGATCGATGCAAATTTTGCCCTCGCCTCCACCCACCCGCCGCAAGGCTCGGCCCAGCCGACGCCGATCGTCGACGGGTTCCTGAGGATCGCGAAGTCCTACAACACGGGCGGCATCTTCGGCCTGTTCGGTAATTCGGCCATCGTGCTGGCGCTGGCCAGCACCTTCGTCATCGGCCTCATCGTGGTCTACCAGTGGCGCGAGGGGACGCGCGGCACCTGGCTCCTGACCCTCGCGCTCGGTCTCCTGCTGGGCGGGGCTCTCGGCAACTTCATCGATCGCATCCGCTACGAGCACGTCATCGATTTCGTCGACATGGGCATCGGCGACTGGCGCTGGTACACCTTCAACGTCGCTGACTCGGCGATCAGCATGGCGCTGCTCCTGCTGGTCCTGCTGAGCCTCTTTGGCGAGCGGCTGACACGTCGGCTGACGCACCAGGCCGCTTGATGAGCGAGCGGGTCACGGTCATCGTGCCCGCCGCGGATTCGCCGCGTCGCGCTGACCGCGTGGTCGCCGATGTCCTCGGCCTGTCGCGCAGCTACGTCCAGCGCTTGATCGGCGAGGGCCGGTTGACCCTCGACGGACAGCAGGTCAAGAGCAACATGGTCGTCTCGCCTGGCGTGAACCTGGAGCTCGACATCCCCGAGCACGTGCCGATCACTCTCGAGGCCGAGGACATCGCGCTTGACGTCGTTTACGAGGACGAGGACGTGCTGATCATCAACAAGCCGGCCGGCCTCGTTACGCATCCGTCGCCGGGACACTCGTCGGGCACGCTCGTCAACGCGCTGCTCGCGCGTGGCGGCGTAGAGGCCTACGGAGCCGTCGCGGGCGATGAGCGCCCGGGCATCGTCCATCGACTCGACCGAGACACGAGCGGAGTGATCGTCATCGCGCGCAACGACCGAGCCCAGACCGCGCTTATGGCGCAGCTCAAGGCCCGCCGCGTGAAGAAGACGTACCTCGCGCTTGTGCAGGGATCCGTACCGGCGGAGGTCGGCCGGATCGAAGCGCCCATCGGCCGGGACCCGCGCCAATACAGTCGCATGGCAGTTGTCAGCGGCGGCAAAGTCGCTGTGACTGGTTATCGGGTTCGCGAGCGCTTCGTAGGCTGGACCCTGCTGGAGGTCGACCTCCATACCGGCCGCACGCACCAGATCCGCGTCCATCTCTCGTCCATCGGCCATCCGATCGCCGGCGACCCCGTGTATGCGACGGGGGCCGCGCGCCGTGGCCCGGACGGCCTGGAGCGCCTGTTTCTCCATTCGTGGCGGATCGAGTTCGTATCCCCTTCGAGCGAGAAGCTCATTCGCGCCGAAGCGCCGCTTCCAGCCGAGCTCGAGAGCGTCCTTGGCACGCTGCGCGAGGCGCGCAGATGAGCCAGACGCAGGCGCCGGACATGGCCCTCGACAAGGCTGAGGGTGCACCGGGGGCGATGGTCGTGATCATCTCTGGCCCCTCGGGCGTGGGCAAGGACACGATCATCCGCTGGCTGAAGCAGCGCGAGGCGACCCCACCGCGCCATTTCGTCGTGACGTACAAGACTCGTGCCCCGCGCGAAGGCGAGGTCGAAGGCGTCGACTACCAGTTCGTCAGCGTCGACGAGTTTCGAGGTCTGATGCAGGACGGGCGCCTGCTGGAAGCGAGCGAGGTGCACGGCCACTGGTCGGGCACGCCGCGCGACCAGGTCGTCGAGGCTCTCACCAGCGGTCGTGATGCGATCTTGAAGATCGACGTTCAGGGCGCGGAGAAGATCAAGGCCCTGGTTCCAGGTGCATTGCGGATCTTCGTCGCCCCCCCGTCGGAGGAGGAGCGCGAGCAGCGCATCACCGAGCGTGGCACGGAGACGGAGGAGGAGCTCGCCCGGCGCCGTGACGACGCAGAGATCGAGATGCGCCACCGCCCCGAATACGACCACGTGGTGATCAATGAGACGGGTCAGGCGAGGGAGACGGCCAAGAGGATCCACAAGATCATCAAGTCCGAGCACGCACGCCATCCGCGTCGCCGGGTCAGCCTCTGACCCTTTTGCGCCCCCTCGCAGGCTCGAATTCAGCCCCGGATGCAGGCGTCGGCCAGCACAGGTTTGTCGAGGTGGCCGTCGACGCGGCTGGGCCCGCCGGTGGGCAGACCTTCACGTACCACCTGCCGGATGCTCTCGATGACCTGACGGTCGGGGAGGCCGTGCTCGTCGAATACGGACGTCGCAAGGCGGTGGGCATCGTGCTCGGTGTCTCGGTCGCTGCCCCAACGCGAGAGACGAAGCCGGTGCTGGCGCGTGTCCGCAGCGATGGGCCTCTGTTGCCTCCGCTCCAGGTCCAGCTTGCTCATCACATCACAACCCACTACCTCGCGCCGCCAGCACTCGTTATCCGCTCGATGCTCGCACCGGGCATGCTCGAGCGCGTTGAGCGAGTGATCCGTCCGGCCGATGACGGCAGCGTCGCGGTCGAGTGGAGCGTCCGGCCACCAGAGGCGCGCGAGAAGCTGGAACGCCGCGTGCGACTTGGCGCGGCCGGCCGACAAGCGTTGGACGCCGATGGCCCCCGGCTTGGGCCACGGCAGAGGGCACTCCTGGAAGAGCTCCAGGAAACGGCCGATGCGGTCAGTTCCGCGCGGCTGGGGGAGCGTCACGGATCGAGTGCACTGGCCGGCCTCGTCAAGCGCGGCCTGGTCGAACTGGAGACGGCGCGCGTTGAGAGGCGCCCGCGTGAAGGCCGCCCGGATCCCATGCGCGGAACGATTCCCGGCGAGGCAGAGCTGAGCGCGCCTCAGTCGGCTGTCGCGGAGAGGGTTCGCTCACTCATTGGCGACCGGCGGCACGCGACCCTGTTGATCGAAGGTGCCGCGGCGAGCGGCAAGAGCGCCATCTACGCGGACGCGATCAAGGCCGCTCTCGAAGCGGGGCGTGGCGCACTCGTCCTGGTACCCGAGATCGCCCTGGCCATGCCTCTCCTCGAGCGCCTTCAGCACGATGTTGGTACGGATATCGCGCTGGTGCACAGCGGCCTATCGGACGGCGAGCGTGGCGACGAGTGGCGGCGAATTCGAAGCGGAGCAGCCCAGGTGGTCGTGGGCACGCGTATCGCAGTCCTGGCGCCGCTCGCAGATGTCGGACTCGTTGTCGTCGACGAGGAGCACGACGCGGCATACAAGTCGGAGCGCACGCCGCGGTACCAAGCGCGCGACCTGGCGGTCGAGCTGGGCAGGCTCAGTGATGCGCCCGTCCTCCTTGGCAGCGCCACACCGGACGTGGTGAGCCTCGGTCGCGCGAGAGAGGGTCGGTTCGAGCATTTCCGGCTGCCCGAGCGCGTCTCGGGGAGCCCGCCGGCAATCGAGATCGTCGATCTTCGAGCGGAGCTTGGCGCGGGCAACCGGGGACTCTTGTCGCGTCGCCTGAGCGCCGCACTGACCGATCTCGATACGAACTCGGGCGATCAGGCGATCCTGCTCATCAATCGCCGCGGCGCCGCAACGGTTGTCGTGTGCCGCGACTGCGGCTACGTCCAGATCTGCCCCGAGTGCCAGCGCCCCCTGGTGCTGCATTCGAGCAGCCTGTCGCTGCGTTGCCATCACTGCGGCGCGACCGCGCCTGTCGCGCGGCGCTGCCCGGCGTGCGACTCGCCACGCATCCGTTACCTCGGCGGAGGCACGGAGCGGGTGGAACGGGAGGTCGCCGTGCGTTTCCCGGCCCTTCGCGTGGGGCGGCTCGACCGCGACGTAGTCGAAAGACGGGGAGCCGCGGTCAAGGTCATCGACGAGTTCGCGGCCGGCGAGCTGGATGTGCTCGTGGGGACCGCGCTGGTTGCGAAGGGCATAGACGTCCCCCAGGTGACCCTGGTCGGCGTCGTCTCGGCCGACGTCTCGCTGAATCTCCCCGACGAACGCGCTGCGGAACGCACCTACCAGCTCCTCGCGCAGGCAGTGGGGCGCGCCGGCCGCGGCGAGCGACAGGGTCGCGCGATCATCCAGACGTACCTTCCCGATCACCCCGTGATCCGAGCCGTCGCGAGCGCGGACGGGGCCGCGTTCTACGACGCCGAGCTCGACTCGCGACGGAGGTTCCGTTCGCCGCCCTTCGGCGCGATCGTCAAGCTGACCGTGGCGCTCGAGGATCGCGACGCGGCCCAGGCCCGGGGCACTGAGATGGTCGTCAAGCTGCGCGAACGCGCCACGGAACTCGCGACGGACGCCGAGGTACTCGGCCCGGTGCCCGCATACATCGCGCGGCGTGCCGGCAAGTGGCGCTTCCACGTCGTGATCCGCGGAGAGACGCCGCTCGCGGTACTCGGGGCAGATCCGGGCGTGCCCTGGTCGGTCGACGTAGACCCGGAAAGCCTGCTCTGACGGCCGATTGCCTGATCCGTTGCGCCCGTCAGTCCTCGCTAAGTGGTTTCGTATGCTCCCCATGCTTAGGGCTTGCGTAGCCATGCGGATAGGCGAGCCTACCGCCAGCGGCTGAGCTCGAGCCCACCGTCTATCCGCCATAACGGGGCGATTCATGCATGGACGGAATATTCCGTCCGATAGTGAGCGTTCTCTGAGCGGTTGGCCGGCGCTATCGGAATGGCTCCTGCGTACGTAAGCATGGAGGG
>JBBDRY010000073.1:0-1039 GCA_040905225.1 Chloroflexota bacterium | reverse complement strand
GGTCACCCGGATACCGGCCGACCTCGATGATTCCGTGGAGCATCCTGTACCTGGAGCGGAAGGTGTCGAAGTGGATCACGTTGCCGCGGGCGCCGCGCACCGTTCGGCTCACGACCGACGAGAACGCATCGTAAGGGTCGTACAGCCGATGCTGGACGCCGGGCGCGAATTTGTCTGAGTACTCCATATACATCCGGGCCTCGGTGCGGCCTTCGATCGCCGGCGCCGATAGGTTGATGGTGCGACCGTCGTTCACGCCCCAGATCTCGAAGATCACCTTGCTGCGCCTGCCGTATCCGCGGATGAGGATCGGGTTGGGCATGTCGTTGACGATGACGACGTCCTGTCCACCTCTGTCGCCATTCGAGTACACGGTCGCATCCAGACCGACCGGATACCTGCTGATGTAGATGGCGTGCGGATGGCGCTCGGCAATTCTCAGCCCCGCCCGCATGGCCGCGTTGAACAGCGTCGTAGAAGCCGAGCACATGCCGCCGCCGAGGACGCCGTCCTCCACGATCCGCCCATTACGCAGAACGCCGCCCAGGTGGTACGGCGGTTCTGTCACCGGCTGAACCGCGGCCGAGAAGCTGAACTGCTGGCCGGGCTGCAGGACGGTACCGTCGATGCGCTCAGCCGGCACACGGATGTTCGCGCCGTTGCCGTTCGCCGGCCCGGCTGTGAAATGTGTGACCCATCGGCCGAGAAGTGTCATGTCGCCCACGATCGGTGACCTGACCGGGCCCGGCGGCGGCGTTACGCTCGGGATGGGATCAGGCGACGGTTGGAAGCCGGGCGGAAGTGTGATTAGCGGGACCGGTGTCGGCGCGCGCGGCGCGCCCGTGGGCGTGTGGGGCACGCTTGGCGTCGGCGTGATCTGAGCTGTGGGCTCGGAGGGCGTGCCACCCGGCCCGAGCGAGCTGCTTGGCGCGGCAGACGGCAATTGGCTGGCCGCACACGCAGCCAGAATCAGCGAGACGAGCAGCGGCGCTCGCCGCATGACGGTCTTCATGAAAGTCGTTGGAACCCTCGGAGTACG
>JBBDRY010000072.1:32514-34994 GCA_040905225.1 Chloroflexota bacterium | reverse complement strand
CGAGCTCGGAGGCTCCCAAGGCAGCTTCGGCGTAGCATCACCGGATGTCCTTCGAGGGTGCCGCCATGGCGCCTGTCCAACCGCTTATCACGCTCCCGCCGGCCGGCCTTCGCGATCCTCGCCCCGGTCTGTCCGGGCTTCCGGCCGAGCGAATCGAGCGGTGGTTGACCGACCATGGGCAGCCTGCCTATCGCGGCCGTCAGATGTCAGACCACCTGTGGTCGGGCGCCGCTCAATCGGCAGAGGAGCTGCACACGCTGCCCCAGGGGCTGCGGGCGGAACTGGACAGGGACTTCCGCGTCAGCACGCTCACCGAGACCGATGTCACGGCGGCCGACAACGGGTTGACCCAGAAGGCCCTTCATCGCCTCGACGATGGCCGGCTGATCGAATCCGTGCTCATGCGCTACCCGGCGCGAGGCTGCCGCCGGGCGCGAGCGACGGTGTGCATCTCGAGCCAGGCTGGGTGCGCCGTCGGCTGCCCGTTCTGCGCCACCGGCGAGCTCGGCTTCGAACGCGACCTGGAAGCCTCGGAGATCGTCGACCAGGCGCGTTTCTGGCGGCACTGGCTTGCCGGCGTCGGCCAACGCCTGACCAACGTGGTGTTCATGGGCATGGGCGAGCCACTGCTCAACACGGAGCGCGTGCTCGAGGCCGCCGCCGCGCTGACTGACAGCGGCAGGTTCGGACTCGGAGCGCGGCACGTGACGATCAGCACCAGCGGTGTCGTGCCCGGCATGGAGCGATTGATCGAAGAGAAGCCGCAGTACACGCTCGCTGTCTCGCTCCACGCGGCGCGACCAGAGCTGCGCGACGTTCTCGTTCCTCTGAACAGGCGCTATCCCGTCGATGCGGTCGTCGACGCAGCGGTCCGTTACGCGGCCATGACCGGGCGGCGCGTCACCTACGAGTACGTGATGATCGAAGGCATCAACGACACGCACGATGACGCGGCCGCGCTCACGCGCCTGCTCCGCGGTCAGCACGCTCACGTCAACCTCATCCCGATGAACCCCGTTGCGCACACCCCGTGGCTGCCCAGCTCAGCGGAACGGACCGAGGCGTTTGCGCTCCAGCTGCGCACCGCCGGCATTGGCGCCACTGTTCGGCGCAACAGGGGAGTCGAGATCGGCGCCGCCTGCGGCCAGCTGGCGGCTGACCGGGCGGGGGCGCCGACACCGGCGGCCGTCGCGCGTCGACGTCAGCTCCTTGTCGTCGAGAGCGCCGCCGCGCTCGCCCGCATGCGGAGCTGAGCGTGGCCGTCGCGGTCGCGGCCAGCATCCTGACTGCCGACTTCGGCAATCTGTACCGCGTCGTGCGCAAGCTGGAGCGCGCCGGAGTCGATCGGCTGCATCTCGACGTCATGGACGGCCACTTCGTCCCCAACATCACGTTCGGTCCCGATGTCGTCGCGGCGTTCCGCCGCCTTACGTCTCTGCCGCTCGACGTCCACCTGATGATCTCCGAGCCGGCGCGCTACGTGACCGGCTTCCTGGACGCAGGCTCCGATTCGATCACCTTCCACGTCGAGGTCGATGAGCCGGACGACGTCAAGCGGGAGACTCTGGAGCGAATCTCGGCCGCGCGGCGCCAACCGGGGTTGGCCGTCAGTCCGGATACGACCCTGGCCGCGGTCGAGCCGTTCGTCGACGCTCTCGGGATCATCATGGTCATGACCGTGCAGCCAGGATTCGGGGGCCAGCGCTTTATGGCCGACCAGGCACCCAAGATCGCCCAGGCAAAGAAGCTCCTCGGCGGACGGTCTGGCACGGCCGTACACGTGGACGGAGGCGTCAGCTCCGAGACGGCAGATGTCGTCGGCGGGCTTGGTGTCGACGTGTGTGTGGTCGGATCCGCACTATTCCAGCGCGGCCACGACGCGGCGCGCGAGGTAGAGGCGGTCAGGTCACGCGCGCAGGGTGCCGCGCCGGTAACCGTTTCCACCCGCTAGCGGTTGCGAATTCTCGTTCAGCGGGTCACGCGCGCCGAGGTGCGGGTGGATGGCCGCGTTGTCGGTGCCATCGGGGATGGATTGGTCGCTCTGGTCGGTGTGGGCCACGCCGACACGGAGAGCGACGCCGAGGCATTGGCCGGCAAGGTCGTCGATCTGCGCATCTTCCGAGACGAAGAGGGGAAGACGAACCGCTCGCTCATGGATGTCGGCGGGGATGTGCTAGCCGTCAGCCAGTTCACGCTGTACGCGGACACGCGCAAGGGAAGGCGGCCGTCGTTCGTGGACGCGGCCTCACCTGAGATCGGAGAGCGGCTCTATAGAAGGTTCGCGGCGGCCGTCGAGGAGCGCGGCGTAAAGGTCGCTCGCGGCGTGTTCGGGGCGGAGATGGAGGTCGAGCTCATCAACGACGGCCCGATGACCATCTGGCTCGACACGGCAAGCGACGGGCGGACCTGATCGGTAGATCAGAGCCGACCGCTTCGCGCGCAGCAGTCCGAAGGACTGCGGAGGGAGACCTTGTCGGGCG
>JBBDRY010000072.1:27051-32414 GCA_040905225.1 Chloroflexota bacterium | reverse complement strand
CGACCGCTTCGCGCGCAGCAGTCCGAAGGACTGCGGAGGGAGACCTTGTCGGGCGGGCGGACCTGATCGGTAGATCAGAGCCGACCGCTTCGCGCGCAGCAGTCCGAAGGACTGCGGAGGGAGACCTTGTCGGGCGCGGCGCGCCCGGGGAGACGAGCTAGGCCGTCTTCTGGAGAGTGCGGCGGCAGCGGGTGCAGACCAGCGCGCGGGTGGCGACGCCGTCCCGCTCAAGCTTCATGGGCTGCAGGTTCGGCTCCATGCGACGGTGAGCGCGGACGCGGTTCATACCGACGGACTGTGGGTTGAAGCCGCCCATCGAGGTCTTGCCGCAGATTGCACAGGCGCGGGACATGGTTCGAAAGGACTCCGAGTCGGGATGGAGACGACGCTCCGAACGGGCGCGCCGGCTGGCTACTATAGCACGACGCCGAGCGCGGAAAGGCTGTCAGAAGGGGCCGCGCGGCAGTGGGGAGGAGATGGACGAACGCGAGGTTCGGCGCGTCGTGCGCAGCGCCGCTGAATCGGTCTACGGCGTCGTCGCCGTGGTCGGTTCGACCTGGCGCGACCGCCTCGCCGCCAGCCTGAACCTCGGCTCGAGCGGCGTGTCCGTGACCGCAGGCCCGCCACTTTCCGTGACGGTTGACCTGCGAGTGGCGGACACCGTGCCGCACCGTCAGGTGGCTGCCAACGTGGCCGAGAAGGTGCGCTACGTGGTCGAACGCGACCTTGCCCAGACGATCGGCGCATTGACCGTTCGTATCGACGGGCGACCAATGGCCACCGACCAGGGCGCTCCGCCGAAGCCGTCGAACCCTTGATCGAGGGCGCATGGGACGGCCACGAGTTGCTGGCCGCGCTGCGCCACGCACGGGCTGTGCTGCACGCCCACGTCGACGAGGTCAACGCCCTCAACGTGTTCCCGGTCCCCGACGGCGACACGGGCTCGAACATGCTCGCGACCGTGCAGGCCGCCATCGACGAGGCCGATGGGGTCCCTGTCGCGGAACGCTCCGTATCGCGCGTGGCGGCCGCGCTCAGCCTGGGTGCCCTTATGGGCGCCCGCGGCAACAGCGGGGTGATTCTGTCGCAACTGTTTCGCGGTCTGGGTGAGGCCGTTGACGCGACGACGTCGATCGGCGGCGCCGAGATGGCCGAGGCGCTGCGCCAGGGCTGCAAGGCAGCCTTCGCCGCCGTTGCCAAGCCCGTGGAGGGCACGATCCTGACCGTTGCGCGCGACGTCGCCGAGGCCGCCGGCCGGGCAGCGGACAACCACGCTCGGCTGGAGGGAGTGCTGGAGGCTGCCGCCAGCGCCGCGTCCGCATCAGTGGAGCGCACGCCGCAGCTGCTCGCAATCTTGCGCCAGGCTGGAGTGGTCGACGCCGGCGGGAAAGGGCTCGAGCTACTGTTGATAGGGGCGCTGGCGAGCGTCCGCGGCGAGGCGCTGCCCGAAGCGAGCCTCGTGCCGCAGGACATCGCCCTGCCCAGCCTCGACGCGCTGGAGGAGGAAGGCTTCGGGTACGAGACGGTCTTCGTGGTCACGCCCGTGGACGGAGCCAAGCTGGACGTCACGCAGATGAGACGGAGGCTCGACCAGCTCGGTCAGTCGGTCCTCGTTGCGGGCGACCATCGCGCCGCCAAGATTCACATCCACAACGAGAGGCCCGACCGGGTTATCGCCTACGGCCTGTCCCTTGGAACGCTGAGTCGGATCAACGTCGAGAACCTGGACCGTCAGGCCACCCAGCTGCGTGATCGTGTCGCGGCGGCCGATGCGGCTCTGACCAATGGCGATAGGGTCGCGGCGGTCGTCGGGGACGAGGAGACAGAGACGACAGGCCTCAGGGTCGTGGCAGTGGCTCCCGGCGAGGGGCTGGCGCGGGTGTTCACGACGCTCGGCGCAAGAGTCGTGCGCGGTGGCCAGGGAGCCAATCCCTCCGCCGGCGAGCTGGCCGAGGCTATCCGTGGGCTGGGTGCGACCGAAGTAATCATCCTGCCCAACAACCCCAACGTTCGACTGGCGGCCAAGCAGGCGGGCGGCCTGTCCAAGAACATCAAGGTCGAGGTGATCGCGACCCGCAACGCGGCGGAGGGGATCGCAGCGATGCTTGCCCTCGATCCCGACGCAAGCATCAAGGACAACGCCAAGGGGATGTCCGAGGCTGCCCAGCAGATCCAGACGATGCAGGTCACGGCGGCCGTTCGCGACGCGCGCATGGGCAGGCACCGCGTCCGGAAGGGGGAGTACATCGCTCTCGGCCCAACCGAGGGCTTGCTTGCATCCGACCGCGACCGGACCGCTGCCGTGTTGAGCGCGCTGCGTCGCTTCAAGCCAGGCTACGAGCTGATGACCGTCTACCGCGGCGAAGGCGTCAGTCGCGCCGCAGCCGATCGCCTGCGTGATGCCCTGAAGGCCGAGCTCGACGACGTCGAGATTGAGCTCGTCGATGGCGGGCAGCCTCACTACGACTTCCTGATCTCGGCGGAGTGACGGCTCCCGCGGACGGCACGCAGACGGAGACTGGCTCAGCCAGCCCATCGATCCTCGACCAGGGACTGCGCAGCGCAGGCCTGCCGCCGAGTGCTGCCAACAAGCTCGCCAAACTTGGCCTGAAGTCGGTCCGTGACCTGCTCTTCCACTTTCCACGCAGGTACGACGATTTCAGCCGGCCGATGACCCTGCGCCAGCTGCGCGAGCACCCGCCCGAGGGACCCGTCAGCGCGACCGTCGAGATCGTCGACCTGCGCGTCGAACAGGGGTTCCGGAGGCGCATCCAACGGACGGTCGCGCGGATCCGCGACGACACGGGAGAAGGGGAGGCGATCTGGTTCGGTCGCCGCTACATCGAGCGGCGGCTCGCCGCTGGCCAGACGGTCGCACTTTCAGGCAAGGTCGATCTGCGCGGGTGGTTACCCCGTTTTCAGAACCCGGAGTTCGGCCCCGCCGATGAGGATGCCCTTCACGCTGGCCGGATCGTCCCCGTCTATCGGCTTACGGCCGGGCTGACTGCTCCATACCTGCGCCAGCGGATCCGCTCGGTCCTCGACGTGGCGCTGCCGGCTTACGAGGAGTACCTCCCCGCCGCTGTGCGCGGAGAGATCGGTCGAGAGGTGCCGGACATCCGCCAGGCGGTCGAATGGACTCACTACCCGCCCGATTTCGATGATCTCGACGCGGCGCTGGGCAGGCTGGCCTTCGACGAGCTGTTGGCGCTCCAGATCGGCATGGTTGCTCGCCGCCGCCAGCGCCAGACGGAAAGCTCGCTGCCGATCGAGATCCCGGATGAACGCTTCGCCGATGCGATGACGCAGGTCGAGGATGTGATCGCCGCACAGATCGCCGCGCGTCGCGCCCGCGCCGGCGACAGTGAGGCATACCCTGAGGTAACGCTGACCACCGACCAGCGGGTGGCATTGGACGATATTCGGCAGGACCTGGGCAGCGAGCGGCCAATGATGCGCCTTCTCCAGGGAGACGTCGGCTCGGGCAAGACGGCCGTTGCGGCGCTGGCGCTGGGATGGGCGGCGGATGCCGGCCACCAGGCGGCAATGCTCGCGCCGACCGACCTGCTCGCCCATCAGCACGCCCAGACCCTTGCCCAGTTGCTCGAGCCGCGCGGTCACGATGTAACGCTGCTGACCGGATCACTCGGCACGGCGAACCGGCGCGAGGCTCTCGATCTGATCGGCGCGCCGACGGGCAACGCACTCACCGGCCATTCTCGCGGTCGTGTCGTCGTGGGCACTCATGCGCTCGTGCAGGACGCGGTCGCCTTCGCCGACCTTCGGCTCGTCGTCGTCGACGAACAGCACCGCTTTGGCGTCGCGGAGCGCGAGGCACTCACAGCCAAGGGCAGAGCGCCGCACGTGCTGTTGATGACGGCCACGCCGATACCGAGAACGCTGGGACAGATCGTCCACGCCGACCTGGACGTGTCAGATCTGCGCACGCCGCCGCTTGGCCGCCAAACCATCCGGACCGCGGTTAGACACCTCGACGAGCTGATTCGCCGTGAAGACGGCCGGCAGGGCGCGTTGCCCCTGATCGCTCAGCAGGTCGCGGCAGGTCACCGGGCGTTCGTCGTCGTACCGCTGGTCGAGGGCGACCCTGAAGCGGGGGCCCGATCCGTCGAGGATGGGGCGAAGCTGATCCGCGACAACTGGGCCGAGGCTGCGCAGGTCGGTGAGGTCGATCCACCGCCGCTACAGCTCGAGATCGTTCACGGGCAGATGAAGGCGGCCGAGCGCGACGAACGCATGGACAGGTTCCGCCGCGGCGAGGTTCACGTTCTGGTCGGCACGACGGTCATCGAGGTCGGTGTCGACGTGCCCGAGGCAACCGTGATGATGGTGCTCGACGCCGACCGTTTCGGACTCGCCCAGCTCCACCAGCTGCGCGGCCGCGTGGGGCGCGGCGAGGCCCAGTCCTACTGTGTGCTCGTGAGTGAGCGATACCCAAAGGAAAAGCAGCGGCCAGACGAAGAGCAGGCCGCCGTCAAGGCGCGGCTGGATGCCCTGGTCAATACCGATGACGGTTTCGAGCTGGCCGAGCTCGACCTCGAGCAACGCCGCGAGGGTGAGCTGCTCGGGCTCAACCAGAGCGGCCTGCCGCCACTGCGCGTGGCTTCGCTCCAGCGCCCCGCGCATCGCGAACTGTCACTCAAGGCCCGCGAGATCGCGGAGCGGCTGGTCGACGATTCAGGCCGCCTGCCGGCCAACCTCGCCTCCCTCCAGGCCGAGATGACGTCGGGCTGGCTGGCCCGAGTGGGCGCCGGTGATGTCCTCACGGTCGATCTTGATGCCTGAGGGAGGCCGGGTCATCGCCGGTACGGCCCGCGGTATCCGGCTCGAGGGAGCGCCAGCGGCGACGCGGCCGCTGTCGGACCGCGTCAAAGAGTCGCTATTCGGTGCGCTCGAGACTGAGGGTGCGCTGTCGGACGGATTCCTGGATCTCTTCGCGGGCACCGGCGCGGCAGGTATCGAGGCGTTGAGCCGCGGGGCGACCAGCGCCACCTTCGTCGAGCACGACTCCAAAGTCAGCGCGGTCATCGAGGCAAACCTGAAACGAGCGCACCTGTCGGGGGGACGGGTCGTCCGCAACGACGTCCTGCGCTTCCTTTCCACGGGCCGGCCGGAGCAGCTAATGCCGTATCGAGCGGCCATTGCGGACCCGCCGTACGACACGCCTCTCATCGTGCCCACGCTCGAATTGCTGGGCAACAGGCAACTTGGCTGGATGGCAGACGCAGCCGTCGTGGTTGCGAAGCATTTCTGGCGCGACACGCCCGTCGAGCGAATCGGCAGCCTTGCGCTCGAGAGGCAGCGTCGATTCGGCGAGACGATGCTGACCTTCTACCGCCAAACTG
>JBBDRY010000072.1:0-26951 GCA_040905225.1 Chloroflexota bacterium | reverse complement strand
AGTGACGATGAAGACCGCGATCTACCCAGGCTCGTTCGATCCGATCACCCTCGGCCATATCGACGTGATCGGCCGGGCCGCGGGCATCTTCGAGCGGCTCGTTGTGGGAGTGCTGGTCAACCCCAAAAAGTCGCCACTGCTCGATCTTGACGAGCGCATCGCGACCATCCGCGAAGCCGTCGACGAAGGCCTGCCGGACGTCGCAACGCGGGTGGACGTGGCCGGCTTTGACGGCCTGACCGTCGACTACGCGAAACGTTTGGGCGCACAGTTCATAGTGCGCGGCCTGCGCGCGATCAGCGATTTCGAGTCCGAGCTGCAGATGGCCCATACCAATCGCAAGCTGTACCCGGATGTCGACACGGTCTTCTTCATGACCGCCCTCGAGCACGCGTACCTGAGCTCGAGCCTGGTCAAGGAGATTGCCTCGTTCGGCGGCGACGTGAGCCAGATGGTGCCACCGGCCGCCAGCCGGAGACTGCGCCGCTAGTCCCTCAGCCCGTACAATCTTGAGTCGACGGCGGACCCGACGGCGCACAGGCCGGATGGCGCTCGGGCATGGAGGCGACTGACCATCGACATCATCTTCCTCATCGAACAGCTCGAACGGCTGATCACGCAGGGCCGCAACATGCCCCTGACGAGCAACGTGATCATCGACCAGGCGCGTGCCCTGGACCTGCTCGACCAATTGCGCGTGGCCGTGCCCGAAGAGGTGCGCGCCGCCAAGCGCATCAACGACGAGACCGAACGGATCGTCGAGCGCGCGCAGGAAGAGGCCGAGCGCATTCTGGCCCGTGCACAGGAGCAGGCAGCGTTCCTGATCGAGGAGCGCGAGCTGACCAAGGCGGCCGACATCCGGTCGGCGGCGATCATCGCCGAGGGCCAGCGCGAGGCGGATGAGATCCGGCGTGGCGCAGACGAGTACGCCCAGAGCGTGCTGGTGCGTCTGGAAGGCGAGTGCATCAAGGCGCTCCAGAGCATCAAGCGCGGCCTCGCATTGCTCGACGAGAGGCACGGTTCGGACAACGGCCTCACAGCCGATGCTCTCGACGCGGACGAGCTGGCCGAACCGGAGCCGAGTCATGCTCAGCTTTAACGTCGCCTCACTGCTGCGCGCGGCGCCAGGAACGGAACGGCGCTACCCGGTCGAGGCACTCGAGATGGAGATCGCCGAGGACCTCCGTCTGGCCCAGCCCATCGCCGGCGAGGTCCGGCTTTCGCGCACCGGCCGCAGCATCCTGGCGCGCGCCCACCTGACGACCGCGATCGACGGCTACTGCAGCCGCTGCCTCAAGGCGGTGGTCGCGCCGATCGATGTGGAGATCGAGGAAGAGGCGTTGCCATCGATCGATATCGATACCGGACTGCCGCTGAATCGGGCGGACGAGCCTGATGCGCTACGGTTGGACGACCATCACCAGCTCGACCTGGGCGAACCGGTGCGCGAGGCAATCTCGCTGGCCGAGCCCATCTCCCTGCTCTGTCGGCCAGACTGCCGCGGCCTGTGTCTCGTCTGCGGCGTCGACCTGAACATCGTCATTGATCACAGCCATTCTGAAGACACGATCGACCCGCGCCTTGCGGCCCTGGCCGAGTGGCGCGACGGGTCCGATGCGAACTGACAACGTCCTTTAGGAGAGACTGACGAAATGGGAGTTCCAAAGCGACGCGTCTCGCACGCCCGTCAGGGCGATCGCCGCGCGCACCACGCACTGACGGCGCCGCAGCTGGAGGAGTGCCCGCACTGCCACCAGCAGAAGCGGGCACATCACGCGTGCGCGAACTGCGGCTGGTACAACGGCCGCGAGGCCGTGCGCATCAAGCCGAAGACGAAGTCAGACACCGCTACCTAAAGACAGAGCGAACTGATTCACGGCGGAGGCGCGCGACCCGCGCCACGGCCATTGCCTGAGAGCACCAATGGATCTTGACGTCCTGAAGGGCGGCGACGGTGTCGTCGGCAGCCCTGTTCGCGTGGCGGTTGATGCGATGGGCGGCGACCACGCCCCCGAAGAAGTCGTCATCGGGGCCATCGATTGGGCACGGCTCAATCCCGGGACGCAGCTCCTGCTGGTCGGCGATGAGGCGCGCATATCCCCGTTCTTCGGTGGTGGGCTGCCACCGAACGTGACAGTCGTCCAGGCGTCCGAATCGGTCGGGATGGATGAACATCCGGCCACCGCCATACGCAGCAAGCGCGACGCGAGCATCAATGTCTGCATGCGGCTGGTGCGCGAGGGCCGGGCGGATGCCGTTGTGACCGCCGGGCACACAGGTGCGGGCGTGGCTTCGGCGATCATCAACCTCGGCCGCCTGAAGGGCGTCGACCGTCCCGCGCTCGCCGTTCAGATGGTCACCGACACCGGCCCCATGGTGCTCCTCGACATTGGCGCCACGACCGACTCCACCGGCCAGAACCTCTACCAGTACGCGCACATGGGCGTCATCTTTGCCGAGCGCGTCATGGGCGTGAAGGATCCGTCGGTCGCACTCCTGTCGATCGGCGAGGAGGGTGGCAAGGGCGAGCAGCGCGTCCAGGCGGCGACCGAGATGCTCGCCGCGAGCAAGTTGCGCTTCCTGGGCAACACAGAGGGCAAGGATCTGCCCAAGCACCCCGCCGACGTCGTCGTCTGCGACGCCACGGTGGGCAACGTGACCATCAAGTTCTTCGAGGGCCTCTCGAGCTTCATCTTCGACCAGCTGCGCACCGAGTTCCGTCGCTGGCCGCTGGGGCCGATCGGCTATGCCTTCATGCGCCCGGGGCTGGCGCGGATCCGGCGGCGCTTCGACTACGAGCGGCTGGGCGGTGCGCCGCTGCTCGGCGTCAAAGGCAACGTGCTGATCACCCACGGCCGAGCGCGCCGGAGGATGATCGGTTTCGCGGTCGAGGTCGGAGCGGCCGCCGCGCGAGCGCGGATCCCGGAGCGGATAGCCGATGCCCTCGCATGAGTCCTCTGACTCACCCGATTCTCATATCGCGGACGACGGGCGGGCCCATAGCGCCGAACGAGAAGCGCGCCGGCTGGCTCTAGGCGCGACATTCGAGGCGGACTTCGGCCAGAACACGGCCGCGCGGATCCTGGAACGCCGTCTCTCGGACGAGGGAGTAGCCGGGGCTGCCGCCGAGCTGGCTCGCCTGATCGTCGCCGCGGTGGCCGACAACCGGGTCGAAATCGACGCCCGAATCGAGGCGCTGGCGCCGCGTTACCCGGTCGTCCAGCTGGCCAGAATCGACCGCGCACTGTTGCGTTCGGCCATGGCTGAACTGCTACACTCCCGAGCGACGCCGGCCCGGGTGGCCATCGCCGAGTGGGTCGAAATTGCCCGCACGTACAGTGGCGAACCAGCCCGTCGTCTGCTCAACGGTGTGCTCGGGCGAGTCGTCAGGGAGGCGGCGAACCGCGGGCCTGATGTGCCGGCCTCCGGCAGCAACAGCGAGGGCGGTGAAGACCGCCGTACAGGAGGGAGCACTGGGTGACCGCTTCGACTTACGAGCGCCTGAAGAAGATCGTCGTCGAGCAGCTTGGCGTTGATGAAGAGCAGGTGACTCCCGAAGCCTCTTTCGTCGACGACCTGAATGCCGACTCACTCGACCTCGTCGAGTTGATCATGAGCCTGGAAGAAGAATTCGGCGCGGAGATTTCCGACGAGGACGCGGAGAAGATTCGCACCGTCCAGGACGCGGTCGAGTACGTCGAGGAGAAGGGCACCTAAAGCCGTCCTGCGCGCCACGGGAAATGGCGCCGGCACGCGAGCTGGCCGAGCGCCTCGGCCTCGAATTCGACGACCTCACGCTTCTGTCTCAGGCGCTGATCCACAGCAGCTATGTGCATGAGCAGCCAGCAACCGGCCTGTCCAACGAGCGCCTGGAATTCCTCGGGGATTCGGTCATCTCGCTGATCGTTTCCGAGGCGCTGTGGCGGCGCTACCCGCAAGAGAACGAGGGATCCCTGACAACACGACGCGCTGCGATCGTCTCGGCGCGCGGCCTTGCGCGTATCGCCCAGCGCCTTGAGCTGGACACGTACCTGGTGCTCGGCATGGGTGCCACGACCGCGGGTGAGCGGTCGCGCAAGTCTGTTCTCGCGGCGACCTTCGAAGCGGTCACCGGGGCCATCTACATGGAGCACGGCCTCGACCGCACCAGGGAGTGGCTGCTCGACGTGGCCTCGCCGGAGCTCGAGGACAAGCCCGGGCTCGAGGAGCTCAAGCCACCCAAGAGTGCGCTCCAGGAGCTGAGCTACTCGCGCACCGGCCGAGCGCCCCAGTACCGGTTGATTAGCGAAGAGGGTCCGCCGCACGCTCGCCACTACATCGTCGAAGCACTGGTCGGAGGGCGCGCCCTCGGCCGGGGCGAAGGTCGCAACCGGCGTGATGCCGAGACCGAGGCCGCGAGCGAGGCGCTCGGCCAGCTTGCTCACGGCGCGGACGTCGGCGACAAGAGCACGCGCGAATGAGCCGCGCACGATTGACCGGGCTGCGGCTCGTCGGCTTCAAGTCGTTCGCAGAGCGGACGCTGATCGAGTTCGGCCCCGGCATCAGCGCCGTGGTGGGCCCCAACGGGAGCGGCAAGAGCAACCTTGCCGACGCGCTGCGCTGGACGCTCGGCGAGCAGGGCAGGTCTCTGCGCACGAGGCGCGGCGAGGACGTGATCTTCGCCGGCTCATCGTCGCGCAAGGCGATCGGGATGGCCGACGTGACACTGGTTATCGACAACGAGGATCGCCTGCTGCCGGTCGACTTTGGCGAGGTCGAGATCGGCCGGCGTCTGTATCGCTCGGGCGAGAACGAGTACCTCCTCAACCGCCAGCGGATCAGGCTGCGCGATCTGGTTGAGCTGCTCGACGCCGGCAACCTGGCCGACAACGCATTCCTGTTCATCGGCCAGGGCATGGTCGATCAGGCCCTCGCGTTGAGGCCGGAGGAGCGACGTCCGCTGTTCGAGGAAGCGGCCGGCGTCCGGCGCCATGAGCGTCGTCGGCGCCAGGCAGAGGCCGAGCTGGCAGAAGCGGAGGCGAACCTCGAGCGCCTACGCGACGTGCTCGGGGAATTGCGCCCCCAGGCGCGCCGGCTGGCTGCACAGGCCGAGCAGCTCCAGGCTCGACGTACGGCCGGGCTCGAGCTGGCCGAGGCACTGCTCGCCTCGGCGCGCGCCCGGTGGCAGACCTCCGCGGAGACAGAACAACGGGAAACGGCGCTTCTCGAGGGAGCGCACGCCGCGGCCGATGGCGCTCTCGCCGACCTGCATCGCGCGGAGGAGGCCGCGGCAGCCACGTCGCAGCAGATGGCCAGCCACGCCGAACAGGAGCGCTCACGACGCGAGGTGCTCGACAAGCAGCGTGCGCAGATCCTCGAACTGCGCGTCGCACAGGCGCGAGTCGGGTCGGACCTCACCGCGATTGCTCGCGAGGTCGCGCGGGTCACGAGCGAACGTGCCGCGGTCGAAGACCGCTTGCGCGAGGCTGCGGTGGCAGGCAGTACGGCCGGACCGCAGCCGGATCCTGCCCTCGCGGCGGAGCTAGGAGGGCTCGAGAGCTCGCTGGCCGAGGCTTCTGGGCCGGCGGAGGCCAGGCCGGACGCCCCGCGCGATGCGGCAGGCGCGGCAGACGCTGTCGAGCGCGACCTGGCAGCGCGTCGCGAACAGCGAGACCAACGCCGGCACAGAGCGGAGGAAGCCGCGACGGCGGCCCAGACCGCGCGTACCCAGATCGAGCGGCTGGGTGAGCGCCTCGCCGAGGCCGAAACCGAACGAGACGCGGCGGTGGAGGAGCTGGCCGCGATCGCGGAGCGCGAGCAGCAGGCATTCGCAGATCTGGAGAGCGCACGCGAGCGAGCCCGGGTCTCAGGCGCGGTCCTGACGGAGTCGGCCGAGCGCGTCAGGCAGCTGGAGACGGAAGCTGCCGGCGTGCGTGCCAGCCTCGCGGCGCTGGACGCGGCACTCGACGCAACCATGGACGAAGGTCTTGCGCGGGCGGCACGCGCACGCGGCGGAAGGCTCGTCGCGGAAGGGCTCGAAGTTGAGGCGCGTTTCCGCAACGCCGTTTCAGCCGCGCTCGATCACGCGGCGACTGGTTTTGCCGTAGACGACGCTGCCCCCTTACTGGCCGCGAAACGGCAGGGGACGCTCGTCATCCGCGGCGGTAGCGGCCGTCGCCGCGCCCTGAGCGCGTCAGCCGGCGGCCCGGCCGTGACCGCAGCCGTCGAGCACGGCGGAGGCAGTCTGGTCGATGCCATCCGACGCGACCCGCAGTCCGAAGTGACCCGCCTCCTGGAGCGAGTGGTGTGGCTCCCCGACCTTGGCGCCGCAATCCGACTGGGCGCCTCGCTGCTGCCCGGCTGGCGCGCAGTAACTCTCGCCGGGGACGTCGTGACCGACGAGGGCGTCGTTCGCCTGGCATCGGAGAGGGGAGTGCTCGATCAGCGCGCCGAGCGTGACGCGCTGCGGCGCCGGGCTGGGGACCTCGACGCGCGACTCTCCAACGACTCACGGGCCGTGGCAGAGACGCGCTCAGCCATGGAGGCAGCGACGGCGGACATGTCGGCCGCACAGCGGCGGCTCGACGATGCCAGAACGGGACGAAGTACCGCCGAAGAGAGAGAACGAGTGGCGCAACGTCGCGCCGAGCAGTGGCTCCGCGAAGTGACCTGGGAGACCACCCAGGTGGAGCGACTCACCGCCGAGGCCGCTTCGGCCCGAGACCTGGCAGATCGGACGGCCGCAGAGGTGGCCGAGCTCGATGCGCGGGCAATCGGCAGCCGACCGACGAAGGGGGCCGTGCGCGAGCGCGAGAAGCGACTGGCGGAGCTTCGATCCCGCCGGGACGAGCTCGGCCGCCAGAAATCGGCCGAAGACGCCCGGCTCATCGCGTGGCAAGAGGAGCGGCGAACCGCCGATGTCCGGCGCGCGATGGACGAGTCCCGCCTCGCCGAGCTCGACGCCGACCACACGCGACTTGCCCCACAACAGGTTCAGCTGGCCACAGACGACAGCCAGCTTGCCTCGCGGCTCGGTGCCGCCGAGCTCAACGAGGGCCAGGCCGCAAAGGAGCTGTATGAGGTTCTCGCGGCCGGCGCCGACGATCGGAGCCGCCTCATGGACGCGGAACGAGCGGCCGCGGAGGCACGTGAGCGACTGCGCGTGGCCGAACAGCAGACGCGCAGGTCCGAGGTTTCCCAGATGGAGGCGCGGCTCCAGTTGGAACAGCTGCGCGAGCAACTCCTGGTCGAGTTGGCCGGCATCGGGGAGGATGGCCTGCTCGCGCTTCGCCAGGCCGCTGGTGAATCCTCGACCGCTGACAACAATGCGGCTGATCCGGCGAGCGACATCTACGAGAGCACCCTGGACCTCGTCGTTGCCGTCTGGCGAGCCACACCGACCGCGGAGACTCCGGAGCCTCCCAGCGCGAATCGCCTGGGGACGCTTCGCCGGCGCTTCCACGACCTCGGCGCGGGCAACCCGTTCGCGGCCGAGGAGTTCTCGGAGCTGAATGAGCGCCTGGAGGGGATGGAGGCGCACCGAATTGACCTGGAGTCGGCGATAACGTCGACCAGGGAGCTGATCGCGTCGATGACCGCGTTGATCACGGACCAGTTCCGGAAGACATTCGCCGCTCTCGAGGACGCCTTCGCGCGTCGTTTCCGCGAACTCTTCGGCGGTGGCGACGCCGAGCTCAGCCTTACCGCTCCAGAGGACCTGTCAGCCACGGGCGTGGAGATCCACGCACGCCCACCTGGCAAGAAGCGGCAGCCGCTGTCGATGCTCTCCGGCGGCGAGCGTGCCCTCACGGCGGTGAGCCTGCTGTTGGCCATGCTCGAGGTCCGGCCGGTTCCGTTCTGCGTCCTCGACGAGGTCGACGCCGCGCTGGATGAGGCGAACATCGCGCGCTTCTCGAACGCATTGCGCGGGCTCGCTGAGCAGACCCAGTTCATCGTCATCACCCACAACCGCGGCACCATCGAAGGGGCCGATGCGCTCTATGGCGTGACCATCGGTGATGACGCAGTCAGCCGGGTCGTTTCGCTGCGGCTGCCCAAGCCCGGGGCCAATGGCGACGCCTCGCCGCAGCTGGCTGCCGAGGCAACGGAAGCGGTCGAGCCGATCGAGCCAACCGAGGCAGCCCTGGCTTGACCCTCGATGAGGGCGTCGCTCGAACACGATCCGGGGTGATCGGCAGGCTCCGCTCGCTCCTCAGCGGGCCGCTTGATGACGCCGCTTGGGACGAGGTCGAAGAGGCGCTCATTGCGGCGGACGTCGGCGCGGTCCTTGCCGCACAGATCGTCGAGCGCGCCCGGGAGCGTAAGGACGTGAAGGACGCGGAGGCGGCCGTGACCGCGGAGCTGCTGGCCCTGTTCGCGCCACGCGACCCCACCCCTTGGCCGAGAGTGCCCGCACCAGGCGTGCCCGCCGTCGTCCTCGTCGTTGGCGTCAACGGCTCAGGCAAGACAACCACTGTCGCCAAGCTTGGCCACCGGTTTGCCACGCGTGGCGCAAAGGTGCTGCTTGCGGCAGGGGACACTTTCCGGGCAGCAGCCGTGGAGCAGCTCGAGACGTGGGCGCGGAGGGCGGGTCTGCCGCTCGTCGCGCATGGGGCCGGGGCCGATCCGTCCGCGGTCGTATATGACGCGCTGGACGCTGCGGCGGCGCGCGGTGCCGACGTGGTCGTTGTCGATACCGCCGGACGGCTGCACACCAAAGTGAACCTGATGGAGGAGCTGGCCAAGATCCGGCGCACCATCGCGAAGCGGCTGCCGGACGCGCAACCCGAGGTCCTGTTCGTGCTCGACGCGACGACCGGGCAGAACGGCCTGGCCCAGGCGCGCTCCTTCCACGAGTCCGTGCCCCTCAGTGGCGTCGCTCTCACCAAGCTCGATACGACGTCGCGCGGCGGCGTTGCATTCGCCATCGAGGACGCGCTCAAAGTACCTGTCCTGTTCGTCGGCGTGGGCGAGCGCCTCGAGGATCTGCTCGACTTCCAGCCGAACGCCTTCGTCGAGGCGCTCTTCGCCTAACTCTCCGCTTGCGGGTCCAGTGGGACGGGCTGGTCATCGAGCGTCCTGAGCCGCCTGACCGGCGACCGCCACAGGATCAGGGCCGCGAGGGCGCCGCCCAGGACACCCAGAGCAGCCGTTTCACGAAGTCCGATGACAAGGGCCAAGACCCCGGCGCCGAGAGTGGCCGCCAGTTGCGCCGAGATCACGGCGACGTTGACGGTCGCGTTGACTCGGCCGAGCTGGCGATCGTGGACGAGGGACTGCCGGATTGAGGTGTCCGTGATGTCGTAGATCGTCGCGGCCGGATCGGTGACCAACTGCTGGCCGATGAGGAACATCATGGCGATCAGCGGCGCCCCTGCGGGCGCGAGCGGGATGAAGATGCTGCCGAGCCCGGCGATCAGGCTCATAAGGACCACGAGCGGACCGATACCCAGGCGCTTGGTGAGTCTCCCCGTCAGGACGGCGCCGAACAACGAGCTCACCCGGCCAACAGCCGCCACGATCCCGATGGCCGCAGCGTCCAGCCCGAGCTCGTCCAGGGCCAGGAGGAAGAACGTGGCGCCGAAGATGCCCCACATCGACGCCAGCGACATCGATGCGAGCGTCGTCGCGCGCAGGATCGGGTGGCTGGCGACGAGACGCAGGCCCACTGCGATCTCGCGCAAAACCGGTTCCCGATCGACCTTCAGCGGTGGCGCCGGTTCCTTCACACGAATCGAGCCAATCAGCACCGCCGAAACAAGGAAGGTCACGGCGTCGATCAGGATCGCAAACGGACCCGTCAGGATCTGGACAAGGAAGCCCGCGGATCCGAACGCGGCGAACTCGGACACTGACCCCGACGCGGCAAGGGCACCGTTGGCGCGGACGAGATCGCCCCGCGGCACGACCGTCGGCAGGAACGCGCGGTCGGCTGTGTCGAAGAAGGTCGTCAGGACGGCAGTGAGCAGCGCGACGAGCAGCAGCTGCGGCAGCGACAGCCAGCCTCCGACTGCCGCCACCGGGACGGTCGCCAGCAGCGCCGCGCGACCGAGATCGGCCCAGATCATCACCCGGACGGCGGCGCAATCGATCCACCCATGCCCCGGCCACTAGGCCCACCGCCAGGCCGGCGATGAGGTCCATGCTGCGCACCAGCGCCACGCCGAACGCGTCGGTGTGAAGGGTGAGGATCGCGACCAACGGGAGCGCGAGGCGCGTGATCAGGCTGCCGAAGATCGAGATCGTGGCTGCCGTCCAGAGGCGCCGGAACGCGCCATTGCGCCACAGCGAGTTTCCCTCGGGAACGTCGGACTGGGGCATTGTGGGGTCTCGGAGGGGCTCGGCAGGCATCGGCGCAGGGTACTGATTAGCTGGAAACCGATACGGGGCTAGACTCGCGAGCGACGGGCGGACCCCGGCTGTGCGCCGGGAGCCGGCCGCTTCGCGCGCAGCCCGGGCCGTACGGCCCCCGGGCGGAGGAGAACCTGCCCCGTGTTCGATGACCTCTCAGATCGCCTGCGTAACGTCCTCGGCCGCCTCACCGGCCATGGCCGCGTGTCGGAGGCGGACGTTGATGCCGCCATGCGCGAGGTTCGCCTCGCCCTGCTCGAAGCCGACGTCAATTACAAGGTCGTCAAGGACTTCGTCGCCCGCGTCCGCGAACGCGCCGTCGGAGCCGACGTACTCGAGAGCCTGAACGCCGGTCAACAGGTGATCAAGATCGTTCACGAGGAGTTGACGGCCATCCTGGCGGCTGGCGATCGGACGTTCCACCTGCGGGGTTCCCCGCCGGTCGTGGTGATGCTGGTCGGCCTCCAGGGATCTGGCAAGACGACAAGTGCCGCCAAGCTCGCGCGCCACGTGACAAAGCAGGGCCGGCGCCCGCTGCTCGTCGCGGCGGATCCCTATCGCCCAGCGGCAGCCGACCAGCTGGAGACCCTCGGTCGTGCGCTGGACGTCCCCGTGCACCGCGGCACGCCGAACATGCCGGTGATCGACATCGCTCGTGGCGCACTGGACGCGGCGCGAAAGGGAGCGCGAGATGTCGTGATCATCGACACGGCGGGCAGGACTTCGATCGATCAACCGCTGATGGAGGAGATCCGAGGCTTGGCGAAGGCGTTGTCGCCGAGCGAGACCCTGCTGGTCGTCGACGCGATGGTCGGCCAGGAATCGGTCGCCGTGGCCCAGGCTTTCGCCGAGGCGGCTCCGATCACCGGCTTGGTTCTGACCAAGATCGACGGTGATGCCCGAGGCGGTGCAGCCCTCTCGATTGGTGCCGTGACGGGGCTGCCTGTCAAATTCCTGGGCACCGGCGAGAAGTCCGACGCGCTCGAGCCGTTCCATCCCGATCGGCTGGCCGGCCGAATCCTGGGCATGGGCGACATGCTCACCCTGATCGAGCGGGCACAGGAGGGCTTCGACCAGAAGCAGGCCGAGGAGATGACGCGCAAGCTCCAGCGCAACGCCTTCACCCTCGAGGATTTCCTGAGCCAGATGCAGCAGCTCAAGAACATGGGCCCGATCGGCGGCCTGCTCGACCTGATTCCAGGCATGGGCGGGGCGGCCAAGGAAGCGCAACAGGCCGTCGATCGCGGAGATCTCAAGCGTGTCGAGGCCATCATCCAGTCGATGACGACAGAGGAGCGACGCGAGCCGGACATCCTGTCGGGCAGCCGCAAGCGCCGGATCGCGCGCGGTTCTGGCACTAACCTTCAGGACGTCAATCGACTGATCAAGCAATTCGGCGAGATGCAGAGGCTGATGCGGCAGATGAGCGGCTCCGGCGGTCGACGAGCCGTTATGCAACAGCTTGGCCGTCGCTGATCCCTCTCTCTTCCGGCGGCGGGCCGAAGGCCCCCGGCGGAGCGAACGTGAACGTGGGACGATGAGCGCATGACGACACCGAGGGACGAAGAGGCCCGTCACGCGGACGAGGAGACGCGCGTCGATATTCCCGTGACCAGGGACCCGGAGAGCGCGCACCACAATCCTGTGGCCTTCCCGAACGTTGACCGGACCGTGCCAGATGAGGGGCGCGCCTTCGCGCCGCCTCCGTTCGAACCGTTGGGCGAGCGCGCCCCGATGCTGCCCGCACGTCCCGCCGGCGACGGTCCCGCGGGTGCGGATCTGGGTGCCCCGGTCGGCGGGCGAAACAGCCGCTGGCGCTGGATCGCGGCTGGCATCGCAACGCTGCTGGTCGTCGCCCTCATCGGCGGCACGCTCATGTTCCTCGGCGGCCGCCCGGCGACGCCGTCGCTGGTAGCGCAGTTCGCGCCGGCCAATGCGGCGATCTATACGGAGCTGCGGCTCGATCTGCCGGGCGACCAGCGCGACCGCCTGGCGAGCTTCATGAGCAACTTCCCGGGCTTCGCGGACCAGGCCTCGTTCCAGCAGAAGATCGACGAGACCCTGGCAAACGCCCTGCGGTCAACAAACACGGGGCTCGAATGGCAGAGAGACATCAGCCCATGGTTCGGCGGCGAGGTCGGACTTTTCTCGGCGACGCTCGCCCCGTCGCCCGGGACGCCTCCGTCGTTCACTATCGTCCTGTCTGTCAAGGATCGAGCGAAGCTCGACGAGCTGGTCAGTGCGCGCTTGACCGGGTCCGACATGCAGCCGGAGGACTACAAGGGACAGACCATCTGGACCGGTAACGCGTCCGCTGACGCTCAGCGCATCAGCTTCGCCGTCACCGACGAAGCGCTCGTGGTCAGCGCGCGCAACGAGGAACTCAAGGCGGCGCTGGACATCAAGGCCGGCGAGCAGCCCGGTCTTGCCGACGACGCGTTTTTCACTGGCCAGCTGGGCCAGATGCATGCAGACCGTCTGGCCTTGATCTACTACGACTACTCGAGGTTGCTCGAATCGATGCCCCCCGGTGCATCAATCCTTCCAGCAGAGTGCATGGGCGAACTACAGGCTGCGACGAACGTCCGGCTGCTGGGCGAGGTCCGCGCAGAGTCAGACCACCTGGCGCTGAACATGCGCAGCCAGTTCCCGACGGGCGGCAACCTGCCGCCCGCTCCACAGAACAAGCGCACGACCCTCGCGGACAGCATGCCCACGAGCTCGATTGTGTACGTGGAGATGCGCCAGGTCGGGGCAAATATCAAATACCTGGTCGATCAGCTGATCACGTGCATGAACACATCGGGAGGCTCGCTGTTCGACCTCAACGGATTGGAACAGCTGATCGGCACGAAGCCGCAGGACTACTTCGATTTCCTGGATGACGCGGCATTTGCGGTGACGCTTGCCGATGGCAAGTTCGGCGGTGGCCTGATCGCAACGGTCGATGACGAAAACGTCGCACGAACGCGCGTCGAGCGGTTGCTGAGCGTGGTTCGTCTGGGCGGGATCGGCCTCGGCGGCGGACTCACCGTCGAGGAGCAACAGCACGGCGATGTCGCCGTCACCGTGATCAAGCTCGGCGCCGGGCTCGTGCCGGGCGGTGAAGCGCCGTCCATCGCGATTGCCGTAAGCGGCGGACGCGTGTACCTCGGAGTGGACGACTTCGTAACGAGCGCGCTGGATCGGGCCGCGGCCGACTCGCTCTCGACGACGCCCAGGTTCCAAGGGGCGCTGACAGAGACGGGCGCGGAGACCGCAGGCATCGTGTACATCGACATCGGTGCGCTGCGTTCGTTCGCGGAGTCGCAGATGCCCAGCGGAGCTCGAGGCAACTACGACACCGAGGTCAAGCCGTTCCTCGAGCCGATCACGCATTTTGTCGCCATCAGCCGGAATGAGAACGGGATCAACGCCAGTCACGCATTTCTCTACGTCGAGTAACCTTCTGCCGAGTTCCCCAGTGAGGTTTTTACAGAACCAGTGCCAGTTCGCATCCGCTTGACGCGCGTCGGCGCGAAGAAGCAGCCCACATATCGATTTGTCGTGGCGGACAGTCGAAACGCGCGCGATGGACGCTCGCTCGATACGCTCGGTCACTACAACCCACGCACCGACCCGATCGAGATCAAGGTCGACGAGGCCAAGGCGCGCGACTGGCTGAGTCGCGGCGCGCAGCCCTCCGACACTGTCGCGCGGCTCTTCCGCCGCGTCGGCGTGCTCCCCGAAGAGAGCGCCCCCAAGCCCAAGCCCAAGACCATCAAGGCCGCACCGGCCCCGACGGCGGCCAAGGGCTAATCGGATGACGGCTCAGTCGCTGGTTGAATTCGTCGCAAAGTCGCTCGTCGACGAGCCCGACGCAGTCTCGGTCAAGGTCCTCGACGACTCTGAGGGTCGCGTGATCGAGCTCCACGTCGCGGAGTCGGACATGGGCAAGGTCATCGGTCGCAACGGCAGCGTCGCGAAGGCGCTACGGACTCTTTTGAAGGTCGTGGCCGCGCGCGAGGGAGAGTCGATCTCGCTCGAGATCGTCTAGAGCCGTGGCCCGGCCCGCGCACCCTGCCGAGGGGGACCAGGCGCGGTTGGTCGTCGGCCTCGTCAGAGGCATCCACGGTTTGCGCGGCATGGTCCGCGTGGAGATCCTGACCGACAACCCAGGCCGATTCGACGTGGGCAGCACATTGTTTCGCGAGGGATCGGCGACGCCCTTGACCGTCTCCAGCGCCCATCGCGACGGACCTGGACTTCTCGTCAAGTTTGCCGAGGTGCCCGACCGGCGCGCGGCCGATGAGCTCCGTGACGCCTATCTCGAGGCCCCCGCCGATTCGCCGCCGGACCCCGAGACCTACTACTGGCACGACATCGTCGGCTCGGACGTGAGCACGACGACGGGGGAGAAGCTGGGCACGGTGACCGACGTTTTCCGCGTTGGAGAGACAGAGGTCTACGAGGTCCGCGGCCCACGGGGTGAGGTGCTGGTGCCTGCCGTTCGGTCGGTAGTCAAGGAGCTTGCCCCGGCGGAGAAGCGGATCGTCGTCGACGGTGAAGCTCTTGGCCTCGGCGACATTGCGCAGGACGACACGCCGTGAGCGGACTGCTGATCGACGTGGTGACGATCTTTCCGGAGCTCTTTCCCGGTCCGCTTGGCGCCAGCATCCCCGGGCGGGCCCTGGAGCGCGGGCTGGCCGAGCTGCGCGCCCACGACCTGCGGCAGTGGGGCCTCGGCCGACACCGCAGCGTGGACGACTACCCGTACGGGGGCGGCGCGGGCATGATCATGCGACCCGAGCCCATCGCCTCCGCGCTCGCCGCCCTTGCCGGGCCAAAGACGACGCGCATCCTGCTCGATCCGGGTGGCGTGACCTTCCAGCAGACGATCGCCCACGAGCTCGCCGCGGCGGAGCATCTGCTGTTCGTCTGCCCCCGCTACGAAGGCGTCGACCACCGCGTCCGGGGCATGGTGGATCTCGAACTCTCTATCGGTGACTACGTCCTGTCGGGCGGGGAGCTGCCCGCGATGGTCGTCATCGACGCCATTCTTCGACTCCTCCCGGGCGCAATCGAGGCCGAGTCGATCGTCGAGGAGTCATTCGCCGACGGCCTGCTCGAGTACCCGCAGTACACCCGCCCCGCCGAGTTCGAGGGCAACAGGGTCCCGGATGTCCTGGTCAGCGGCGACCACGGCGCGGTCGAGAGGTGGCGGCGTGACCAGGCTCGAGAGCGCACGTCGGCGCGTCGCCCGGACCTGATGAAGGGAGCCATGTATACTCCGCCGCCCGACGCGAACCGCAAGCGGTCTGTCCGCGCGCGCCCAGATAGTCAAGAGAGTTAAGCCGTGACCGTTCTAGACGAAATCACTGCACACCAGATCCGCACGGACCTTCCCGAGCTTTCCTCGGGCGACACCGTCAAGGTGTCCGCGCGCGTCAAGGAAGGCAACCGCGAGCGCATCCAGGTGTTCGAAGGAACGGTCATGCGACTGCGCGGCGGCGGAATCAATCGGTCGATAACCGTGCGCAGCATCCGCAGCGGCGTGGGAGTCGAACGGACCTTCAAGGTCAACTCGCCGCGCATCGAGAAGATCGAGGTCGTGCGCCACGGCGTTGCCCGGCGGGCACAGCTGTACTTCCTGCGGAAGCGCGTCGGCAAGGCCGCTTCACTGCGCGAGCGTCGCCCCTCCTGATCCGGCTCCCCGCGATCGGCTAGCCTTTCGCTCGATGAGGGTCATCGTTCCGACCAGGCGCCTCGAGAACCGGCTCTTCCGCGAGGAAGGCCATCGGGTGATCCTCGGTCTCGATGAGGTCGGCGTCGCCCCATCCTCGGGCCCAGTCGTCGCCTGCGCCGTCGCGATGCCGCTCAACAAGCGCTTCATCAAGGGCGTTCGAGATTCCAAGACACTGTCCGCGGCGCAGCGAGAAAAGCTGGCCAAACAGATCCTGCGCCAGGCGGTTCGCGTTGGATTAGGCGCAGCATCGGTCCGCGAGATCGACCGGCTGAACATCTACTACGCGACCATCCTGGCAATGAAACGCGCAGTTGCCAGAGCGGGTGATCACGACTTCGTGATCGTCGACGGCCGGCGGATTCGCGGCTTCGAGGAGTACGCCGGGCCATATCGGGCTGTCATCGACGGCGACGCGCTGTGCTACGCGGTCGCTTGCGCCTCGATCGTGGCCAAGGTCACGCGCGATCGGCTGATGCGTCGCCTCGCAGGTCGATATCCAGGCTACGGCTGGGAGCACAACGCGGGCTATGCCACGGCCGACCACCGCGCGGGCATGGCGGTGCTCGGGATCACGCCGCACCATCGGCGCAGCTTCATCACGACGCAGCGCGTTCTGAACGGAGAGCAGGAGATCCTGCCGCTGTGCGACGGCGAGCTCGATCCCCCCTTGCCGGTACTCGAGCCAGAGCTGGTCCCGATCGGCACCTGATCGCCTGATAGACCGACAGGTAACTGCCGGATAAGGCCGCGCCGGTAGCGTGGCTCGGTGTGAAGACCGAACGGCAGCGCAATGGCGCGTCGGCCGAGGCAGAAGCCGTGGCCTACGTGGCGGAACTCGGCTGGCGGGTGGTCGTCCGCAACCTCAAGGTCGGCCGGGACGAGCTCGACATCCTTGCCGTCGACCCAGGGCCTCCTGTGACGCTGGTTGTCGTGGAGGTGCGCAGCCTGCGTACCGCGGCTTTCGGAGAGCCCGAGGAACGCGTCGATCGCGCCAAGGTCGGGCGGCTTTACCGAGCGTTGGCCGGGTTAGGAACGTCGCTCGAGACAGGGGAGGGACTGGGCCGGCTACCGCGGCGGGTCGACCTCGTCATCGTCGACCGGCGTTCAGGGAAGCCCGAGATCAGGCATCTGCGCGCGCTGGAGCCGCCATAACGATTCTCGTGGGACGGTTGAATAGGCCGGTTTCCACGCTTTCTAATCCTGAAAACCGGTCCGATGTGCCGTGGCACGAGAACCCCAGCTATTTCTGCCGCCCCACGGCCGAAATCACCGCCGGCAGCCCGGTATCCGGTCGATAGTGCCGTGGGGAGAGAAATGGGGGCCGAGCTCTCCCTGAAGGGGACTCCGGCCATCGACTGGTAGACTTTCAGGTGCCGCACAGCGCGGCAGGCACCGTTCGCGGTGCCCATCACACACGCGTGCTGCTCCCCGCGAGGTGCCCGAAGCGCACATAAGCGCCAAGGTCCGCGGACAAACATGAGGCGCGCGGAGGTCAAACCGAACGAGGAGGTCCCACTTTCCCATGCCGTCCGTCTCGATGCGCCAGCTGCTGGAGGCAGGTGTCCACTTTGGGCACCAGACTCGCCGCTGGAATCCCAAGATGCGCCCGTACATCTTTGCCGAGCGCAACGGGATCCACATCATCGACCTTGCCCAGACCGTTCGGCTGCTGGACACCGCCCTCGAATTCGTGCGCGACACGGTCGCCCGCGGCGACTCGATCCTGTTCGTCGGCACCAAGAAGCAGGCGCAGGAGCCCATCGCCGAGGAGTCGACCCGCGCCGAGATGCCGTACGTCAACCAACGTTGGCTGGGCGGCATGCTCACGAACTTCGTCACGATCCGGAAGCGACTCGGCCTGCTCGATCAGCTCGAGGCGCGTCAGCAGAACGGCGAGTTCGAGCGACTTTCCAAGAAGGAAGCGAGCCGCCTGACCGACGAGATGAACAAGCTTGCGCGAACCCTCGGCGGCATGCGCAAGATGCGCCGCGTGCCCGGCGCCCTGTTCATCATCGACCCACAGCGCGAGCACATCGCGGTTGTCGAGGCACGCAAGCTCGAGATCCCGATCATCGGCACCGGTGACACCAACGTCGACCCGGACCTGCTCGACTACGTCATTCCCGCCAACGACGACGCAATCCGCGCCATACGGCTCCTGTGCACGCTCGTGGCCGACGCAGCCGTCGAAGGCGCCCAGAAACGAGCCGCACGGCCCGTGGACGAGCCTGTTGCGGTCGTCGAGGAGCAGGAAGAGGCGAGCGACGAGATGATGGCGGCCCTGGCTGCCGGTGGCACGTTCAGCTTCGAGCCGGAGCCGGACGAGGAAGAGCTGCTGCCGATAGACACGGCAGCGGAGATCGAGGAGCCCGAGGTACCGGTCGAGCGACCCGCCAGGGCCGCGCCGGCGCGCAAGGCTCCAGCCAAGAAGGATGAGGAAGACGACTCGGCTGCCTAGGTAAGCCGCGCGTGAATCCGATGACCCAGACGACCACCAGGACAAAGGAACCAATGGCTGACGTATCTGCTCAAACAGTGAAGGAGCTCCGCGAGCGCACCGGCGCGGGGATGATGGATTGCAAGCGCGCCCTCGAGGAGGCCGGTGGCGATCTCGATAAGGCAGTTGCTCTGCTGCGCGAACGGGGTCAGGCCTCGGCTGCCAAGAAAGCCGGCCGGGAGGCTCGCGAAGGGACGATCTCCAGCTACATCCACCCGGGCGGACGGCTCGGCGTGCTCATCGAGGTCAACAGCGAGACAGACTTCGTGGCGCGCAACGAGGAGTTCCAGAAGCTTGTCCGCGACATCGCGATGCAGGTCGCTGGGCTCGACCCCAAATATGTCACTGTCGACTCGATCCCCGAAGCCGAGCTCGAAGCCAAGCGTGCCGAGCTTCTGGCCGACGAGCAGACCCAGAAGAAGCCTGAAGGGGTCCGCGCCCAGATCGTCGATGGCCAGCTCCGAAAGTGGTACCAATCGGTCGTGCTCTACGAGCAGCCTTTCCGGGACACCGACAACACGGTCGGTAGTCTGATCACAGATGCCATCGCGCGGATCGGCGAGAACATCCGTGTGCGTCGTTTCGTGCGCTACCAGCTCGGGGAGGAGCTTTGAGCGAGACGCTCGCGGAACGAGCGGCGGAGGCCGCGGCGCGGACCAGCGGCCGCGGCCCAGGCACGCGCTACAGCCGCATCGTGCTCAAGGTGAGCGGCGAAGCCCTCTTGGGCCGCCGCAGCTACGGCGTCGATCCCGACATGTGCGTGTTCATCGCGCGTCAGCTGCGCGAGGTCCACGATGACGGCGTCCAGGTGGCGCTGGTCGTAGGCGGCGGCAACATCTTCCGCGGCCTGGCCGCGTCTGCTTCGGGGATGGATCGCGCAACCGGCGACTACATCGGCATGCTCGCCACGGTCATGAACGCTCTCGCGCTCCAGGACGCTCTCGAGAAGGAGGGCGTGCCGACGCGGGTCATGTCCGCCATCGCCATGAACGAGGTTGCCGAGCCATACATCAGGCGCCGCGCCGTGCGACACCTCGAGAAGGGCCGCGTCATCATCCTGGCCGCCGGCACGGGCAACCCCTACTTCACGACAGACACGGCGGCCGCATTGCGCGCGGTCGAGATCGGTGCGCAGGTCCTGCTCAAGGCGACCAAGGTCGACGGCGTGTACGACAACGACCCGGTGACCCATCCGGACGCGCAGCGCCACGAGCGTCTCGACTACGCCCAGATGCTGAACGACCGGCTCCAGGTGATCGACTCGACGGCCCTGACCCTGTGCATGGAAAACGACATGCCGATCGTGGTGTTCGACCTCAACCAGCCGGGTCACATCCGCGCAGCCGCGCTCGGCGAGCCCATCGGCACGCTGATCGACGGCGGAGACGCGGACAGCGAGACCGAGCGGGAATGACCGACGACATCCGTCGCGACGCCGACGCTCGCATGGGCCGTGCCCTCGAGGCGCTCGAGCGCGACCTTGGCGCCATCCGAACCGGTCGCGCCGCAACCGCGCTCGTCGAGCGCATCGCGGTCGAGTATTACGGCACGTCGACGCCGCTTAACCAGCTCGCCTCGATCAGCGTGCCCGAGGCGCACCAGATCGTCATCCAACCGTGGGATCGAAGCGCTCTCGGAGCGATCGAGAAGGCGATCCTGAAGAGCGACGTCGGCCTGACACCCAATGTCGATGGGACTGTCGTGCGCCTCACGATCCCCACGCTGACCGAAGACCGTCGCAAAGATCTGGTCAAACTCGTCCACAAGCGCATGGAAGATTCGCGCGTTGAGATCCGCAATCACCGCCGCGAGGTTGCCGACGAGATCAAGAAGGGCCTGCGCGACGGCGACATCGGCGTCGACGAAGAGCGGCGTGAGCTCGAGCTGCTCCAGAAGGTGACCGACGGCTGGACGGGTGAAGTCGAGCGCGTTGGCAAGCACAAGGAACAGGAGATCCTCGAGGTCGCATGACCTCGCTGAAGGTCGACCACCCAGCCCCCACTTCGGTCGCCAGCGCTCCGCGCGCCGGTCCTTCGCACGACCCTGATTTCGTCGGGGCGCTCCCGCGGCACGTCGCCATCGTCATGGACGGCAATCGGCGCTGGGCGCGTCGGCGCGGCGTCAGCGAAGGGGAGGGCCACGCCGCTGGCGTCGACGCGATCCGGCCCATCGTCGAGCGCGCCGGTGACCTCGGCGTCGAGGCCCTGTCGATCTTCGCCTTCAGCCGCGAGAACTGGTCGCGCGATCGCGAAGAGGTCGACATCCTCTTCGCACTGACGGAGGCTGCGATCCGGCGCGAGGTGCCCGACCTCGTTCGCCAGGGTGTCCGAGTGCGCATCCTCGGACGACTCGAAGACCTTCCGGCCACGACCAGGGAGTCTATTCTCGAGGCCATCGAGTCGACGCAGGGCGGCAAGCGACTGACTCTCAACATCGCCTTCAACTACTCGGGGCACTCGGAGATCGTCGACGCGGTGCGGCGCAGCCTGGCCGACGGGCTGACGGCTGCCGAGATCGACGAGGAGGCAATCCGCCAGCGCCTTTACACAGCCGATCTGCCGGCACTCGACCTGCTCATTCGCACTGGCGGCGAGCAGCGCATCAGCAACTTCCTGATCTGGCAGGCGGCCTACGCCGAGCTCTACTTCTCGGATCGGCTCTGGCCCGATTTCGATCCGGCCGAGTTCGACGCGGCGCTGGCCGAATACGCCAACCGTTCTCGCCGCTTCGGGCGTTAGCCTTCCCGGCATGCTCCAGCGCGTGATCAGCGCGGCCGTGCTCGTGCCGGTCGTGGTAGTCCTGTTCGTTCTCGGGCCTCCTTGGCTCACGCTCGGCATCGCCCTACTCGCGGGGCTTGCGGCCTACGAAACCACCCAATTGGTTCGGGCGGCAGGCCTGCCGGCGTCGCCATGGCTGCCCGTCGTATGGACCCCGTTGGCGGTGCTCGGAGTCGCCTGGTTCGTCGGTCCTGGCCTGCCGCTGTTTGCCTGGTTCCTCGTAGGCCCGTTGTTCGCGGCGCTCATCATCCTCGCAGCGGCTGCGGGTTTCCGAAGTCGGGATCCCGCCGTCGGTTTCCGGGTGTGGATCGGCACGATGTTTGCGGCCTTGTACCCAGGGATGCTCGCGTTTGCGGCCGCATTCGTCGGCCTGAGCCCGGCGCCGCAGGACCAACTGATACTCGGCTACCACCTCGACAGCGGCCGCAGCTGGTTGTTGATCCTCATCGTGACCGTCTGGACTCTGGACAGCGCCTCGTACCTGGTTGGACGGCTTTACGGCCGTGGCCGTTTCATGAACCACATCTCGCCCAACAAGACATGGACCGGTGCGATTGGCGGCACGCTGGCAGCGGTCGCTGTCTGTGCCGTGTTATTGGGGGCCAGCGGACAATCCCAGGTCGGTGGCGCGTTTCTGGGGCTGGTCATTGCGGTCACGGCCCAGGCGGGCGATCTGGCCGAGTCGATGCTCAAGCGCGCCGCTGGGGCAAAGGACTCGGGCGCGCTCATTCCGGGCCACGGTGGATTCCTTGACCGAGTCGACTCCTTCCTGTTCGCCGCCCCGGCGATATACGCATCGGTAGTCATCCTTGGAGTGCTTCGCGCCGCTGGGATCCTGTGACCGAGCCCATCCGGGTAGCCGTGCTCGGCAGCACTGGGTCCATCGGGCGCCAGGCGCTCGACGTCCTCGCCGCGCATCCCGAGCGATTCAGCGTGACGGCGCTAGCCGCGGGGACGGACGTGACCACCCTCAACACGCAGGTCGCGCGGTACCGCCCGGCACTGGCTGCCCTGGCCGACGACGCCGGGCGGTCGATGCTCGAGCTTCCATCCGGCACGCGGCTTGCCGAGGGCGAGGGAGCGCTGGAGGAGCTTGCGGCCCATCCGGACGTCGATCTCGTGCTCGTGGGGACATCGGGCGTCGTCAGCCTCAAGCCCGTCATCGCCGCTCTAAACGCGGGCAAGATCGTGGCTACCGCCAACAAGGAGACACTGGTGAGTGGCGGACACCTGGTGATGCCTCTCGCCCGCCGCCTCGCGGCCACCGCAGGCGAGGACGCCATGGTGCTCAACTGGTTGCGTCCGATCGACTCCGAGCACTCGGCGATCTGGCAGTGTCTGGCCGGCGAGCGGCGCAGCGACGTGACGCGGCTGATCCTCACTGCGTCCGGCGGGCCGTTCCGTGAATGGTCGGCTGACCGCCTTAGATCGGCCACCCCTGCGGACGCACTCGCCCACCCGACCTGGCGCATGGGCTCCAAGATCACTGTCGACTCCGCGACGCTCATGAACAAGGCGCTGGAGGTCATCGAGGCGCGCTGGCTGTACGATGTGGAGGACGATCAAGTCGACGTCGTCGTCCACCCCCAGAGCATCGTTCACTCTCTGGTCGAGTTCGCCGACGGCTCACTCAAGGCCCAGCTAGGCCTCCCGGACATGCGCATCCCGATCCAATACGCCTTGACATACCCACACCACCTGCCGTCGCCGGCGCCGCGGCTTGCCGGCGCGGAGATTCCGAATCTTTCGTTCGAACCGGTCGACGAAGGCCGCTTTCCCGCGCTCGCCATTGGTCGCGCGGCGGGTCGCCAGGGGCCGCGGGCGAGTGCCGCGCTCATAGCCGCTGACGACATCGCGGTCGATCGCTTCCTCAAGGGATCGCTCGATTTCCAGGGTATTGCCGCTCTCTGCGCCGCGGCAGTCGAACGTTTTGGGGGCAGTGAATCGCAGGCCCCGGGACTGGACGAGCTGATCGCCCTGGATCGTGAAGTCCGAACCTGGTCCGCAACCGCAGAGCCGGCGACAGCGTCTGGAGCCGTGCATGCCTGATCTCATCGGCCTCGGCAACGGCCTGATCGACGTTCTGCTGCTACTCGTGATCCTGGTCGTCCTTGTGGTGATTCACGAGTTCGGCCACTTCATGGTGGCACGCCGAGCGGGCGTGACGGTCCACGAGTTCGGCGTCGGCTTCCCACCGCGCGCGAAGATCCTCGGGCGCGACAAGCAGGGCACGATCTACACCCTGAACTGGCTGCCCATCGGCGGTTTCGTGAAGCTGGAGGGGGAAGAAGGCGAGTCGGACGATCCGCATGCCTTCGTGCGGCAGCGACTCCCCACGCGCCTGGCGATCCTGCTCGCCGGCGTGACGATGAACATCCTGCTGGCCTTCGTGCTGCTGACGCTGATCGCCGGATTTGCCGACCCGAGCTCAACCGCGCGGGTCCTCAGCGTCCAACCCGGATCTCCAGCTGAACTGGCAGGTCTACGTGGCGGACAGCAGGTCGGTACGACGCAGGACGCCGACGGCAATACGATCGCGCTGTACGACGACAGCGGCGACACCATCCTCGCCGTCGACGGCCTCCGGTTTGCCTGGTTCGACCTTCCAAACGGCCCCGTTGGGATCACCGAATACACCCGTGCGCGGCCCTCCACGCCGGTCAGGCTCCTTGTCCAGCGGTCCACCGGCCTGATCGTGGAGCTCCGGGCGACGACCAGATCTGCGGCGGACATCGCGGCCAACAAGGGGGCACTCGGTTTCACGCCGCAGCCACTGCCCGGGCCCACCATCGAGCGCGATTTCGTCTCTGCGATACGCATCGGCGCGCAGCGAACGCTGGACGCGGCCACGCTGATCGTTCGTGCGCTGGGCGACTTCGTCAACAACCTGGCCAATCCGCCGATCTCCGGGCCGGTTGGCATCGTCAACGCGATCGGCGTCGTGCGCTCGTCTGCGCCGCCTGTGTTCATGATCTATTTCATCGCCCTGCTCTCGGCCAACCTGGCCGTGGTGAATGTGCTGCCCCTGCCGCCCCTCGACGGGGGCCGCGTGGCGGTGAGCCTGGTACAGGCCGCCGTCGGCAATCGCGTCAGCATCGCGATCGAGCGTTACGTGTACTTCTTCGGTTTCGTGTTCCTGATGGCGCTGCTCGCCTGGGTGACGCTCTTCGATACGGGAATCCTCCAACGGACCTGACCGCGTCCACTGACCCCGCCCCGGCACAGCCCGAGATCCAGGAGGGTCGGCAGGAGGTCGGCGCAATCGAGGGCGAGCCGCACCGGCCGGGTCGCCGTCCGACTGGGACGGTGGATGTCGGCGGAGTAAAGGTCGGCTCCCGGCATCCCATCGTCGTCCAGTCGATGACCAACACGGATACCGCTGATGCCGATGCCACGGCGCTCCAGGTTGCGGCGCTGGCACACGCGGGATCGGAGCTCGTCCGGGTAACGGTTAACAACGACGCTGCGGCTGCGGCCGTGCCGGTGATCCGGCGCAAGCTCGACGACCTGGGCGTGGGCGTGCCGGTGATCGGCGACTTCCACTACAACGGACACCAGCTGCTGATCGAGTACCCCGAGATGGCCGGTGCGCTGGCCAAGTACCGGATCAACCCTGGCAACGTTGGCACCAAGCGCCACGACGAGAACTTCGTGACGATCATCCGTGTCGCGCTCGAGTACGACAAGCCGGTCCGTATCGGCGTCAACTGGGGTTCGCTTGACCAGGCGCTGCTGACCGAGCTCATGGACGAGAACGCGCGGTTGGCGTCGCCTGCCGACTCGCGAGACGTGATGATCGAGGCAATGATCCAGTCAGCGCTGCGCTCGGCCGAGCTGGCCGAGGCAACCGGAATGGCGCACGACAAGATCATCATCAGCGCCAAGGTCTCTGGCGTGCGGGATCTGCTCGACGTCTATCGGCTGCTGGCGGCTCGCTGCGACTACCCGCTCCACCTTGGCCTGACAGAGGCCGGGATGGGCATGAAGGGCATCGTCGCGTCGACGGCCGGACTGTCGTTGCTGCTCGAACAGGGCATTGGCGACACGATCCGCGTTTCTCTGACGCCGGCCCCGGGTGGCGACCGCACCGAGGAGGTGTTCGTCGCCCAGCAGGTGCTCCAGTCGCTCGGGCTGCGCTCGTTCACGCCGCAGGTCTCGGCCTGTCCCGGCTGTGGGCGAACCACCTCGACGTTCTTCCAGGAGATGGCCCAGCAGATACAGGGCCACCTGCGCGAGCAGATGCCCATCTGGGCGGCTTCGTACCCGGGAGTGGAGGACATGCGCGTGGCGATCATGGGCTGCGTCGTCAACGGGCCGGGTGAGTCCAAGCACGCCGACATCGGGATCTCTCTGCCGGGCACGTTCGAGGAGCCGGTGGCACCCGTCTACGTCGACGGAGCTCTGCGCACGACCTTGCGCGGGGAGGGGCTTGTTGCCGAGTTCATCGGCATCCTCGACGCCTACGTCGCCAAGCGTTACGGCGACGCCGTGCGATGACGGCAGCGCGACCCGCCGCTGCTGTTCGGGAGGCTCTCAGGAGTTACGCGCTGACACTCCCGGACGCCTACGAGGACCATCCGTGGGGGGAGAGCGTGGTAAAGGTGCGAAAGAAGATCTTCGTGTTCTTCGGCACTGACGGCTCCGACGAGCCCGGCCTTGGCATGAAGCTCAATTCATCCCAGCCCATCGCGCTGGCCCAGCCCGGGGTGACCCCATCCGGCTATGGGCTGGGCAAGGCGGGTTGGGTTTCGATCAGAATCAGCCCGGATATGCCGTTCGAGATGCTGCGCGAATGGATCGACGAGAGCTATCGCGCGGTGGCGCCGAAGACGCTGGTCGCACAACTGGGAGGACCGCCTGATGAGTAGTGCACCGATTGTTCTCGTTCCCGGCTTCTGGCTCGGTGCCTGGGCGTGGGACGAGGTCGCCGCCGCGTTGCGTGCGGACGGCCATGACGTGACCGCGCTGACGCTGCCGGGGTTGGAGTCGGCCGACGCCGACCGTTCCGCTATCACGCAGTCCGACCACGTCGCAGCGATCGTCGAGGCGGTCAGGGCGGCAGGTACTCCCGTCGTGCTCGCCGTGCACAGCGGGGCGGGGTTCCCCGGATACGCGGCGAGTGATCGCGTACCTGAGCTGATCGCGGCGATGGTCTACGTCGACACCGGCGCGGGCAAGGGGGCGATGGACGCCGATTTCGTTGGCGTCGAGAAGCCACTTCCGTCGCCGGAGGAGCTCGCCAAGAACGAGAACCTCGATGGACTGACAGAGGAACAGCTGGAGACGTTCGGGCAGCGCGCGGTGCCCCAGCCGGGTGGCGTCTTACGCGAGGCGATCGAGCTGACCAACGATGCCCGTCTCGACGTGCCGAGCACGGTCGTCTGCACGGGATACACGTCCGAGGAATACAGGGACGCCGTCAAGGAGGGCTACGAGTTCGTCCTGGGCCTGAGGGAGTTGCGCTACATCAGCTGGGTCGACCTGCCCACGAGCCACTGGCCGATGTGGTCGCGCCCCCAGGAGCTCGCCCAGATCATCGGCGACGTCGCGAAGGCGCACGCTCCCGGCGCGTAACTCCCGGTCGGCTACGATACGCGCCCCGTTACGACCTTCAGCGCGCCGG
>JBBDRY010000071.1:0-1078 GCA_040905225.1 Chloroflexota bacterium | reverse complement strand
CCGATCGCGTACGAGATCGCCGCCGCGATCAGGATCAGCTCGGCGATGAAGTCGCCCGTGCCGAGCTGAGCGGGGTCGAATCCGACAAGCACCACCACGCCGATCAGGCCGATCACCACGCCGATGACCTTGTTGAGCGTCATCCGCTCGTCGGGAAGCAGCAACGCGGCGAACGGAATGACGAACAGTGGCACGGGCGCGGTCAGCACCGCGGCCAGTGCAGAGTCAACGCTTGCTTCGGCGATCGTGATGAGAACGAAGGGCAGGGCGATCCCGAAGAAGCCCACGACGCTGATGTGGGCGTAGAACCGACCTTCGCGCGGCAGCTTTTCGCGGGCGATGAGAACGACGGCGGCGAGCAGCGCGCTGCCGATCACAAGCCTGAGCATCACCAGCGTGAACGGCTCGAGGCCTGCGTCGACGCCGATCTTGATGAACAGGTAACTGCTGCCCCAAAAGAAGCCGAGCAGAGCGAAGAGCAGCCAGTCGACTCCCGCCCGACCCCCAGCAGCAGGCTTAGTCACGGATTCGCCACCCTCGCGCCACCCTCACGGCCATAGAACCCACGCAGTCTCGCACCGGTTTGCGAATTGCCGCGTAACCCGCGGATGAGTCGGCGATAAGCGCCGAGGGCCAGACTGACAACGGTGTCTGATCAGCGCGTCGGCGCCGCATTTCGCGCTGTCCGCATCCGCCGCCGCTGGCGCCAGATAGATGTCGCCCAGCATGCTCGCGTCTCAAAGTCGCTCGTCTCCGCGATCGAACGAGGCCACATCGGGACAGTGACGATTGACTCGCTTCGGCGCATGGCTGCCGTCCTTGACATTCGGCTCGACCTCATTGCTCGCTGGCGCGGCGGGGAGCTCGACCGTCTGCTCAATGCTCGGCACTCGGCTCTCCAGGGTGCCGTCGCGCGTTTGCTCGGCCAGATCACAGGTTGGGCAATTGCTCCGGAAGTGTCGTTTGCTTTCTATGGCGAGAGGGGCTGGATCGACCTCCTCGCGTGGCACGAACCGTCGCGAACCCTTCTCGTGATCGAGATCAAGACACAGATCGTCGATGTGCAGGAACTGCTCGG
>JBBDRY010000070.1:0-6384 GCA_040905225.1 Chloroflexota bacterium | reverse complement strand
ACGCCGCGGGGTGGAGCAGTCTGGTAGCTCGTCGGGCTCATAACCCGAAGGTCGCAGGTTCAAATCCTGCCCCCGCCACCAACGAAACCGCAGGTCAGAGCCGGTGCGTAAGCACCGGCTCTTCTGCTCTAGGGGCCGATCTTCTACCGGATCTTCTACCGGATGGATCCGCAGCAATCCGCAGCAATCCGCAGCGACACACCGGCAGCGGGTGGTGACCGCCATCAGGGTGAGGTTGTGCAATTGCGCAACTCGTACGACACTGGCGGCATGGCACCAGATCCCCTCGGCCAGCGGATCAAGAAGGAGCGGCTCGCGCGCGGGATGACCCAGCGCGACCTCGCCGACGCAGTCGGGATCACGGTGCCCTACATGTCGAAGATCGAAGCTGGCAAGGAGACGCCGACCGACGAGAAGATCAAGAAGATCGCGGAGGTCCTCAGGCTGAACCCCGACGAGCTCATCCTCGCCGCCGGACGGATGCCCGCTGACGTGATGGACCGGTTAGCCGCGGATCCGACCAAGGGCCTCGAGTTCCTGAGGAAGCTCAGGAAGTAGCTGTGGCCCGGCCGACCCACCCGCGAAGGAACGACACCCACAGGGTCGTCGCCGCTGAGGTGCTCCGCCGCCACGCCACCAAAACCGGCAAGCCGATCGAACTCCCGGTCCCAATCGAGCTGATCGTCGAGATCACCTATGAGCTGTCCATCGACTGGCACGACATCGATGAGCCCCCCGATCACAGGATCCTTGGCGCGCTGTCACCGTCGACTCGCACGATTGTGATGAACACCCGGCACTTGTCGATGTTCGACCGGTGGGTCGGCCCGGAGCGGTTCACGCTTGCGCACGAGCTCGCCCACTGGCTTTACGACGCGGAGAACCCTGAGCAGGGCACGTTGGACCTCGGCACCACCAGTGAGATCTTCTGCCGACGCGACGACACCACGATGCTGGATGACAAGGCCAGACTCCGTGAGCAGAACGCCAACGCGTTGGCCGCGCACATCCTCCTGCCCGACGACCTCGTCCTGGCCCATGACCTTGACGCAGTGCTGGCGGATTTCAAGGGCACCGCTCACGGCTGGGGCGTCTCTCAACAGACGCTCCGGATCAAGCTCGAAAGGCTCGGCGTACTCGACGACGCGGACCTCGATCGGCTCGGTCCTCTCTTCGACTGACTTCAGTTGCGCAAGTGGGCAACCCTCGCTATGGTGGTCATTGCGCAGATGCGCAATGAGTCAACATAGAGGAGGGCCCCAACGTGGCCGATCGAAGAGTGACCAAGACAGGCAAGGACACCGACGGTGACATCACCTCGCTGTGCGGTACCTGGGGCTCGACGGCGAAGGCGACCGCCATCTCCGACATCGAGAAGGGCACGAACACGTACTTCGTGCAGGACGCGCGGTCCCGGCGTGCCGATGTCCACGTTGTCAACGGGACCACCGGCAAATACCTGCGGACAGACCCGAACTCCGCCTGCTCCGACAACCTCGACAGCCTGCCCGACTGCTGAAGCCGGGCCACGTACCCGAAAAGAGGTGACTATGGCCAAGCCCACCAAACAGACCGTGAACAAGTCGTCGGTGTCCGGGCGGTTCGTCTCGGATCGCAAAGTCGCCCGCACCCCGAAGACGACGTACAAGCAGACGGTCAAGAAGGCTAAATAGCGGGAGCGGTCCTCCCTTCGATGCCGGCCGCGCGCTGCTCCCTCGAAGGGGTTCGGCTACGAGCTGTCTGATCGCGACAACCGCTGCCAGCGCGGGCATCCTGCCGGCTGCGTCCGACCTGGACACGCTGGATCTCGCCAGCCGGCTCGTCGGCGACGAGGAAGTCGATCGCGACACACCGCATGGCGTGCACGAGGTCCGCCGGCGCGGCCGCGCCGGCCAACGCACAAGCCTCGGAGAGCTCGGCGGCGGTCGAACGATGACGGGTCGCGCTGCCCACTCGCGATCGAGCTGGCTGAAGACGGTCTCCATGGCACGTCCTGTGTTGGTCACAGCAGGACCGTGCAGGTGGGGACTCCCCAGATCGCTCCCTTCGGGTTGTTAGGGCGCAGGAGCGCCGCGCGCATCGTGTGCTGCGCTGCCGACACGGGAGTCCCGACTCGGGCTCGGACTCGAAACAGCGCGCCGTAGCGGCCGTACCGCCGGCGGTACCGTCGATTTGGGAGACTCGATGTTGTGCTCGAGACCCGACGCCGCAACCTTTGGCCGTTGCCTGGAGGTGCTGCGGCGTACGCCGACACGCTCCGAACGTTGCTGCGAGTCCTCGGCTCAGGTCGGCGGCGCAGCGAGTTCGAGGGACTGGTTCGGGACCGGCTCCCGTCAGTGTCGTCGACTACCACTGTGCGGGGGTATGTCAGCGTCCTCGTGACGCTTGGCTTCGCCGAGATCATTCACGGCCAGCTGATGCCGACCGCGGACGGGAAGGCGTTCGCAAGGTCAGGCGACCCCGCAGTACTTCGGCGGGCGCTGGTGGGCAGGGTCTACGGAGTCCGGGAGGTCATTGAGACCGTCGCCGAGCAGCCGATGGCGTACCCCGAGCTGCGTCACCGGTTGGAGGGGAAGGGGGTCGCCTGGAACAACGCGATGGCCGTCCGCTACCGCGTGTGGTGGCTCGTGGCGGCCGGCGCCATCAGCGCCGAGCGGGTGAGTCGAGCCGATCTTCTCCGCGTCACCCGGGCAGGGCACGCTTGTATTCGAGAGCGCTGAAGGGAGGGCCCGGCTCGGCTAGCTCGGCAGGAGATGCTGAGAGCAGCGTGTCGATCCAATCCTCGACCAGGGCAGTGGAGTCGGGCAGGAACGGCAGAGCGCCGATGCCTAGGGACTCAAGCGACCGCCACAGCTTGTGGCTCTTGAACTCGTCTCCGGCAGTGAGCGGAAAGAGCGCTGCGCCCTTGACGACTGGTCGTCCCAGAGCTTGGTCGGCCGACGCGGCGAGCACGATCGCGTCCCGGTAGCGGTGCAGGGCGTTGACGGCATCGACGGGCGCGCCTGGCCCTCCGAACGATGCGACGTACTCGTCGGTCGCGTCGAGCCGATACTTAGCGTCGAAGACGATGAACATGCGCGGCCATCCGGCGTGGTGGACCTCGATGACGATGTCCGGCTTCTGCGTCCCCGTCAGGCCAGGGTAAGTCTGGTTGTACAGCACGATCAGTCGCGCCTCTCCGAGGATGAGCTCCACCGCGCTGCTGCGGCCTTGCCGAAGTGCTACGCGGAGGCCGCCGACGGCTCGCGGTCGAATGACACCCGTGAGCCGAGGTGGCTGGTCCGCCTTGACGGCAAGAAGCCGGCAGATGCGAAGGAAGCACCACACCTCATAGAGCTGATCGAGGTCCTTCACCGAGAGGTCAACGTCGTCGCCGTGGACGCTGAGTCCCAGGCGGAGTGTGACCAAGGCTCGATAGGCCTCGCGGTAGCCAGGCTGCCCGAGCAGTGTCAGCGACGCGAAGTCTGACGGCGCTGTTGTCGTGGCGGCTGCGATTGCCTCGCCTTCGAGCAGCCGCGCAAGCCGTTCCTGCAGTCGGGTGATCTCGCGGAGCTCTGCCGTGCGTCGAGGCTGCGGTCGACCGTCGTTTCGAGGCCGGAGCTGGGCCTGAGCGTCCCTGAAGATTCGTCCCAGCCGCTGTTGAACACCGATCAGCTGTTGTCGCAGCCATCGGTGTTCTGGCGTGTCAAGCGTCTCCACGGCGCGACGGCTCGGCAGCTTGGAGCGGGCCTGCACGCCGGGCACGACCTCCACGAACTGGCCCGCTCCTCGCCCTCGTGCGATGGCGCGGATCGTGGACCTTGACGGCCTGCCGATCCGCTCAACTTGCTCGGGCTGCACCGTTCGGTCGAGCGCCCGATGCGGATGTTGTTCGAGATAGTTGAGAGCGCTCTCCAGTCGATCGACCTCGTTCCGCACTAGGGTCAGCCACTCAAGATCTGTTGCGCCATGCTGAGGCGTCGTAGCTCCACCTCGATAGGTAGCGCGGAGGTACTCGAGGGCGAGTGCTCGAGCGCCAGCTGAGACCTCGTCGAGGATCTCCTCGTAGTCCGTCGCGTAGTCGAGCTTGGTGGGAAACACCTCGATCGTCACGCGAAGCTGCTCGGTGTCGCCGGCGATCTTGAAGGTGCTCCTGCCGAGCTGCTGTCGGAAGTTCAGCGTGCCGGCAACAATTGCGTGGTTCGGGACGCGGTCGACGTTGTCGAGGAGCGTTGGGTCGCGGTGGGTGAATCGCGGAGGCCGGGAGCCGACGAGATCCTCGATCACGACTCGATAGGCCGTCGCTTCAAAGAACGCCGGTCCAGCATGACCCGGTTCCCACTCCGACCAATGTCCCAACGCGTTCTCCAGGTGCACGATGACCTCTGCGTTCGTCGACGACTCCACCGAGAAGTGGGGGCTGCCTCCCTGGGCGACGGTGCCGTGTGGAGCTGACGCGGAGCCGTAGAACGTGATGAGCAGTGCCGGGGTGCGGATCTCGAGTAGGCGTGGCGTGGGCGGCATGGCCCACTACAGCCAGTACGAGGTGAAGCCGGACTCGTCGTGGCGGGCGATCATGAGACGGACGCGCTCGGCACACAGCGGGAACCGGTCGCCGGCGCCGTCATCCTCGACCGGCGTCAGGTCCGAGTCCGGCTCGGCACCGTCGTCGGTACTAGCCGACGCGGAAGCGCCCTCCGCCCAGGTGAGCAGGTCCTTGAGCACGCGGCGGATGGTGGCGCCGCCGCCCTGCAACCGAGGAAGGACCTTCACCGTCACGGCTAGGTCCAACGGGTCGACCTGCAAGCCGCCCGACCTTCCGAAGGACTCGGCGCAGTCGCGAGCGTGGATGCAGAAGAGCGCGATCTCGTCGCGCACTCGATAGCCCACTTGGGTTTGGACCGCGGCGAGCGACACGTTCAAGACGGTCAGGACGGAGATGACCCGAAGGACCGTCGGATCGTCGGGCTGCGGGAACTCACCCAACGAGAGGTAGGTCTGCTTCCAGTCGCTGACAGCCCAGTTCGCCGGTGCCGGATTCTCGGCGGCCTCGGTCTTGCTGAGGTCGATCTCCGAGAACTCAAGCACGAAGCTCCGATCCAGAACCTTGCGCGAGAACCCGTGAGTGGTCTCGTCCATGTTGACCGAGCCCACGATGCACAGATTCGACGGGAGCACGACATCGCTCCAGGTTTGACCGTTGGCATCGAGCGGCGCGTCAGGTGCCAACGGCTTGCTCTGAACTACGTCGCCCGCGCGGGTCTTCTCCTCGATGTGCGTGAGCACCTCGGCGAGGTAGTACTCGACTCGAGCGATGTTCATCTCGTCGAGCATGAAGAAGTACTGGCGCTCCGGATTGCTCATCGCCTCGCGGGCAACCCTCAAGAGCGGGCCAGGTGCGAAAGCTCCGCTGAGCCGCTCGGAGCCGAGGACCTCGCCGCTGTCCGTCCAGTCGGGGCGGACAGGCACGACCTCGCATGTCGCTCCGGTCGCGTCGGCGACGAGGCGCGGAAGCTTCGTCTTTCCCGTGCCCGAGATGCCCGCGAGGATTACGAAAGGCTTCGTGCGAACGGCGGTGATGAACGCGGCAACCTGCCAGGGTTCGAACACGAAGCCCCGCCTGGTGACGAAGTCGATAACGTCGGCGACTCGGCCCCCCATCTCGGTGGACGTGGTCACCACCGTCTCGACGGCCGGCAGGTAACTCGCGGGCGCTGCGAACGAGTCCGTGAAGGTCATGCCTCAGCCGCCTCCTCACCGTCATCGGACCCGTCGGTCTCGGGCAGGTCGAAGATCGCTGCGGCCTCGTCCTCTGCGAGGCCGAGGTCATCGGTGGCGGCCGTGACGAGCTGGTCGCGGGTGGGCTGGGCGCCGAACCGTTCTTGAAGATTGGTCGAGCGGTGCCACCACACGGCGAGGTCATCGAGCCGGGGCTTCGCGCCGTTACCGAGAAATACTTCGGCAAGGACCTCTGGAGTGTTTCCGGCTCCCAAGATGATGCCGCGAGGACGTGTGTTCGGGACGATCTCGACAAGACCCTTCTGCATGAAGATGCCCTTGGTCACGGTGTCGGCGGTGCCGTTGGACCGGTACTTCCTCGTCCGATAACCGTGCTCGGTCTCGCCGGCTGTACCCAACACCTGGAAGTACGGCTGCCCTTGCCATCCCAGGTCCATCGTCTGCGCGAGCGCTTCGAGGTCGAACACGTTCTGCGGCGCGGCGCTGTCGACGGCGGGTGTCCGTGAGGATGCGGCCATCTCATACATCGCCTGCATGAACGCCGGGTCGCGCATGGAGAGCGTTATCTGGCCCGACAGCATCGAGTCGCGATCTGCGCCCGCCCCTGCACTTAGCCCTAAAACAAGCGTTCCCGGCCGTGGCGGCCGTTGGTGGGCGGTTCTACGC
>JBBDRY010000069.1:0-6485 GCA_040905225.1 Chloroflexota bacterium | reverse complement strand
ATGTAGGGGAGCGCATTGGGGATGCGCACCTTGCGCAGGACGGTCATGTTGGAGGCGGCGACGGAACGCATGAGCTCCAGCGCGGCGGGATCGACCGACGTGAGACCGCGGACAGTGTTGATCATCACCGGGAAGAAGACCAGCAGCGCGGCAATCATCATTTTCGACATCGGGTTGGCCAGGCCGAACCAGTTGTTCATGATCGGCGCGAAGGCGATGATCGGGATCGAGTTGATGGCAATCGCAAAGGGCAACAGCGATTCGCGCACGCCCACTGAGCGCGCCGTCAGCAGGCCGACGAGCAGGCCAGCTGTCACACCGATTGCCAGCCCGCCCACCGCCTCGGTCGCCGTATAGCTCGCTGCGGCCCACACCTCGCTGAAATAGGTGATGAACGCCCCTCCGATAGCGAACGGCGCGGGCAGGATGAACCGCTTGATGTCGAAGACCGTGATGGCGGCCTGCCAGACGAGGATGAAGCCGACGGCGACGGCGATGGCCGGGGCCCAATCGACCACTCGGCGGAGCACGCCACGGCGGGCGCCCACCATCGTCGGTTGAAGGACGGCGTCTGCGCCGACTGTCATGAGATGCCCTCTACGAGGACCCGTCGGGCGGGATCGTCGGCTCCGCTCGCAGCAGCGTCGGTCGCGTTGGCGTCGGCCGCGTCGTCGACCGCCTCGCCAGTGTCAGTCGGCTGCCCTTCGCGCGCGCGCAGGCTCTCGCGAACCTGCGTCACCAGCTCGAAGTAGCGCTCAAGCTCTCGGGTGTCCACGTTGCGCTGACTGGGCAGGTCCACGTCGATGACGTCCGTGATCCGACCCGGACGTGGCGACATCACAACTACCCGCGTCGACAGGAAAACAGCCTCCGGGATCGAGTGCGTGACGAAAACGATCGTCGTACCGGTCCGATCCCAGACGCTGAGGAGCTCCAGGTTCATCCGCTCACGGGTCATCTCATCGAGCGCGCCAAAGGGCTCGTCCATGAGCAGGATCTTGGGGTCGAGGGCGAGCGCTCGAGCGATCGCGACACGCTGCTGCATGCCACCAGATAGTTGCCAAGGACGGTGGCCGGCGAAGGCCGACAGCTCAACGAGGTCGAGCATCGCGCGAGCACGGTCGCGGCGCTCAGAGCGCGAGATGCCGCTCACCTCGAGCGGCAACTGGACGTTCCTTTCGACCGTTCGCCAGTCGAACAGGACCGGCGCCTGGAACACGATGCCGTAGTCGCGGTCGAGCCGCGCCCGACTTGCGGGCTTGCCGTTCACGAGCACGCTTCCCGTCGTCGGCGAGGTCAGGTCGCCAATGAGCCGCAGCAACGTGGACTTGCCGCATCCGGATGGCCCGATGAGGGAGACGAACTCCCCTTGGCCAATGGTCAGGTTGACGTCGCGCAGGGCCTCGACTCCTTGCCCGCGCGACCCGCCAAAGAGCTTGCCGACGTTCGTGATCTCGACGACGGGCGTGCCTGATTCGCCTGCCTGGGCTGCGGTCATGCGGGCTCCTCGCTCGGTCGGTAGCCGTGGAGAACGATCCGCTCGGCCACGACGACGAGCATGAACGCGACGATGCCGACGGCCGCCGCGAAGAGCAGCGCCGCCCACAAGCGCTCGGGCGCGATCGTGTAGTACTGGTTGAAGTTGAGCAGAGCTCCGCCGAGCCCCTCGCGGATGCCCGCCGGAAGCTCGCCGACGATCGCGCCGACGACCGATGCCGTGGCGGAGATCTTGAACGCCGTGAACAGGAACGGCGCGGCAGCAGGCAGGCGGAGCTTCCACAGCACGGACCAGCGACTCGCGGCCAGCGATCGCATCAGCTCATGGGCGCGCGGATCCGCCGAGCGGAGCCCGCGCAGCGCGGCGATGGTGACCGGGAAGAACGTCAGGTAGCTCGCGACAAGTGCGACCGAAAACTCGCCAGCCTGCAGCCCAATGACGATAACCGGCGCGATCGCGATGATCGGGATCGTCTGCGACATGACCACGTATGGCACGAGCGCCCGCTCGAGCAACCTGACGTGTGCCAACAGGATGCCCAGGAGCAGGCCGAAGGTGGCACCGAGGAAAAACCCGAACGCCGCACCTCGGAAGGTGAATAGTGCGTTGTCGAAAAGGAGCGCGGCCAGCGGCGGCCGGTTGGGCTGTATGGGACGGGTCATCGTCCCCAAGACCTCCCAGACGTGGGGGAGGCTCTGATCGTTCGCGATGCGGAAGCTCAGCGGCGGGTCGTGAAAGAAGTTGATCGGTATCCCGAACATGTCGCCGTTGATCCGCCACGGATTGCCGCCGAGGAACTTGACCCCCTCCCAGATCAACAGGAGGGCGCCAAGGATCACCAGCAGCCCGATGGCACGGCTCAGCCGTCGGCGGGTTGGTGCGGCCGCGATGGACGCGGCGGGCGTGCCGGGCGCGGCGGGCGTGGCGGGCGCGAACGCGGTCATTTTCGGTGCGTCCGCACCGGGCGCTTTGGCAGGTCGCTCCCCATCGCGCGCAACTCTACCGCCCCATCGGGCCTCGATCGACTCTCGCTCTGCGATGGCCAAAGAGGCGCGTGCGAACTCGAATCTCAGGTACCGCCGAGCGCCTCGGCCAGCGCAAACCAGACCTCCGGCGGCGCCCCATCTCCTTCGCCGGCTTCGATCTCGGCGAGTCGAGCCTGGCTGATGCCAACTCGCGCTGCCAGAGTCTTCTGCATCACCCGCCGCCGCCTGCGGCTCAGCCTCACTTCCGCGCCTGCTTTCGCCACGGCCTGGGATGACCTCGCTGCCCCAACGATCGTCGCCTGTGGGCGCTTGACACGTGCCATATGGACGACAGTGATACGTAGGGCTTATCGCCGTCTATATCGGTGTGGTCGTAATCCGAGGCCGAAGGCCCCTTGGCGAGTGCCGTGGACCACGCTCGGTGCTCGAGGCGCGGCTCGGCCTCGTTGAAGCACCGTCGCCGTGACGGAGTTGTTCAGTCGGTGCGGTCGAGAGTCGTTGCGATCAGTGCGGCGGGCGCCGCATGCTGGGTGATCCAGTTGCGCTGCACTGTGACCGAAATCATGCAGTTTTCGTCATCGATGCGGCGTACGAGCACGTAGCTGAAGTCGAAGTCAGGGCCGACGGGGTTCGCAATGAGGAACGCGTCGGGGGTATCGATAAGCGTCACGTGACCCGTGAGATAGAACTGATCGACGCTTGCGGTGAAGGTTTCCCAATCTTCGGTGTTGGCGGAGACACCCGCGAGGGCCTCGGGCTGGAAGCCGACCTGGGCGCTCGCCGGCATGACATCGGTCGTCCAGTCCGGGGGCACAGCCATCCGGCACGCCTCAGTTTCATCCTCGATGATCTGCCAGCCAGGGGGCACCACGCCAGTCAGCAGCGCGGGGTCCGTGGGTATCAGTCCGCTGAGATCCGGTACCGACGCACCAGGAGCCGGCGTCTCGGTCGGCTGTGTGACAGGAGGCGCTGTGGTGGGCGTCGCCACCGGGCCCGCTGGAGTTGGGACTCCTCCTGCTGGACTCGCTGTCGGCCGCGTCGTGGCCGGCGCGGCCGAGCCACAGCCGACGATGAGCACGGTAAACACGGACATTGCGATAGAGGCGCGATGGGTAGGCGTCATCAGCATCCTTTTCCCCCTGACTCAGGATCGTTGGCGGATAGGACATTAGATCGTGCCGCCCCGCATCCATGTCTCGAAAAGCTTTGACGGCCTCGCAGGTGTGTGCCATCGAGCCTACAGCATCACCCGGATAGCGACCATCGCGAGGGGGCCGGCATTGCGACTTGAGCGACACATCGTGCTCATTACGGTGCTGGCGATCGGCTGCGGCTCGGCTACATCGAGCGCTGCATCAACCAGCGCTGACGGAGTGCCGCTTACGGCTTACGACGGCACGAACCAAGGGACCGTGGAACCGAGCAGCACCGCGCCGTGAGCCACGAAGGCATGGCATTTCGGACAGGCATCAGCCGTACTGGAGCACGTGCGGTCTGGGTAGTGCTCGTCGCTGCGATCCTCGCGTCGTGCACGGTGACGGCACCGACGCCGGCGCCGGGTGGCGAGTCATCGCCGTCGGCAGGCGCCTCCCCGGGAGCCGATGGATCGACGCTGCCGGACTCGACCGCTGCACCTTCCGGCGCCTCGCCCTCGGGCGCTCCTCCTGGTGAAGCCGTTTCGTCCCAGGAACTCATCGCGGCCGACCTGGCGGCCGACCTGATCGACGAGCCGACGTCGTTTCTGTACCGCGCCTACGCCCTCTTCGGCGACGAGCGCCTGCCCGAGCGCTATTGGGGCACGATCCCGGCGCCCGACGAGCACCTCTTCAGCGAGATCGCGCGGGCCGAGCCGATGCTGCCGCCGGAGGTCGTCGAGGCGCTAATCCCGTTCACCGTACGACCGCACGACCCGCGCAGCATCCACACGCCCGACGGCTCCCTCGCGGACGGCATCGTCAGGCTCGCGGCAACTACGGCGCAGGCAAGCATCGTCTGCCAGCCTGATGGCTGGGCGCACCTGACGAGCCCCAAGGGCTTAAAGGTCTGGGCGACTTGCGGCACCTACGACGACGCCGAGTTCGACGACAGCGACTATGACCAGCGCATCCGCGACGCCTACACCGCGCTGGAGCGCGTCTGGGACGCCGAGACGGCGCTGATGGGGCGGCCCATACCGGACGTGACCGCCTCCATGTCGCCCGCTAAGGTCGTCGCGGCCGGCGCTGACGGCTCGATCGACTTCTACCTCGTGCAGCGCTGGCAATGCATCCGCCGCGAGGGCGTGTGTAGGTCGCTGCGCGGACCCGCTCCTCGTCGCCGTATTCCCCGTCGGCGAGGACGATACGCTGGCCTTGGGGCTCGGCGCGGCCGGGCCCCTGGAAGGCGGATATGCCGAAAGCGAATACCTGAGGGTGGCCGTCGCGGAGTGCGGCGAGGAATGGTCGGAGACGACCACCATCACGCTGGCCCCCGGCGTCGCTCCGCCGTAGCGGCGCGATCCTCGAAGGGCCGCTCCGCGCCTAGCGGACGGCCTGGTCGGCGATGTCTAGGGCGCGGTCGATGATGTCGAAGCCTTCGGCCAGTTGCTCCTCGGTGATGATCAGTGGCGGGTTGGTGTGAATCCCGTTCCAACGCAGCATCGTGTAAAGGCCGTTGTCGCGGAAGAACGTCCCGATCGCTTTCATCTCGTCGGACGTGCCGTTGTACGGGGCCATGGGCTCGTACGGCGAGCGCGACCGGACCACGTCGACCATTCCGAACAGCCCGATGTTGCGCACTGCGCCGACCGACGGATGCTTCTCCATCAGCCGCGCGTGGTGCCGAGCCATCACCGTGCCCATCTGCCGCGCTCGCTCGATCAGCCCGTCTTCCTCGTACACCGCGATCGTCGCCAGGGCCGTGGCGCAACCCAGGGGATGTGAGTTGTAGGTCAGGCCGCCGAAGAAGACCTTGTCCCGGAACGAGTCGGCGATGGAGCGCCGCATCCCGACGGCACCCAGGGGCACGTACGAGGACGTCAGGCCCTTGGCCATCGTGATCATGTCCGGCACGACGCCCCAGTGGTCGACCGCCCACCACGCGCCCGTTCGGCCGAAGCCCGTCATCACCTCGTCGGCGATCAGCAGGATGCCATACTTGTCACATATCGCGCGGACGCCCTGCATGTAGCCGTCCGGCGGGACGAGGATCCCGTTCGTCCCCACGACGGGTTCCAACAGGAAGGCCGCGATCGTCTGCGGTCCTTCGTACATGATCACTTCCTCGATGCCGCGGAGGGACTCCTCAACCGGCTCGGGACCTGGCTCGCCCCAGCGGTGGAAGTCCGGTACGCGGACCACGCCCCACACGCCGGTCTCGGCCGCCCACCGCCGCGGATCGCCGGTAGCGGTGATGGCCTGGCCCGTGGCGCCGTGGTAGGACCGATACCGGGCAAGGATCTTGTGTCGGCCGGTCATCTGGCGCGCGAGCTTGATGGCGTTTTCGTTCGCCTCGGCGCCGCCGTTGGTGAAGAAGAAGACGTCGATGTCACCCGGCGCGATCTCGGCCAGCTTCTGTCCGAGTCGTGCGCGCGGCTCGTGGGCCATGAACGGGTTAGCGTAGGCGAGCTGCTCGGCCTGGCGGGCGATCGCCGCGATGACGCGCTTGTCGCCGTGGCCGATATTCACGCTCATGAGCTGCGAGTTGAAGTCGAGGTAGCGCTTGCCGTCGGGCGAATAGAAGTAGACGCCCTCGGCCCGCTCGACGGGGATGGGATCGACCGCGTTCTGGGCCGACCACTCGTACAGCGTGTATTTACGCGACAGGGAGACGATCTCCTCCGCGGTCATCGACTCGGTGGTCGAGTTGGTAGTCGATCCTGAAGCGACTGAGATGCCCATTGCGACGGCGCCCTCCTAGTTTTCCCTTCGCCGGGGGCCTTCGGCCCGGCTGCGCGCGAAGCGGTCAGGTCCCGGCCGACGGCCGGGCTCCGACCGTCGCTTGCCGGCCGAGTTTAGCCGAGC
>JBBDRY010000068.1:5106-6723 GCA_040905225.1 Chloroflexota bacterium | reverse complement strand
GCCGCTGGCTGTGCGCTCGGACACCGGTGACTTTCGGACCTGCGCGGATTCCGCCGTGAAGCGCGCGTCAGCGCACGTTCCGGCGGTGCGAACGCGGCCCGACTGGCGCTCCAGGCTTCGCTTCACGACCTCTGAGCCACCGGAGATCTCGGTCCAGGCAACGGCCGTCGATCCAGACGTGCTGAAAGTGGCATCCGCTGCCGGAGTGGTGAAGGTGGCGCGAGGGGGCGCGCCCTCGACCGTGATCGACACCACGGACGTTCGTTCCAAGTCGCCGCTCACGGAGCCAACCACGAGCTGGTAGCGCCCCGGGCTGACATTCGGTGCGACAAAGAGGTCCAGCGTGGCGGACGTTCCCGTGGTGCTCAACGTCCGCGCGGAGAAGCCAACCGGTGCATCGATGAGCGAGATCGACACAGGCTCGGTGAAGCCCCCGATCCGTTTTACCGCCACGCTCAAGATCAGCTCCGCGCCGACGGCCACGCGGCCGCTGCCTGCGCCTGCCGACGTCGTGAAGTCGGGCATCGTCCGGAAGCTGCCGATCCAGACGGCCTTCTCGTGCACGCGGTCGGGATCGGTGTTCGTTCGCCAGTCGCGCTTGCCCACGGCCTGTAGCGCCATGCGGACCTGCGTGGGGGTGGCCCGGGGGTACATCGCTCTATAAACCGCCACGGCGCCGGCCACGTGGGGCGAGGCCATGGACGTGCCGCTCATCCACGCGTACTTCTTGCGGGGGTAGGTTGAGAGGATGCAGCGTCCCGGGGCGATGATGTCGATGTCCGGGCCGTAGTTGCTGAAGCTGGTGAACGCGTCGTCGCGGTCGCCGGTCCAGTAGGGACACGTGTTCGCTCGCGCCAACCCTCCGCCGCGGCCGTCGTAGTCCGCCATCGCAGATACCGTTATCACCTCGTCGAACGCCGCTGGGCTGTTGCGTCGGGCGTTATGGGCCTCGTTGCCGGCGGCGACGACGTAGACGGTCCCTCGCGCCACGGAGCGGCAGACCGCCTGGTGGAAAGAATCGCGGCCGTCACCGCAGTCGCTGTTGCGCCGCAGGTCGAAGCTGATGCTCATATTGGCCACTTCGATCAGCGGACGGTCGCGCCTGCCCTTGTCGCGCTGGGCCGTTACCCAATCGACCCCGCAGATGAGCCAGGACATGCGCCCGCTGCCGCGCGGCCCGAGGACCTTGACGGACCAAAGGCGAGCGCCCGGCGCCACCCCGACGACGCCGATGCGGTTGTCGAGAGCACCGACGATCCCGGCAACGTGCGTCCCGTGGCCATCCACGTCATCCCACTTGTTTCGGTTAGGACCGGTGCAGTTGTAGCCGCCGACGACATTCAGGTCCGGGTGATTCCGCTCGATGCCGGTATCGATGATCGCGACGTCCGCGTTGACTCGACGGTCGCGGCCGTTGACCCGGGCAAGGACATTGTGCTGCGAACCCACGCGCCGGACGCCGGCCGGGACGCTCGAGCGCGGATTGGCCGTGGTGCGGATGCCACCGGCTTCGCGGCCCGCAGCCGGACCTTCGTCGAGCGTCACTTCTTCATCGGGCACGATGGCGGCCACGGCCGGGTCTGCCTGGAGGGCGCGCAGCTGGGCCCCCGTCAGGTC
>JBBDRY010000068.1:0-5006 GCA_040905225.1 Chloroflexota bacterium | reverse complement strand
ACGACGGCCAGCAACAGCAGCGTTAGAAAAGTGACCCGGCGTGTGGGCCGCTGCCTGGGGCGCAGCGTCCCCAACCCCCTCGTTTTCATTGCCCCTGACGCTATGCACCGGGGTTCGGTGCAGATAGGACGGGGAGGTACCGGTCATCGACAGGACCATGGGATGCGGACGGGTTTTTTCGACCGTCGCCCCGCCCGGCTAATTAGACCGCTTGTTCGGTATGACGGTTCGACCTATACTCGGCGCCAGTGCCGCGCAAGACCCATCCGCGCCCCGTTTCGGTGACGTCGACTGATCCGCTGACCGCATTCACGCCAGCCACTGGCGACTGGTTCCGGTCGACCTTCGCCGAGCCGACGGCCGCGCAGGCACAGGGCTGGCCGGCCATCTATGGCGGCGAGCACACCTTGATCTGCGCCCCGACGGGCTCTGGTAAGACCCTGGCCGCATTCCTGTGGTGCCTCGACCGATTGATGAGCGAGCCCGTGCCGGAGGATCCGCTGCGCCGGCTCCGCGTCCTCTACGTCTCGCCGCTCAAGGCGCTCGTCCACGATGTCAATCGCAACCTCCGGTCCCCGCTTGCGGGCATCGCGCTGGCCGCCCGAAACCGCGGTGACGCCGCGCGCGAGGTGCTCGTCCAGATGCGCACCGGCGATACCCCTGCCGAGGAACGCCGGGCATTCGGGAAGCGTCCGCCGGACATCCTCGTGACAACGCCCGAGTCTCTCTACCTGTTGCTCACGTCGGCGGCGCGCGAGGCGCTGCGCGGCATCGAGTGGGTGATCGTCGACGAGATCCACGCGCTTGCCGGCACCAAGCGCGGTGCACACCTGGCCATCTCGCTCGAACGGCTGGAGGGGCTGACGGTCAAGGCGCCGCAGCGCATCGGGCTGTCCGCCACACAGCGGCCGCTTGGCGTCGTCGCGTCGTATCTCGGCGGCCGCGAGCCACGCGGTGGCGGTGGCGAATCCGCCTCCGCGCCGCGATCCGTGCGCATAGTCGATGCCGGCATCCGCAAACCCCTCGACCTCGAGATCGTGGTGCCGGTCGAGGACATGGCGGCGATCGGGGAGGTGCTCCCGCTCGACCAGCAACTCCGTGGCTCGGCCGCAGCGCCGGACGGAAGAAGCTCGATCTGGCCGCAGATCCACCCGCGCATCCTCGAGCTCATCCGCGCGCACAAATCGACGATCGTCTTCGTCAACAGCCGCCGGCTCGCTGAGCGTCTTGCGCTGAAGCTCAACGAGCTGGCCGGTGAGGAGCTCGTCCGTGCCCACCACGGGAGTCTCGCGCGGGAGGAACGGCTCCTCATCGAAGAGGGCTTGAAGGACGGCCGACTTCCAGCCTTGGTGGCCACCTCCTCGCTCGAGCTGGGCATCGACATGGGCTCGGTCGATCTAGTGATCCAGGTCGAATCGCCCGGATCGGTGGCGCGCGGGCTCCAGCGGATAGGTCGGGCCGGTCACCAGGTCGGCGAGCCGTCGAAGGGCGTGATCTTTCCAAAGTACCGCGGCGACTTGCTGGAATGCGCCATCGTCGTACGCAAGATGCTCGACGGCGAGATCGAGCCGACCGTGATCCCGAGAAACCCGCTCGATGTTCTTGCCCAGCAACTGGTCGCCACAGCGGCCGAGCGCAAATGGCCCGTCGAAGACCTCTATGGCATGGTCCGCCGAGCGGAAAACTTCGCCGACCTCGGTCGCGACTCGTTCGAGGCGACCCTGGGCATGCTCGCGGGCCACTATCCCGGCGACGAATTCGCCGACCTCCGCCCGCGGGTCATCTGGGACCGCGCGGCGGGCACGGTCGAGACGCGCCGCGATGCCCGCACGGTTGCTGTGATAAGTGGCGGCACCATCCCGGACCGTGGCCTCTTTGGCGTCTACCTGGTCGACGATGCCGAAAGCGACGGGTCGCGCGCGACGACACGCGCGAGATCAGCCCGCAGCGGTGGGCGGCGGGTTGGCGAGCTCGACGAGGAGATGGTCTACGAAGCGCGTGAGGGCGAGGTCATCCTGCTCGGCGCCAGCGCGTGGCGCATCGAGCAGATCACCCACGACCGCGTCCTGGTCAGCCCCGCCCCGGGCGAGCCGGGCAAGATCCCGTTCTGGAAGGGCGACGGCCCGGGCCGGCCGATTGAGCTGGGCCGTTCCCTGGGCGAGTTCACGCGAACCATCCACGACGAAGCGACTGACGGATCGCGCGGACGAAAGCGCGCCGAGAAACGACTGCGCGACGACCACAAGCTGGACTCTCTTGCCGCGGGCAACCTGCTCGACTACCTGGCAGAAGAGCAGGCCACGACGGGAGTCCTGCCGACGGACCGAACGATCGTGCTCCAGCGATTCCGCGACGAACTGGGCGACTGGCGCATCTGCCTGCTGACGCCCTTCGGGGCTCGAGTCCACGCGCCATGGGCGTTGGCAATCGAGGCAAGGCTTCGGGAGAAGCTGGGGCTCGACGTCCAACCGATCTGGTCCGACGACGGCATCGTCATCCGCCTGCCGATGACCGACGAGCTGGGCGGGGAGGGTCTCGGCAGCGGCAATGACGACGCCGCTTCCAACGGTGGCGCAGTCGCCGCGGCGGAGGAAGCAGTCCGGATCGGCTCGGAGGACGTGGAGGAGCTCGTCATAGGGGCGCTGGGCGGGTCATCGCTGTTCTCGAGCCGCTTCCGTGAGAACGCGGCACGCGCGCTGCTCCTCCCGCGCCGTCGTGCCGGCCAGCGGACTCCGCTGTGGCAGATGCGTCAGCGGTCGGCGCAACTGCTCTCGGTAGCGAGCCGATACGGATCGTTTCCGATCATCCTCGAGACCTACCGCGAGTGCCTCCAGGATGTGTTCGACCTGCCAGCCCTGCGCGGCATCCTCGCCGCCATCGAGCGACGTGAGATCCGGCTGGTGAGCGTCGAGACCCGGCGCGCTTCGCCTTTTGCCAGCTCGTTGATGTTCGATTACATCGCCTCTTACATGTACGAGGGCGACGCGCCGCTGGTCGACCGGCGGGCACAGGCACTTGCGCTCGATCGAGACCTGCTGCGCGAGCTGCTCGGCGCCGAGGAGCTGCGCGAGCTGCTCGATGCCGAGGCCCTCGCCGAGCTCGAGCTCGAGCTCCAGTTCCTGACGCCCGATCGGGCGGCGGGTTCGGCGGACGCGGTGCACGACCTGCTGCGCCGGCTCGGGGACCTCTCAGCCGTCGAGGTCTCGGCGCGCGTGCGTGGCCAAGACGAGCGCGCGCGCGAGGCCGCGGCCGGAGAGTGGCTCGAGGCACTCGCCGCGGACCACAGGGCTGTCCTCGTGCGCATGCGCGGCGAGCCGCGCTGGATCGCCATGGAGGACGTGGCGCGCTATCGGGACGCGCTCGGCATCGCGGTGCCGGTGGGTGTACCGCAGGCGTTGCTCGGCTCATCGGTCGACGCCCTGGCCGGATTGCTCATGCGCTGGGCTCGACACCACGGCCCATACCTGGCCACTGAGCCTGTGGGGCGTTGGGGCTTGCCCGTCACTGACGGAGAGGTGGAATTGGAGCGGATGCTTGCGGCCGGCACGATGCTGCGTGGCGAATTCCGCCCGGACGGCGTGGAGCGCGAATGGTGTCACCCGGACGTTCTCCGGCTGCTCCGGCGACGCTCGCTTGCCCGCCTGCGGCGCGAGATCGAGCCGGTCGAGCCTCAGGCGTTGGCGCGCTTTCTGCCGCGCTGGCAGGGCATCGGCGAACGCCGGACGGGCATCGATCGAACCGCCGAGGTGATCGCGCAGCTCGAAGGCACGCCTTTGCCGGCGAGCGTGCTCGAACGCGACATCCTGCCCGGCAGGGTTGCGGGCTACTCCCCGCGACTGCTCGACGAGCTCGGCGCGGCCGGAGAGGTTGTCTGGATCGGGCTCGGTTCCCTGGGCCAGGACGACGGCCGGGTCGCGCTCTACCGGCCGGACCGCCTTCCGCTGCTGTTGATGCAGTCGGAGCCCGCCCAGCCGCCGCAACCCAGCTGGCTGCACGACGTCATCCGGGCGCATCTCGCGGAGCGCGGAGCGTCCTTCTATCGCGACCTGCTGGCCGCTGCCCTGCGGACTGCCGCGGAGCGGGGTGAGCGACCTGTTCGTGAGCGGGAGATCCTGGACGCGCTGTGGGACCTGGTCTGGACGACCGAGGTCACCAACGACACGTTCGCGCCGCTTCGAGCCCTGCGCTGGCCGCGGTCCGGATCCGGCCGTAGGTCAGGCGGCGCCTGCGGTCCGCGCCCGCGTTTCGCTTCGACGGCGCGCATGGGCCCGCCCGAGGCGGCCGGCCGCTGGTCTCTCGTTACCGAGGCGCTGGCGACGGCCATTGCACTGCGAGGTGGCGCCCCGACCGACACCGAGCGTCGGCATGCCCAGGCATTGCGCCTCCTGGACGCGTATGGGGTCGTGACCCGCGACACGGTCGCCGGCGAGGGGCTGCCGGGCGGCTTCTCCGCGGTCTATCCGGTGCTGCGCGAGATGGAAGAGCGAGGCCGTGTCCGCCGCGGGTATTTCGTCGAGGGCCTGGGCGGTGCCCAGTTCTGCATCCCGGCAGCCCTGGACAGGCTGCGCGCCGAGCGATCCGATCCGAGCGGCGACCGCGCCCCGGCACAGGCGTTGATCCTTGCCGCCTCGGATCCTGCCAACCCGTACGGGGCGGCACTGGCCTGGCCGCGCTGGTCCGAGGAGGATCGCCGTCCGCTGGCACGGGCCGCCGGCGCGTACGTCGTGCTCATCGACGGCGAAGCCGTTCTCTACCTGGAACGCGGCGGCAAGACCCTCCAGACCCTGCCCGCGTTTGCCGACGCGGAAATCGCAGCCCAGGCTCTCGCGGCACTGCGTCAGCTGGTTGCCGACGGGCGCTTCCGCTCCCTCCAGATCGAGCGCGTCGACGGCGTGCCCGTCGCCGAATCCCCGCGCGCCGGGCTGCTCGCTGACGCGGGCTTTCAGAGGGCCTATCGGGGCTGGCTGCTCAAGGCCTGATCGATGCCAGAGGGCGACACGCTAGCT
>JBBDRY010000067.1:10248-37796 GCA_040905225.1 Chloroflexota bacterium | reverse complement strand
TCCTTTCTCGCGTCGTGGCGCGGCTGCGCGCGCCAAGCGTCGCATGCCGCGTCAAATTGGGCCAGTCGCCTAATCTCAGTGGACACGAGCGCGCTTCAACACGAAGAAGAGGGAGAGTCGGAATATGTGTCTGAATTGCGGATGCGGCGAGCCGAACGAGAGACATGGAAAGGACGCCAACATCACACTCGAGGACATCCGGCTGGCAGGCGAGGCGAACGGGCAGTCCGTCGAGGAGTCGCTGCGGAACATGGGCATGGCCGCCCGTCAGGTGGTCGCTGGGCAAGGTGAGCATCCGGGTCCAATGGGCGGTCAGTCCCAGCAGGGCTGAGGCTGATTTGTGAACTCACGAAGCGCGGCACATAAGCCTCCGGTCAGGTAGCGGCGGAAGCGGCCCAGCGCAACACGCGCAGGGCCCGGAGGGTGTTCCAGCGGGCTGGGCCGGCCTTCGCCCTCGTCCATGTCGAACCCGAGATCGCGGATGCAGGCGTCGACCAGTTCGCTCTCGTGTGGGTTCTCGAGCCACCAGCGGCCATCGGCGTCACGCTTGGAGCGGACCAGGTCGATGGCCTCGGCCATGCGCGCATCCGGCGTGACCCTCGCGGTGCGCAGGTAGTCGAGCCCGCGCAGGACGTCGTAGTGATAACCGGTCGGAATCGTCCGTCGGCGGAATCTCCGACGCTGGCACCTGCGCGGCCAGCTCGCGCAGCACCACCTGGCGTGTGCTCCGCTGTCAACCGCGCGAATGCCTCGGCGTGCGCACGCTCGATGTCTGTGGGCGGCGCTGTCCTGAGCATGTACCGATAGCGTTCGATGGCTTGCTGATCGTCCATGCCGGCAATTTTAGATACTGGCGCGAGACGTGGGCTCGTCTACGGGGCCGTCGCCGGTTCGCAGCTGGCGATGGTGCCGTCAGCGGGCTCGACGGGAGCCGTGACGGTGAGCATTGGGACGCCCGCACCGGCGTTCAGCCTCGCCGTCACCGTCGTCGGCGCATCGCCTGGCGACAGCGCCAAGGTATTCCCGCTCAGGGTGGTCGGGAAAACGCCGTTAACCCAGCTGACGCTGGTCATTGAGCCGTTCTCGTCGAACGTGATCAGGTAAGGCACCGAATTGCTGTCTGTTGGCGGCCCAGTCCGGGAGCTCCCCGCGACCCCCTCGAAGATCTCCCAAACCCGCCACTCTTCAGTGCCTTCGCAGAGAAGTCCCCAGAACTGCCACTCGATCGGTACTGGGTAGCCCAGATCACGTCCGGTTCCCGTACCGCTGAATGCGAACTGGTAACCCTCCGGCTCGCAGATGCTCTTGGCACGATCAGGGTCCGCCACTTTCTCCATACCGAGCCAGAAGCGCATCAGGATGACTGAATCCTTGGCCGCCTGGCATTCCTCGATCGCCTGCTGCTCGCACTCCTGGTAGCGCGCCTCCATGGCAATCCCGGCATCGGCTATCCGTTGCTGACTTGCCGCTTCGTCGGCTTCGGACAGGCCGAGGAGCTGGAGCGCTCGCTCGTGGCCGATTACCGTCCGGATGTAGGTCATGACCCCGGCGCAGGTCAAATTCGCCGCCTGCTCGAGCTTCGCCAGCACTTCGCTCTCGAACTGCTCAGTCAAGTCGGAGATGTCAGGTGTGCCCTCGCCTTCCGATGTGCCGAGCAGTTGGCGCTCACGTTCGGCGCCAATCCGCGCGGCGACCTCGCGCTGGAGCCGCTTCGCGCTGTTCGCGGCGCTCTTGAGCAGGAACGTGGCGCGCTGCTGTGGCGTCACCTGGGCCACGGCCGCAACGGTGAAGTGATCGAGGAGGACCACGATCTCCTCGGACGTCGGATCGATCAGCGCCGGTCCGGGATCCGAGCCATCGCCCGCGGCCTCGATGACCAGTTGCTCGGCGACAGGGATCGGCACCGCGGGCGTGATGGTCAGTCGGGCGAGCTCGAAGAAGATCTGGCCCTCTGGCTCGAGCTGCACGGCGTGCACGACGCCGGGCTCAGCGGTGATGCCCTCAACGTCGGCCAGCGGGGTGACGGTGATCTCGGTGTCCTCGGCGACCGCCCCAGGAGGAACCACCAGCTCGAAGCTGGTGCCGTCGGTGGCCATGGTCGAAACGGTGCCACCGTCCTCGAACGTGACCGTCCCCGTGGCGACGGCATCACTCACTGCACTGAAGGTCAGCGTGGCAGGGGACGGAGCTGCGCTGGGCGCAGTCTCGGTACCGACCGGTACGGTTTCGGGCGCGCCACTCCCATAAGGACCGGTCTGGGTCGGACCGGTCTGGGTCGGGCCGGTCTGCGTCGGGCCGGCTGCAGGGCTGCAGGCAGTGATGGCCAGGGTCAGGATGGCCAGCCTTCGGGTAATGCGGTCGCGTCTGCGCGCGACGCTCAGGGCAGCCGGTCTATTCATCTTCTTCCCCCCATCTTGCGCGAAGGCCGCAGGAGCTCTCGCGTTCTCCGAAGCGCCAGTCTATCGGGCGCCGGATTGGATCCCGACGGCGCAGCTAGAAGTCGGTTACGATCAGTGTCTCAGCGATACGCCTCGCCGCGGTGCGCGACGCGGACGACGAGTACGACGAGTCGATCGTCGTAGACCTCGTAAAGGACGGGGAGGTCGCCGACACGTAAGCGCCAGATCCGCTCTGCCATCCCACTGAGAAGCTTGGCACCACGAGGTCGTCGCTCGAGGGCGAGGCGATAGATCGAACGCGCGATCCGCCGCTGAGCGTCCCGCGGCAACTTCGCAAGCTCGCGCTTGGCCCTCGGCGCAATGTCGATGGCGTATTCGTTGTGGCCGGCCACGGCTGAGCGGTGCCAGGAGCACGGGGGCACTGCCTGCCCCATGATGCGCGAGGTGAAGGAAGAGCCGCTTAGCGCCGAGGAGTCGCTGGAGCTGCTCCGTGAGAACGCATCCCGCCTCGCGGCGGTCACCGATTCCGCGGCGACGATCGATCTTCGTCCCGAGGATGCACTCTTGGTCCCGAGCCCGACGCCGTCTCCCTTGTGATCGCCGGCGGTCAGACCGCTACGGTGTGTCGTCACAGATCGTGTGCCCAAGAGGAGATCGAATGAACTTCAACAGCATCCTGATCGGGTCCGAGAACCCGGAGCGCCTCGTCGAGTACTACACCAGGCTCTTTGGCGAACCACAGATGTCTGTAGGCGGTTACACCGGTTGGCAGCTCGGCAGCGGGTTTGTGACCGTTGGACCGCACAGCGAAGTGCACGGAAAGAACGCTCAGCCCGGGCGGATCATCTGGAACATAGAGAGTGCGGACGTGCAGGGTGATTTCGACCGTTTCGTGGCCGCCGGCGCGAACGTCGTGCGCGAGCCGTACGGTTTCGAGGAGATGAACGGCCATATCGCGACGCTGGCCGATCCGGACGACAACTACTTCCAGCTGATGAGCCCGATGGACCCACGGCCTGCGGGCTGATACTCACATCGTGATGATGACCTTGCCGCGTGCGCGGCCCTCGTCGACGTAGCGCAGGGCAGCAACGACCTCGCTGAGCGGGTAGCGGCGATCGATCACCGGCTTGACCTTGCCGGCCGCGATCAGCTGCTCCAGCTTTTCGACGTCCACAGGATGGAAGGGCTTCCACCACAGCATCAGGCCCATCCTCTTGCCTGTGGCCAGCGAAATGATCGGACCCTGGATGATCGCTTGGAGTATCCAGCCGCCCGACCCGCCCATGGCGACATACACCCCCTTGGGTCGGAGCGCCTGGCGCCAGTGCAAGACGGAATCGTGCGCGTCGACATCGACTATCCAGTCAAAGCGCTCACCCATCGTCGCGGGATCCACCTTCATGTAATCGACGACGTGGTCGGCGCCCAGGGAGCTCACGAAATCGAGCTTTTCCGTGCTCGCAACGCCGGTCACCTGCGCGCCAAGGGACTTGGCGATCTGGACACAGAATGGCCCCACGTTGCCCGACGCGCCGACGATCATGACCTTGTCCCCCTTCGCGGGCGTCCGGCCATTGCGCAGACGGAGTCCCTGGAGCGCGAGCACCGCCGAGTGCGGCAGGGTGGCTGCATCCTCGAACGACATCCCGGCCGGGATTGGCGCGAAGGCCTTCTCCGGAGCGCACGCGTACTCGGCGAAGGCGCCCGTCCCGAACGCGAACAGATCGCCGAACACCTCGTCACCGGGCTTGAAACGGGTCACGCTCGGCCCTACCGCCTCTACGACGCCGGCAGCGTCCAGGCCCAGGCGACCGTCCTTTGGCTTGCGCAGCCCGGCGAATAGTCGGACGAACTGCCAGCGCGGATACATGCCGTCGAGATCAGCGCGATTGACCGACGCAGCGCGCACCTTGACCAGCACCTCGTCGTCGGAGGGGACGGGACGCTCGACGTCCCTGATCTCCATCACCTCGGGCGGGCCGTAGCGATCCCGCAACGCAGCCTTCATGCTCATTCGACCAGCCCCATCTTGTACGCGAGCGAAGCAGCTTCAGTTCGTGCGTGGACACCCAGCTTTCCGAGGATGTTGGAGACGTGAGTACCGGCGGTTCCCTCGGTGATGAACAAGGACTCGGCGATTTGACGGTTCGTCCGGCCAGTGGCAAGCAGCTTGAGTATCTCGCGCTCACGTGGAGTAAGGCCAAGGGAGTCGGTCGCGGTCTGGACCGCAGCGATCTCGTCCTCTGCCGCAACGGAGATACCTGCCCGCACAGCGAGAGCGCGGATTTCCGCCATCAGGGGCTCGGCGCCGAGTTTCTCCGCGATGCGAAGCGCCTCTCGTAGCGGCGCGCTGGCGGACGTCCGATTTCGGCTGGCCGCGAGCTCCGCTTCGGACTGACGCCAGAGGGCATAAGCGCGCGCGTATGCCATCGGGACACTGCCGAAGGCATCGGCACACCGCTCCCACGCAACCGGGTCGTTTCGTCCGTTTTGTCTCGTCGCCTCGGCCTGGCACGCCGCGAGCCACGCTGCGGACTGGGACACGAAGTTGGGAAGCCGGGCAACGGCCTCGTCGTGCAGGCGTCCCATGGTCTGTGCGTATCCATTGGCGATTGTCGCCGAGGCTTCGAGAGCCTCCTTGTCCAACTGGGCGCGTGCCACCTGCGACACGTCCGCTTCAGCCCGCGCGCCCAGCGCGAACAGCGGTCCGAGGCGTGAGATATAGCCGGCTCGTGCCGGCAGACGTTGGAAAGCGGCGGCTATCTCGGCGCGTGCGTCGAGCGGCCTCCCCTGCCATAGCGCGAGCTCGGCTGCGGCCTCGATCAGTGGCGCCACCAACTGCGCCTCTACGGCACGCTCAATCAAGTGACGGGCAGTCGCGATCCGGTTCTCCGCCGACTCGTGCCGTCCCGTGCCTACGTCGAGCATCGCCAGTCGCTCCTCGATGATTATCTGTGGGACGCCTCCGGCACCGTGGCGCGTCGCGCGCTGGAGCATCTCGTACGCCTGATCCCAGCGGCCGAGCCGATATAGGGCAAGGCCACCCTCAGCTAGATCGATCACGCCCATGACGCGGACGAGACCGTTTTGCTCCGCGTAGTCGTACGCGGTCGTGGCAGCCTCCCCGGCCTGTGCGAGCAGGCCGCTGTGGCTCAACGCATCCACGAGATTGCCGTGGGCTCGCTCGGCATCGTCGACAGAACCGATTCGAGTAGCCAGATCCAGCGACTCGCGCAGCTGGCCAAGGCCCAGGTCCAGCTGCCCGAGATAGACGTTCGTCATTCCGAGTGAGTTGAGCGCGTGGCATTCGACCTCCGGGTCGCCCAGTGCCCGTGCGGTGTCGACTGCCTGTTGGCATATGGCCTTTCCCTCTTCGGGGTTGAGCGTGATCATGAGGATCTGACCCAGGCCCGCGAGGACGCGCGCCCGCTCTCTCGTCGGCGGCTGAGCGGGCACTAGGGCGATCGCTTCGCGGCACGCCGCCAGTGCGCTCACTCCATCGCCGGCCATCCACGCATAGCGGCCGTAGCGGTTCTTCAGCAAGCCCATCCGCTTGGGGTCGGCCTTGCCTTCGGCCGTGCGGAGGGCGTCGAGCATGAGGGCGGCGGCACGCGGCGGACTCGTGACCGAGGCTGCGCCCGCGGCACGCTCCAGCAATTCGATGCGGTCCAGGCCAGTCCGTTCCTCTGCGTCAGAAACCTTGTCCCACAGCTCGAGGGCTCGTTCGTAGTGACCCTGGGCGTCGGCGTGTCCCTGGTGGCCCTCTGCCCACCTCGCCGCGTCGATCGAGGCCGTCAGCGAGCGCGGCAGGTCGTGAGCCGCGAACCAGTGATATGCGAGCTCGCCGCTCAGTCCGCCGTCGTTGGGCTGGACCGAAGCGAGCGCCTCACCGTACCGCGCGTGCAGACGCGAACGCTCCCCCGGCAGGAGCTCCCCATACACCGCCTCTTGGACGAGCGCGTGGCGAAACGAGACGTGCTCCCCGTCTTCGGCATCGTAGGTGACCAACAGATGCCGCTCCACGGCCTCGCGCAGGCTTATTTCCAGCCCGATGGGCTCCGAACGCGCCACGTCGGCCACTATCGAGGTCGCGACGCGGTTGCCTCCCGCCGCGACGATCTTCAGTAGCGCCTGGGCGGGGTCGCTGAGTGCCGAGGCCCTGGCCAGCAGAACGTCGCGCATCAGCGCAGGTAGCGGCTCTCCGCTCTCACCCGCGGCCACGAGCTCCTCGGCATAGAACGCGTTGCCATCGGACCGGCTGTGAACCCGGCTGACGAGTTCCGGAGCACCTGGCTGACCAATGATCGCCTCTAATTGCTGGGCAACCTCCTCCTCGGAGAACCGCGCGAGGTCGATCCTCTCGGTTGTCCGCAGGCGTTGGATCTCGCCCAGTAAGGGCTGCAACGGGTGTCGTCGATGTAGTTCGTCCGATCGGAATGTCGCTGCCAGCACAAGCGGCGTTTCGTCGATGGCCTGGGCCAGGAATCGCAGCATATCCAGCGTGGACGGATCCGCCCAATGGATGTCCTCGATGACCACCAGCAACGGCTTCGCGCGGCCGATACTGCGAAGGAAATCAATGCAGGCCTCGAACATTCGCGCTTGACCGGAATCGGCGCTCACGCCCACCCGGTCGCCGGAGGCTGAACCGGAGTCAAAGTTCGGCATCTGCGCGGCCGACTCCGTGCTCGCCGCTCCGAGATCACGCAACGCCGTTCTGATGGGCCCAAACGGATTGGCCATGCCGCCAAGCTCGATGCACCGGCCGACAGCGGCCAGGCCGCCTGCAGCTCGGGTGCCCTTGACCGCCTCCTGGATGAGCCGTGTCTTGCCAACTCCTGCTTCACCGGCAATTAACAGAAGGCGACCATCTCCAGCCGTTGCTAAATTGACCGCGTCGTGAATTCGCGCGAGTTCGGCTCGGCGGCCGATGAAGACCGGACTGGAGACTCTGCCAGGCACCAGCCCGATTATCGTCCGGTTGGTCGGGTGGCCGGCTTTGCGTTCCGGGCTGCCAATGAGCTCAACCTAGCGAGTGTCCTGGACAACAGGGACGGCCCCGGTTCCGTGGTCTCCTCTTCGTTATCGAGCCCCGACATCCGGAGGAGCTGGTCGCCCCTGACCTCTGCGGACAGATCGGAGAAACGCTGCTTGGCATACTGGTTCGCCCATTGATGATTCATTTCCGTACCTCGCGTCGCCTTGAGTGGATGACTCAAGGTTGGCCCGCGAGGCGTGTCGCCGCATCTGGAGAATCCTGTAGATCGAGCGCTCCTCAGCTTGATTTTCGGTGCCGACCGCCGACGAATGCTTCCGATTCCGTCGCCAGGGCGAGCCATTCCTCAGGTGACTCGGAGCGTACTGACAGCCAACTCTTTGAGGTGCCGCGCGTGGCCCGGGTCGAAGCGATCGCCGCTGCCCTCCTCGATGAGCTCGTTGACGCGGTCGGCAGGTAGCTTCATAACCGGCCGACCGTTGACCAGCATCGCAAAGATCATGCCGTCTGATTTGAGCGATGTTGACCCAAAGGATGCCCGGGCGCCCTTCGACTCGTTGGTCCCGTAGATGGCTTCGCTCTGGGCAAGCATCGACTTGACCAGCTCCGCGACCTGCTCGGGTGGCGTCACGGCTCGATGAGCGGAACGTCCACAACGTCCTCCCTCTCTTGATCACGTCGTGCTCGACCTCATTGTGCGCCCGCCTTCGTAGAATGGGCTCGTGGAAGAACAGACCCTCCGGGAGCACGCCGAGGGTTACTGCGAGGCGCTGGTCGCTGGCGACATCGAACGAGCGTCGGAGGATCTGAGCGAACAACTGCGGGCCAATCTCGGCCAGTTGGTGGCCATGCTGCCGATGCCGCTGACGACGGCGACGGTTGAGTCGCTCGAACGAACGGCATCAGGCTTTCGGGCAGTCCTTCATCTCGTGGGCGAGACCGATGAGACGCGCCTCGAGACGCGCTGGAAGGACCGTGACGACCGGCCAGTCATCGTCGAGGTCAGTCACCTGACCGAACAGGCAGCGGCGCCCGCCGTGAGCGAACCGGAGACACCGACCGAGGACTGACCACCCGCTTCGACGAAGATTGAACCTTCGGGGCAGGGCGATCGCTCTCCAGTGTGATCGTGTCCACTTGGACCGATTCGAGGGAAGGAGAGTCGGGTGCATCAAGCGCTCGTTGACCAGGCGAAGCGAGGCGACCGAGAGGCCTTCGACGCGCTCGCCCGCACGGTCGGCGATAGATGCATGGCAATCGCGTTTCGGATCCTGCGCGATGCTGACCGGGCCCAGGACGCGACGCAAGCCGCGCTCATCGTGGCCTGGCGCGAGTTGCGAACGCTTCGTGACTCTGACCGATTCGAACCCTGGCTGCACCGGATCCTGACCAACGAGTGCTACCGACGAGGACGGCTACATCCTCGTTCTTCCCACGCCCTCCTCCCCTGCCCTGGACCTCACGGCCCCGATCAGCTGCGAGTGGCGTCCAGGCGACGTCTGGTAGGCGACAAGGCCGCTACGAAGGCACCCACGTGCTGGGCGAGCAGCTCGGGATGATCGCTCGGGATGGCGTGCCCCGCGTCGATCACAACGTGGTCCAAGGAGTCCGCGAGGCCCGCGCGCATGGCCGTTACCACCTGTGGTGACACGTATAGCCCATTCTCCCGGCCGGCTTCCAGCAGCAGAGTCGGCCCGTGCCATTCACTCGGCCGCAGCTGTTCCTGCATCTGCGCCCACCTCGCCCGAGGGGCTCGCGGTGCAAGCATTGGACGCAGAGACCCATCGGCATCGCGCTTCAATGACACAGCAACGTCGAGGGCAACCGACCACAGGGCGCTCGCGGGACGGCCGACCGACAACTCGCGCAAAGCCACGCTCTCGTCGGCCCAGTGGCGATCGATGACCGAGAACTGCTCCATGCTGATGCGCGCGAGCTCGGCGCCGACTGCAATCGCCGGGTCGACCAGGACCAGCCCGGATATTCGGTCGGCCGCGCGGCGGGCCAGCTCCCATGCGATCAGGCCGCCGTACGAGTGGCCGAGCACGACCGTTCGCGGACCGAGCGACTCCAGGAGTGGCAGCAGGTCGCGCACGTGCTGATCGATCGTCCATGGGCCTTCCATCGGCGAGCGGCCGTGCCCGCGCAGGTCGGGCGCGACCACCTGCACACGCTCGAGGCGCTGGGCGAGGCCGAGAAAGCGAACACCGTGTGCCTCGATGCCGTGTAGACACAGCATCGGCCAACCTGTGCCAAAGGTCGAAACGAACAGCGGCCTGGTCCCGAATTGATCAGGCACGGGCCGAATGTATAGGGTTCAGCCATGTCCGGATCAGCCGAAGTCGATGCCTACGTGGCCGCTCTGCCGGAGAAGCAACGCCCGGCGATGCAGCGACTGCGTGAGATCGTTACGGGCGCCGCACCTACGGCGATCGAGGCAATCGCCTACAAGATGCCCGCGCTCAGGCTCGGCGACAAGTTCTTCATGTCATACGACGCCTACAAGACCCACTTCAGCCTGTTTCCCTCGACCGACCGCATGATCGGCCTGCTGGGTGACGAACTGACGCCCCATTTGAGCGGCAAGGGCACGCTGCGCTTCGCGGCTGACGAGCCCCTGCCCGCCGATCTCATCAGGCGAATCGTCGAAATCAGGCTGGCGGAGTTTCTCGAGCCTCGCTGATCTGACGTCCGGACCGAGATAGAGATGAAACGTCACTAGGCGGGAGCGTGCACCACGGGTCAGGGACGCCGCACTACCGTTGCCTACGCGTTCGCTGGCGTCCTCACGTAACCCAGTGACGCCCTGAAAGGCGTAATGAAAGTCTTGCTCGTCACCAATCCAGCCGCGGACGGCGCGTTCCGATTGGTCGCCGAACACATGTTGGATTTGAACGGCGGAACACCCGAAGGACTTCAATCCCGACTACGCGACGAGTATCCGCGCGCGTCGGTGGTGCGTGGGATCGAGGATCACGGCTCCGAGCGCTGGTACGCGTACCGGGATGGCTCGTGGATCGGCCCCCGGAGCAGTTGAGGGCCCTGCTTCAGTCGTATTTCGGGGCGCTCGCGCGGATCATCTTGTAGCAATCGCAGGCCACCTCGGCCAGGCCGTCACGGTCTGCCAGGCTGATCCTGCCTCGCTTGGCTACGATCAGGCCCGCGCGGTCAAAAACGCCGACGACCACGGTCACGCTCGCTCGCCGCACGGCGAGCATCATGGCCAGGAACTCGTGCGTCAGCCGCAGGTCCTTCGTCCGCGCGTGGTCGCCGGCCTGGAGTAGCCAGCGCGCCGTGCGCTCCTCCACGCTGTGCAGTCGGTTGCATGCAGCCGACTGAGCAAGCTCGACCATCAATGAGCTGGCATAGCGAGCCCCGAGCGCCCGAAGCGCTTCCCCAAGATCGCCGACGATGGCACCTACTGGCACCTCGAAGCCGCGGCCACGGATCTGCGCCATGGCTTCGAGGTCGTGTCGATCGTTACCCAGCAGAGCGCCCACGCCGACCACACCTTCGCGGCCCACGAGGCCGACCTCCACCTGCTGGCCGTCCTTTACCGGCACGGTCAACGAAACGACGCCAGTCACCGGGAAGAAATAGGAAGTCGTCGGCTGGCCCACTCGGTGGAGCACCAGCCCGGGTTCGAGGTCTACATGTCGGCCGGCCTTCTGGATCGAGTCCTGGTGATGGATCGGAAGCCGAGCCAACATCTCATTCGTCTGCGCCTGAAAAGAGGACATCCACCGCTCCGGTCACCGCGCGGCATGCGCCTGGTGCACAACGGTGTGCGTCCTCGAACTGGCCGCGGGTTTGCGGCGATATCAGGGCGGGTGAGACAGGCCGTTGGGCGCATGGTACGCCCAGCGCATCCGCCGACGGACGGGGGGTCCTGGTCAGCCTCGGCCGCGCACCAGGTCTATCAGGCGGCCGAGAACCTTCTCACCGTCGGCGCGCAGGCCATTGTGCTCGAACTCGTTGGTGATCCACGGCTTCAGACCGCGGATGGTGGCAGCCGTTTCCTCGGCAAAGGCACGCTCCACGTACAGGTCGTTGACGTAGATCGTGGCGGCGACGGGAACCTCGTTCGCCCGGAGCACTTCTGCGTCGTACAGGCGCGGCCATTCGTGCTCCGCCAGGATCTCAGCAGCGTCGCGGTGCGGCCGCAGCCAGCCGTAGTCCTCGAACATCCACGGAAATACGTGCTCCGCCGTGAAAAAGCCCTGCGCTTCTATCTCGGCAGGCATGAGGCGCGCAGCGGACCAACGCGTCGCTACCCCGTCGGCGTACGAGGACTCGTGCAGCGTCGCGTAGATCGGGTTGCGCGCGAAACGCATCGCACCCGTCTCGGCATCGTGCAGGAAGGCGCTCGATCCGAACGGCAGCTCGAGCACGTGATGAAGGTTCTCGAAGCCCGCGGAATCGCCCAGCCAGCCTCCGAGCTGGCGGAAGCGCCGGGAGGTCAGTCGATCGCCCGATGGAAGACGGACTTCTTCGGCGTCCAGTCGGCTGAAGATGTCGCGCGCCCGGTCACGGTCGTCGGGGTATCGATCGAAGTACTCGCGGTTCTTGTCGATGGTTCGCTTCCACGTGGCGCGGTAGATGTCGTCGACGTGGCGGCCGATTGGTGAAAGTCCGCCGGTGATGAACGCCTCGCGCAGCCCCTGTGGCGCGATGGACAGATAGGTCATCGAGCAGAAGCCGCCGAAGCTCTGGCCCAGGATGCTCCAGCGGTCCACACCCAGCTCCTGACGCACAAGCTCGGCGTCGCGGACGATGGAGTCGGCCCGAAAGTGCGTCAGATACTCAGCCTGGACCTGGGCGTTGTCGCCTGGGAGGGTGACCCCGACTGGCGTGGACCGACCGACGCCGCGCTGATCGATCAGCAGGACCCGGTACTCCTCTAGCGCTCGTTTCATCCAGCCGGTGGGTGGGCTGGTGGGCCGCGTCGCCTCATGCCCCGGGCCGCCCTGAAGGAAAAGCAGGTACGGACGGTCTTCACCGCCGGTCGCTGCCACCTCGCGCGTGAAGATGGTGAGCTGTTGCCCGTCCCGCGCGTCGTGCTTCAGTGGGACCCTGTGCTCGCGTTCGGTGAGGGTCGCGCCAGTAACTCGGATCGTGCTGGTCATGTGCCAATTGTCCAACGCGCGATGACCTCCTGAGCGGCGCGAGAGCTGCCTAGGCCTTCTTGTCGGTGTGGCCCTGCTCTTTGACCACCCGTTCGAAACGTGGGTCAGGCACGATCCACATCGCGGCCACGACGATATAGATCACGACTGAGGCGAGCGGCAGGTAGAGCGCCAGAGGGACGGCGACGGCGTACGCGAGGATCGACGCGTAACCCTTGATGTCGTGCCCGATGGCCTGGGCCAGCGTCCATGGCTGGTCGGGCACGGCGATGATCGCCCGTGGGTCGCCTGGAGCAGGTGGTGGTGGTTGTTCCAGTAGATGCCGATGTACGCGAAGCTCATAACGTACGAGAGGAACTTCGGCCAGAGTGGGTACAGGTCCTCGAGCGTGGACCCGTGCGGCGGCTGGAGCTCGAGGACCATGATCGTGATCACGATCGCCAGGACGCCGTCGCTGAATGCCTCGAGCCGCCCTCTGCTCATTTCTCAAATGTAGCGTCTCGGAGGTTGGCTCCGGCGTCCGCGCTATAGTGCTGGAGTCGGCCGCCGCCGTGGTCATGGCGGCTCTCAGCTGGGGGAACTGCCATGAAGCGACACGCCGTTTCCTGTTTGACATTGGCGACGGCGCTCCTCGCGGCGGGCTGCAGTCCACAGGTACAGGCTCCAGGATCACCGTCGGCCGATCAGCCATCCTCAGCGGCCGGGTCCCCTCCGATATCGTCGAACCTGCCGGCTGGGACAGAGACGCCGATCACCTTCGAGGACCCGCTGCGCTTCTCTGCGGACGAGACGCGTTCTGCCGAGGCCACGGTCACCCTCGCTGACGGCGGCACCATCTCTGCGACGGCCACCGACGGGACCACTTTCGTTCTCGAGGTGCCGGGCCAGGCCGTGGCCGAGGACACTCTCATCACGGTGACTCCGCTGAACGATGTCGAGGGACTCGGCGACGGGCCTGTCCACGCGGTGCAGTTGGAACCCGAGGGCCTCGAGCTCTTCGAGTGGGCGCGGCTAACGATCACGCCGACGACGCCGATCCCCGTCGGGAACCAGACGCTGTTCGAGGCAGCCGGCGACGGGAGCGCGCCGCAAATCGGTCTGATCGACCCAGCGTCCGCGTCGATCGTTCTCCTGCTGGAGCATTTCAGTGTCGGCGGCGCCACCTCGTTGACGAACACGCAGCGGGCCGCGTTTCTGGTCAAGAGCGCGACCAACGCCGAGCGGCGCATCAACGGCCAGATCCGTGACCGCATCGGCGCGGAGCGCTACTCGCAGCTGACCGGCAATTCAGAGCTCGATGGGACGCCGGGTACCTCCGACTTGACCGACGAGTACAAGCGCGAGGTTGTCGACAAGCTCCGCCAGGCAGCCGGGATCAGCTGCGGCAACCTCGTCCTGTACCTCAGGACGGTGATCTCGTTCGAGAGGCAGCTTCAGCTGCTCGGGCTCAGCGAGGCCGACGAGGCGGCTAGTCTCGCGCGCGTCGCTGAGGCGACCCAGTACGCAGCATCGCGCTACGAGGCCTGCGAAAAGGAAGCTATCGCCCAGTGCAAGGGAGCAAGCAACCCATCGATCCTGGTCAAGTTCTGGCTGTCCAACGAGCGACCAGCGGATCAGGCGCGCGCCGAACAGCTGTGTACCCAGCCGGACTACCGGATCGACAAGACCGTCTCGGGCAGTGAGGGAGGCGGTTTCGTGACCTACACGATCCAGTACACGGGCACGAAATGCGGCGGAGCTGCGGGCGAGTGGATCATCGACTCGGCGGGCACCCTCACCGGCGGCGGCGATACCGCCCTGATCGGCGGCCCCATCAATGTGCAGATCGACGAAGCGTCAGGCTCCGGTCCGTTGCAGGGCACGGCTAATTTCACTGACGTTGATACGGGCGAAACCAGGACAAGTACGGGCCTCTTCACCGGTACCGGTACGTTCGACGAGCAGGGTCAGAAGCTCGTTTTGGACGTCACCGGCGGCAGCGGCAACGGCTACATCTACGGTTTCCTGGACACCGGCATTTCCCAACCTGGAACGCTTACGTTCCCGCTGGAAACGGGCGACTTCTGCGACTGACGGTCACGGGACTGCCACGGCGGTCGGCCCCCAGTCCGGGTCCCCGTCGTCGGCTGAATCATCCGTCAGACGGGTAACCCTGGTTCCGTCGGCATGCATGACGTAGATCTCCTCGTTCCCGTCACGCGTGCTGACGAAAGCGATGCGCGTCGAATCGGACGAGGTTGCCGGTGCAACGTCGTCGGCTTCGTTGTCGGTCAACTTGTCGACGATTTGTGCGGTCGGTCCGGGCGGCGGGAATGGCGTGATGTAGAGATCAAAGTCGCCGTCGCGACCGCTGGCGAACAGGATCGCCGTGCCGCCTTCCGCCCAGGTCGGTCCGATATCGGTCGCCGGGCCGGGATCCGTCCTTCCCAGCCGCGGAAAGAAGTCGTCTTCAACGAAGCCGCTGACCGTCACCTGGAGGTCGCTCTCGTTCACATCGACGTCGTACAGCAACCGCAGGCCGTCAACAGAGAACTCCGGCGAGAACTCATGGTCCGGATCTTCCAAAACGGGCTCGGCGCCGGCGCCGTCAGCGTCCATGAGGAATATGTCGGAGTTCCCGGATCGATCACTGGCGAAGACGATGCGCGTGCCGTCGGTCGACCAGTCGGGCATGCCATCGATGCCCGGGTCATCGGTCAGCTGCTTTGGCTGCGAGCCATCGGCATTCATCACCCAGATTTCGAAGTCGCCGTCGCGGTCGCTCGAGAAGGCGATCCTGGAGCCGTCTGGCGACCAGGCGGGCTGCACATCCTCAGAAGGATCGTTGGTCAGATTGGTGAGCTCGCCGCCAGGATCGGTCGTGTAGATCTCCGAGTTTCCATCGCGCTCCGTCGCAAACGCGATGAGCCCGCTCCAGTCCACGGGGAGCTCGCCGGCCGACTCGCTCGCCGCAGGGCTGGCAATGGGTGGCGCGCTGGGGTTCACCGTGTCGGTCGGGAGCACCCGGGGCGTCGCAGTCGGGAGCCCCGGGGCGGTTATGGCTGGCGTTGGGCTCGAGGTGGCGCTGGATGGACTGGAAACATTGGTGCCCCCGCAGGCAATGGCCAGTGCAGCCGCCATCGCCACGGCGATTCGCGCCACCTTCATCTCTACTCTCCCCTTGCGCTCGCGGTCGGGACAATGGTCCAGTCCCGACGCGCGCTTGTACAGAACGAATTCCTCGGGGAATGGGTCACGGAACTTCCAATTTCTCGGAGAGGACGAATCGGTGCCACAGCGGCGGAGCGGATTCCTGCGCGCCTGGTGACGGGCTTCATACGCGATGCGGCACGGATCGCGTCGATGTCGCGGGCCGAGCGTCAGCTCCTGGCGATGTCGCGCGCATGAGGACGTAGGCGCCGCTTCTCAAGCTCGTCGCGCAGTACAAACGTTCCATAGGCCGTCTGACCTCCCCAGTCATAGCCTCCGGGGCGCAGAGCCCATTCCTATGAACATGTCCGCCCACCTCCGCAACGGTCTGGTCGGCCTCCACTCGGTTCGCCGTTGGCGGCCGAGCCTTCGGCTGTCCGTTGGGCTGCTTGCCGTCGCGGTGGTCGTTGGAATGGCCGTCGTACTGGCCGAAGTCGTCGCCGGCCACCTGCGCAGCATTGCTGCCGACGCGGCGGTTCACAACGTCGAGGCCATCGTGCGCGGCTACGTTGACCCACAGGTTGACGAGGGCAGCCTCGCGCTGGACGCATTGCCCGAGCCCGGGATCTCGGACGAGCTCGAGCGACTCATCGTTGCGGGCGATATCCGCGTGATCAGCATCTGGTCGCGCGACGCAAGGATCGTGTACTCGACTGCCGCGGAGCTGCGCGGCCGACGGTTCTCGATTGACGACCTGGTCGCGAGAGCCTTTCTCGGTACGAGCATCAGTGCGTACGCTGTGAACCAGGACCACTCCGAGGGTACGCCCGGCCCGACCGACACCCAACCAGTGCTCCAGATCTTCGTGCCCATCCGTGGACTGGTGGACGGAGACCCCATCGGTGTTTACGAGGTCGAACAGGATGCGCGGCCGATCGAGGATCGCGTCGAAACGACTCGTCGCGATGTATTCCTGCTCGCCCTCGCGGCCGCGACGGTCCTCCTGATCATCCTGGCCGTCGCCTTCGCCGGAACGTCGGCATTGCTCGGCCGCCAAAACCGGCTGCTGCGCGCCCGCGCCGAAACCGAGCGGCTGCTGGGTGTTGATCTGCGTCGCAGCGAGGAACGCTTCCGGTCCCTGGTCCGAAGCTCGTCCGACGTGATCCTGATCATCGATGCCGACGGCACGATCGGGTACGAAAGCCCGGCCGTCGCGCGCGTTCTCGGCTACGACCCAGAGGAACGAGTTGGGACATCCGCCTACGACGCCATCCACGACGCTGACGTCGCCTGGATCCGCTCGCTCATTGCCGACATCAGCACGCGGACAGGGGCTGAGGCTGCGGCCGACTTCCGCGCGCGCCACGCCGACGGATCTTGGCGCTGGTTGCAGGCAACGGCCAAGAACCTGCTCAACGACCCAGCCGTGAGCGCGATCGTCGTCAACTACCGCGACATCACCGACCGACGCGCGCTTGAGGAGCAACTGCGTTACCAGGCCTTTCACGACGCGCTTTCGGGATTGCCCAATCGTGCGCTCTTCATGGACCGGCTCGACCATGCGCTCACGCGTGCGCGGCGGGACCAGTCGGCCGTGGCCGTCCTGTTCCTTGACCTGGATGACTTCAAATCGGTGAACGACGGCCTGGGACATGGCGCGGGCGACGAGCTTTTGGTCTCGGTCGCTGAGCGCCTCAACAGGACGCTGCGAGACGCCGACACCGCCGCGCGGATGGGCGGCGACGAGTTCGCGATCCTGCTCGAGGATGCCCACGACAAGCATGCCTCGGTGGAGATCGCCGAGCGCATCCTCGAGGTGCTGCGCGCGCCCTTCACCGTTCAGGGTCAACACGTGCGCATCCGTGGCAGCGTCGGCATCGCGCTCTACACCGACCCAGAGCAGACGGCGGACGAGCTGCTCCGCCATGCCGACGTGGCCATGTACGCGGCGAAGAGCCAGGGCAAGGACCGTCTGATGGTCTTCCAGCCGGATGTCCACCTCGTGACCATCGATCGCCACCAGCTCAAAGCCGACCTGCACCTGGCGCTCGATAATGGTGAGTTCACGTTGCTGTACCAACCGGTGGTCGACCTCGAATCGACGACGATCACCGGCGTCGAGGCGCTGATCCGCTGGCAGCATCCGCGCCGAGGCTTGATCGGACCAACCGAATTCATCCCTCTCGCCGAGGAGAGCGGCATGATCGTGCCGGTCGGACGGTGGGTGCTGGCCGAGGCGTGCCGCCAGGGACAGGCGTGGCAGGAAGGTGCGGCCCGTCCGCTGACGATGAGTGTCAACCTGTCCGCGCGCCAGATCGACGACATCGGTTTGATCGACGACGTCGCCGCGGCGCTCAGAGACTCCGGACTGGACCCAGCGTTGCTCACTCTGGAGATCACCGAGAGCGTGCTGCTGAGCGACATGGAAGTCGTCATGGCGCGCCTCAGGGCGCTTAAATCGCTCGGCGTGCGGCTGGCGATCGACGACTTCGGGACCGGCTACTCGTCACTGAGCTACCTCCGCAATCTGCCGGTCGATGTCCTGAAGATCGATCGGTCCTTTGTCGCTGCTGTGGACAGCGGCACGGCAGAGCGCGCGCTCGTCAGGTCAATCGTCTCGCTCGCCCAGATACTCGGCCTGGAGACGGTGGCCGAGGGAATAGAGGAGCCGAGCCAGCTGGCCGCCCTGCGATCGGCCGGTGCCCAGTTCGGCCAGGGTTTTCTGTTCGCCGAACCCCTGGACGCGCACAGGGTTCCCGCCGCCCTGGCCAGGGTCACGAGTTGCGCCAGGCCACGTCGACGTGCAGCCTCTCCGGCGCCCAGACGCGGACGCCGGCCCGTTCGCGCCGGCATCACCAGCACATCTTGATCAGCCACGTAGAGCAGGGAGATACGAATGACTGAAGCGAGAGCCATCCGCCGACGTGTCCTGGCGACGATCGCCGTCGTGGCGCTGTTGACATTCGGCGCGTGCGCCGCGCAGGGCGCAACGCGCACGATCCCGTTGGAGACACTCAATGACTCCGGTGTGACTGGAGCGGTGACGCTGACCGACGTTGGCCAGGGACAGACGCAGGTCGACGTGCGCGTGGAACCTGCCGGGAACCTCGACATGCCCGCTCACATCCACCCTGGTACATGCGTGGACCTGGTCCCGCAGCCGCGCTACCCGTTGCGCAACGTCGTCAACGGGGTGTCCAGCACGGTCGTGCCGGCATCGTTGTCCGATCTCCTTGGCGGTGACCAGGCCGTCAACATCCATCGCTCCAACGACGACCTGCGCACGTATACGGCCTGCGCCGACCTGCGCTAGATCGGGCTGGATTACCGCATGGCGAACCGGACCACTTTGCGTGGTCATCGCTTCGGCATCGCCGCGGCTGCGCTCCTGATCGGTCTTTCATCGCTGCTGGCCGGATGCGACGTGATCGCCGGGAACCGGCCCAAGCTGGTGCTGGAGATCCGCAGCCAGCAGGGTGAGGGCGTCGCCTACGATCCGGAGAGCGTCACTGCACGGGCCAGGACGCTCATTGCGGTCTCATTCGTCAACGTGTCGACCCTGGACCACAACCTGGTGTTCCTGGACCCGCTCGCCGTCGGGACCGAGGAGATCGTTGGGCCGGGCGAGTCGGCCGGCCTGGAATTCGTGACGCCCGGTCCAGGACAGTATGGATTCGTGTGCACGATCCACGAGGGGATGAGGGGCTCTCTGCTCGTTCGTTAGCCCTCGTTTGCCGCCCCGAGAGATGTCCGACAATCCGCACCAATGCGGATCGCGACCTGGAACGTGAACTCGCTCAAGGCGCGCATGGACCGCGTCATGTGGTGGCTCGACCGAGCGCAGCCAGATGTGCTGCTCATGCAGGAGACGAAGCTCTCCGACGACGAGGCGCCGGTCCTCCCCTTCAAGATGCGCGGCTACGACCTCGTGCATCACGGAGAGGGTCGCTGGAACGGCGTCGCGATCGCATCTCGTCTGCCGATCGACGCCTCATCGATCGTCACGAACTTCGGTGACGGCCCGGTGCGCGACAGCGGGGCCGGAGTGGAAACGAACTTCGCCACCGAGGACTTCAACCCGTTCGACGAGGCGCGCATGCTCAGCGCGGTCGCGGGAGGGATGAGGTTTGTCTGTCTATATGCGCCCAATGGCCGCGTCGTGGGTTCACCCTTCTACGCGGGCAAGCTCGCCTGGTACGACAGGCTGAGCCTGTGGCTGACGGAGGCGATCCGCGGCGGTGATGCTCTCGTGGTGGGAGGCGACCTCAATGTCGCGCCAACGCCAAGCGACGTCTGGGACGAGGCCGCCGCGCACGGTGGCACGCACGTTTCGCCGCCGGAGCGCGAGGCCTTCGCAGAGCTGCTGTCCCACGGTCTGGTGGATGCCTACCGGCTCAAGCACTCCGAACCCGGACGCTTCACCTGGTGGGACTATCGCCAGGGCCACTTCCACAAGAACATGGGCATGCGCATCGACCATCTCCTGGTGACGCCACAGATTGCCGAGCGCGTCATTTGGGCTGAGATCGACCGCGAGGCGCGCAAGGGAGTGCCGATCCCGTCGGACCACGCCCCGTTATTGATCGACGTCGATGAGTCTGGTGTGCCGATCGACGCGGGCTGGGAAGGTGCCATGGAGCGCATCGCGGCGCGGACGAGACGCTAGCCTCAGCATCAAATGGGCACGTATTCGTTCATCGTCGATGTCGAAGCCCCGCAGGAGCTGGTCTTCGACCTGTGGGTCAACCTTGATCGGATCCAGGAGTGGATGGAGGGACGGCCGCGAGTTTCCGACGTGACCGGCCCAACCAATCGTGCCGGCACGGAATACACACTCTGGTTCGGCCGCCTTCCGAGTCGCACCAAGGTGCTCGATGCCGAGCGGCCGCGCCACACTCGGACGCGCATCCAGAGCAGGATGCTGAGCGCCGAGACAGACACAACGTTCGCTGCCATGGGAGACAGCGCTACGCGCTTGACGGAGACGTTGCGGAGTCACGGAATGATTGCGGCCGTCGTGGCGAGAATCTTTGCGACAGGTTCGTACAAAGGCAGCTTCCGTGGCGAGCTCCAAGCCTTCAAGCGGATGTGCGAACGGGAAGCCCGTGAGCATGGCAGTCAGAGCGCTGGCGAACATCGCTGATGTACCAGTGGTTGCTGTTCCTGCACATCGGCTCCGTGCTCGTGTTCATGATCTTCCACGGCGCGCAGGTGACGGTCACTTGGAAGAAGCGCTGGGAGACTGATCCGGCGCGCAACAAGGCCCTATTCGAGGCCTTGCCAAACGGAGTTCGTACCCTGCGATTGCCGTTTATCGCGGTCATCGGCACCGGGCTGATCCTTGTGGCCTTCCTGGGCATCTGGACGCACTGATGGATCTGGTTGTCGCTGATCCTGCTGGCCGTGATCTGGGTCACGATGTGGCGGTGGGGCGCCGCTTACTACAACCTGATGCAGGACACGGCCGAGAGGGCGATTGCAGCCAAGGACACGGTGGACGGAGCTGCCACGCTCGCCGAGTTCGAGCGTGCCCGGCTGGCCTGGCATCCGTTCGCAATGACGATAGTCGGCCTCGTGGGCGTGGCCGTGATTCTCTGGCTCATGATCTTCAGGCCGTTCTAGCAGAGCGCGGGGGAGCCGCGTCAGAGCAGCTGGTCGATCAGGCGCGTGATGACGAAGATGACGACCGGCAGCAACACGGCCGACGCGACACCGCGAAATGTGCCGGCGCTCCATGGCCACGTAGGGAGCTTCGTCAGAACATCGCGTTCGGCGAGAACCGTCGAAAGCGACTCGTGCAGTTGCTGGGCGGTCGAGAGATCGTTCGAGTCCACCGCGGCATGGATGCGCGCAAGGGTCAGCTTCAGCCGATCCTGCGCCTCTCCCAGCAGCGAGGTCTTCTCGCGTGCAAGGCGGCCGTGCATGACGCGCAAGGGCAGGACGAACGATGCGGCCGCGAGGCCGATCACCGCAGCCTCCGCAACGATGTAGGCGACAGGTTGCTCAGGAACAATCAGCACAGACAGCGCGACAAACGCGAGGATCCCGATTGCGCTGACGGCGGTCAATCTTGAGAAGGCGTTGATCGGCACGGGCTTGAAGATGTCGACGTTGCCCGCCAGTGCGCTCAGGCGGCTGACGAGGCGCAATTGTCGCGTTGGCGGTCGGGGATCGACGTCAGCATGAAGCGGTAGCGCTCCCGTTCATGCGCGTTGTCGCCGAGTGCCGGGTGGAAGTCGTCGAAGGCGGAGCGCGCCACGCGGTTCAGCGTGTGCAGCAACCATACGAAATAGGCAAACATAGGCGCCGGCAGGATTACCTCCGGCTCCGGACGCCCGATCGGTGTTGCACGGGTCATCCAGGCGACGAGGTGCGCCACCACCAGTAGCCCGCCCGCGAGCGCGGCACACTAGAAAATTGCCGGGCCAGGGAGCCGATCGACGAACGCGAGTAGGCGGTCGACGACGCCGGGCGTTCGCTCGGCGCTGGCGAGGGCCATCTCGGCCGTTTCGAGAGTGTCTATGGCCATTTCCCCGGTATCCCTCCCCGGTTTGGGGTCCGATATTACGGGGCGCTTGCACGATCCGATACGCTGCCGCGCTCGGAGGTGGCGTGGCGGTCTCGATCAAGCGAATCCAACCCACGGAATGGCAGGTGCTGCGCGATATCCGGCTGCGCAGCTTGCTCGACGCGCCCGAGGCGTTTGGGCAGCGCTACGACGAGGCGGCCGCGGGCACTGACGACGACTGGGTAGCCACCGCGCGGGCGTCATCCGCGGGCAACCGCCGAACCTGGTTCATCGCCCGGGACGACTCTGACGTGCCCGTTGGCGTGGTGCAGGCCCGGCGGCGCCATCCGTTCGACTGCCTCCTGTTTTCGATGTGGGTAGCGCCACAGGCGCGGCGCCTGGGCGCGGGCGGTGCCCTGGTTGACGCGGTTCAGGAGTGGGGTTCGTCTTGGAGGGCACGGCGGGTCGTGCTGTGGGTGCTCGCGGCGAATGAGCCGGCCATGCGCTTCTACGATCGGATCGGCTTTTCCGTGCTCAACGCCGGGCCTGATGCGGAGTCAGGTCGGGCGTACGGCGCATTGGCGATGGAGCGCGCCTCCGTCCCCTAGCCCTCGAACTTGTCGGGCGAGATCCAGCGGGGATCCATCTCGAGGTGGATCAGCGCGGGACCTGTGGCCGCGAGAGCGTCGCGTAGGGCAGGTTCGAACTCGGCGTCGCGCGTGACGCGGCCACCCTGCGCGCCGCACGCACGAGCGACCGCGGCAAAGTCGATCGGCCCCAGCTCCGTCGCGACCAGCGCGCGGCCCTCGTTGCGCTGGTGCATCGCGATGGTGCCGTAGCGTTTGTTGTCGAACACGATCACGACCGGATGGGCGCCCTCCCGCACGGCCGTCTCAAGCTCGTTCATGGTCATGGCTAACCCACCGTCGCCGCACAGCGCGACGACCGTTCGCTCGGGTTGGCACAGGCTCGCTGCAATGGCCGCCGGAAGGCCGTAACCCATCGCGCCAGAGGTGGGGCCGAGAAAGCCATGGTCGCGGCCGAAGTTGAATCCACGTGCGGGCCAGTTCCCGAAATTGCCGGCGTCGGTCGTAAGCAAGGCGTCCTTGGGCAGAACTCGCTCCAGCGTCGCGATAACCCTGCCTGGGTGGATGCCCGGCCCACGCCACTCGGCGCCCTCGTCAAACGTGGTCGCAGTCACGTACGCCTCACGCTCGGCGCGCAGCACCCTGGTCCGTTCCCTTGGGATCGACACCCTGCGCGGCAAGACATCCAGCGCGGCCCGCAGGAAGTCCGTCGCGTCGGCCGGGACGGGAAAATCGGGCGCTGTCAAACCAGCGTGCGCTTGGCGTGGCTCGAGATCAACGTGCGCCCACTGTGTTCGCTTCGCGGGCAGCTTGTAATCGAACGACGCGACCTCGTTCAGCCGGCAGCCGATCACGAGCAGGAAGTCGGCCGTCGACAGCCGCTTGAGCACCGAGTCGGGCGCGCCGTAGCCCGTCATCCCGAGATAATTGGGGTGGTCGTTCGGGAAAGCCGTCGGCCGGCGCCACGCAGCGAAGACAGGCAGCGCGAGGCGCTCGCTCAAGTCCACGAGAAGATCCCTTGCCCCAGCCCGGATGACTCCAAATCCGGCGATGACCGCCGGCCGCTTGGCGGCGCGCAGCCGTCCGACGATCTCCTCCACGAGCTCTCCGTCAGGTTTTGCCGGCGCTTCGGGCTCAGCGGCTGCCGCCGGGAATGCCGAACCCCGCGGGACCGGGAGATTGAGTACCTCCTCCGGCAGTGACATGTAGACCGGGCCGGGACGCCCGGTGAGCATCGTCCGCAGACCTTCGGCGACCGTCTGGCCGGCCGTCCGCGGGTCGTCTATCTGGGCCGCCCATTTCGCCAGTCGCCCGAACGATTCGACCTGATCCACCTCCTGGAAGGCTTCACGCCCGAGGAATTCGCGCTTGACCTGTCCGACCAGGGCGACGAGCGGCGTGGAGTTCTGGCGCGCCGTGTGAATTCCGATCGACATGTTCCCAGCGCCCACAGCCCGGGTTCCGAGCACGGCTGCGGGCCGGCCCGTCAATTGGCCAACGGCTTCAGCCATGAATGCCGCACCGCCCTCGTGTCGTGTCGCAATGACCTTGATACCGGCGCCAGGCAGTGCGTCCAGGACACCGAGGAAGCTTTCACCGGGGACGGTGAACGCCCACTCGACTCCGGCACCCGAGAGCGCGCGCGCGATCTGCTGGCCGACAGTCTGGCTGCGTCCCGCCACTAGCGCGCCACTAGAACGCGAAGCGAACCGAGCTGAACAGCAGCCCGAGAATCACAAGCACGGCGACAACAAACATGACCACCCGAGCGGCGCCGTCGCTGATCATTTTGAGAGCGGCTAGCGGTAGTTCTGGAACTGGAGCGGGACCGGGTACCCCTCCGATTCCTGCCTCAGCCGGGAAATGACCTTCTGCAGCTCGTCCTTGCTCTTACTGCTGACGCGGACCGCGTCGCCCTGGATCTGCGACTTGGCCTTGGGGAACTCGTCGCGCAGGAGCTTGCTGATCTTCTTTGCGAGATCCTCGGGGAGGCCGCGCCGAAGCCCGATCTGCTGACGGACCGTATTGCCACCCGCTTCCTCGATCTCACCCCAGTCGAAGATCTTGAGGGAGAGGCCGCGCCGGATTGCTTTGGACTCGAAGAGATCGCGCATGGCGCGCGCCCGCGACTCCGTATCGGCGCGCAGGATGATCTCGGCCTTGCCCAGCTCGAGCTCGGCCTTCGCTCCCTTGAAGTCGTAGCGGGTGCCGATCTCGCGTCGTGCCTGGTCGAGCGCATTGACCAGCTCCTGCTGATCGAAATCGCTCACCACGTCGAATGAAACCTCTCCGGCCATCAGTCGGTCTTCTCCTCCGCCTCTAACGTCGAGTCGTCGCCGACCACCCGCTCGATCGGCCACTGCTTCATGCGTTGGACGCGGCGTGGGTTGGATTCAGTCAGCTCAAGGGTCATGAAGCCTCTGACCCGCACCCGCTCGGCCGTCGCACGAGTCGTGTAGGCCGCGTGCCAGCTGGCAAGTACCGTCCCGCCGCTGACCCAGATGCGCTCCGCGTCGAATTCGACGTGCGCCTGGGTCGCCGCAATGTCGTTCCACAGGGCCCGGATGGCGTTGAGTCCGTGGAGCGAGTCGGCAAACGGGTCCGGGCGGTATTCCGCGTTGGCGTCGAACAGCTCGACGATCTCGTCTGGCGCGCGCCTCTCCCAGGCACGCTTGAACGTGGCAAGCAGGTCCTGGGCGTCACCGTGGCTGAGCGTGGACATCAGGGGGAAAGTCTAGTGGGCGGGCTCTGAGCGGGCGTTCAGGTGCTCGACGAGGCGTGATGCGATGACATACGAGCGGCCGCCGCCCATCACCAGCACGACGTCTCCGCGCTGGACATGCTCAGCGAGATAGTCGGCCGTTCTCTCGACTGAGCCGGGAGCCACTGCTGTAGGCTCTCCCGCCGCGCTGACGGCCGTGGCGACCTCGGACGCGCTGGTCAGTGTCGTATCAGGGTCACGCCCGGCCCAGATGTCGGCAATCGCGACCTTGTCGGCCGTCGCCAGGACCTCCGCGAACTGGGGCAGCATCTTCGCTGTTCGGTGGTACGTGAGCGGCTCGTAGACGGCCCACACGCGCCGGCCCGGGTAGCGCTGCCGAACCGCCTCAAGGGTGCGAGCGATGGCCGTCGGATGATGGCCGTAGTCGTCGATCACGACGACTCCGCCGACGTCGCCCTTGACCTCCATTCGCCGTCCGACACCGCCGTAATCGGCCAGACTCTCACGCACCCACGGGTCCTCAATCCCAAGTACGTGAGCGGCGCCGACCACGGCCAGGGCATTTGCCGCATTCGCAGGCCCAGGCAAGCCGACCTCGAAAACGACCTCACGCCCGTCCGCACCTGTGGCGGTCATTCGGCTTCGGCCGTCGACCGTGTCGAGCCGTGCCGAGATGTCTGAAGGTCCCGAAAGAGAGACGGTCACCACTCTGCCGTCCCAGTCCGACAGGCGGTCCACGATGCGCGCCACCCCGGCATCACCGACGTTGGCGACGAGCGTGGCGCCCGGAGCGCGCCTAAGCCAGGCCTCGAACGCAGAAAGGACGGCGGCCTCGTCCGCGAACACGTCGGGGTGGTCCCACTCCGCGTTGAGAAGCACCGCAACAGAGGGCTGATACGGATCGAAGTTGCCGGCGTACTCGTCTGCCTCGACGACGAAGTGGTCACCCCTCCCCCAGCGTGCCGTGGCCGGTGTGCCGCCCGTGAGTCGGGCATCGAGCAGGGCGCCGACAAATGCCGACGGGTCCCGCCCGGCGCGGACGAGGAGGTCGACCAGCCAGCCGGTCGTGGTCGACTTTCCGTGTGTCCCCGCCACCGCAACGAGCCGCTGTTTGCTCGCGACCGCGGCGTCGGCCACCACCTGCTGCCAGGCCTCGATCGGAATGCCGGCCGCGCGCGCCGCCGCGAGCTCAGGATGGTCAGGGGTTACGGACGTCAGCGCCTTCGTGACTGCGAGTCGCTCCGGCCGACCGCCGGGCGCCGCCGTCACATGATCCGCGGAGTGCTCCCACGCAAGCGTTATGCCCGCCTCGACCAAGGCGGCCGTGTAGGGCGATGGTCCGCCGGGATCGCACCCAGATACGTCCGCGCCGGCGTTGTGAGCGAGCAGGGCCGCCGCAGACGCACCTGCTCCGGCCGCACCCAGAACATGGACGCGCTCCCCTGCGCTAATCGGCCTGGCGCTGCGTACCGGCGCAAGACCCTTGCCAATGTCGGCGGCGGTGCGGTTCAAGAGCTGCCTGTGCCCACTCCAAGCCGCTCGACAAGCAGCTCCAATGCCGCGTGCGCGCTCTCGACCTTATTCGAGTGGCGATCCCCTGCCCACACGTGGCGCCGCACGTCGTGGCCGGTCGAGTCAGCGACGCCAACGTACGTCAGGCCGACGGGCTTCTGCTCGCTCCCGCCGTCCGGACCGGCGATGCCCGTCACAGCCAGTCCAATTGACGTGCCGTACCGGTTTCGTGCGCCCTCTGCCATCGCAACGCACGTTTGGGCAGAGACCGCGCCGTGGTTCTCGAGGGTGCGCGCGTCCACACCCAGCTCGCGCTCCTTCATGTCGTTGCTATAGGTGATCAGGCCGCCAACGTAGAACCTGCTCGATCCCGGCGTTTCGGTCAGCGCGTAACCGATCAGCCCGCCGGTGCACGATTCCGCGGTGGCGAGGGTCAAGCCGCGTTCGATCATCGCTGACTGGATCCTCGCCCCGAGCGCCACCAGGCCCGATAAATCGGCGGATTCGACACTCGCCGTCCCGACAGCGGAGTGGCCGGATTGCTGTTCGTTGGTCAACAGGCCGAG
>JBBDRY010000067.1:0-10148 GCA_040905225.1 Chloroflexota bacterium | reverse complement strand
TCGCCGTCCCGACAGCGGAGTGGCCGGATTGCTGTTCGTTGGTCAACAGGCCGAGTCGGTGGGCTCCGGCGCCTGGCCTGGACGGAATAACCAGGTTCCGACCTGGCCGGCCTGGCCCAGCACGCCGATGTCCAGGCCATTGAGGTTGATAGCGAGTGCACCCGCGTTGCCGGCGCGCAGGCACAGCTCGTCGACGGCGATGATCGTGCGCGTGTCCCCGGTGCGCAGCGTCCCCAGCCCCGTGACTCGCCGGCCGTCGGCGCGAACTCGCACCCACGACTCTCGGCCGGTGACGGTGATCGTCAGCTGTACGCCGCTCACGACGGGCGGCTCCACGGTGATCGTGCGCGTCTCGGAGATCGGCGCGACGCCGACACCGAACGCGGTGATGGTCATCTCCCAGCGGCCGATGGAAAAAACGAGCGTCTCAGTGAAAGTCCCGGACTCGGGGACGGTTATGTCGCGCGCTGGGCCAATTGGCGCGAGCGACCCACTGGGCGTCGGCGAAGGTGAGGACAGAGGCACCTCGCTCGGGCTCGCACCCGGGCCCGGAGCGGGACTGGGCTCGGGCGGCAGCGAAGGTGCGGGCTCGGGGGTCGAACCCGGCTGGCCCATGTAATGACTCTCCACGGTGATCCTGCTCCCGGAAGTCGTGCCGCGAACAACTACGTTGCCGTCCGTGCTGATCAAGCCCTCTGCCGGTCCGAGCAGCGAGAGAGTCAACGAGACCGGTGGGGCAGCAGACTGCGTCGGGCTGGCCGATTGTTCCGGCAGCGGCCGGTTGATGGTGAGGTTCAGCTCTTCTGACCGCCTCTGAGTTACTGCGTCCGTGGCGGTGATCGCGAACTGGTTTGGGCCGCGAGCCAACAGGACCTCCTCGGACCATTGCCCGTCCTCATCGGCGGTCGTGTTGTACAGCTCGTCGCCTGGCCCGCGGATCTGGATTGTGGCGCCCGGCCCGCTCGTTCCTTCGAGAACGGTTCGCTCCGCATCGATGGTGCTGAACAGGTCCCGCGGCTGTGTCAGGGTGACCGGGGTTACCTCCGCGTAGCGCAGCAGCTGGATACCGAGGTAGCCAACGAATGCCAGCACCACGAGCAGCACCAGACCGGCAACGAACATGCCCGGCGTGACCGTGACGCGCCGACCCGGAGCGGCGATTGGCATCGGCGGCGGTGCGACAGCGATGCGCTCGGCCGAGCGTAACGAATCCATCTCGTCGCGCCAGCGCTCAAGCAGGTCTTCGGGATCCAGGCCGAGGTATATGGCGTAGTTGCGCAGGAAGCCCTTGGTGTAGACGGGCGGCGGCAGGTCCTCGTACGCGCCATCCTCGAGCGCGGACAGGTAGCGCAGCCTGATCTTCGTGTCACGCTCGGCGCGAAACAGGTCCACGCCCTTGCGCTCGCGCGCTTGCTGGAGGGTCTCTCCAACAGGCGTAGCGGGTGTGGCGTCGATCGGCGCCCGATCGCGGCCGAGCCTGCGATTGCCGATGCGTAATTTATGGCGCGCGGTCATCTTTAGGGCGCTTTTCCTCGTGAATTCGAGCGTGAGCGCCATCGCTGACGCGGTCGCCAGTCTAATCCTTCCTCCGCAGTCGGCCTTCGGCTGCTGCTGCGCGCGAAGCGCTCGGCTCCCGGCTCGCGCCGGGGTCCGACCGTCGCTTGCGGCTTCCTTCGCCGAGGGCCTCTATTCAGGCCTCAGTCGGGAGGTGGTGGCTAGTTGTCCGAGTCGGCGTCGGGGCCGCCGCGCAACCAGTTGTCCGGGCCATACACGGTGCGTGGCGCGCCAGGGTTTCGGCTGTCCAGTGGGCCGATGATCCCGTGCTTCTCGAGCTCATCCATCAGCCGAGTCGCGCGGTTGAATCCCACCCTCAGCTTCGTCTGGAGCATCGAGGTGCTCGCCCGACCGGTCTGCATCACCATTTCCGCGGCTCGCGGGGCGAGCTCATCGTCTGCCGAACGCGTCAGCCAGGCAAACTGACCGCTGCCGTCGCCGTCGTCCGCATCGCCGCCCGCGAGGAGGTCTCGGTTGTACTCCGGCTCGGCCTGCTGGCGCCAGAACTCGGTGATGGCGAGCACTTCTGCGTCGCTGACGAAGACGCCCTGGAGCCTGATGGGGCGCGGCAGGTCGGCCGGCTGATAGAGCATGTCGCCGCGTCCGATCAGGTCCTCGGCCCCATTTGCGTCGAGCACTGTCCGCGAATCCACGTTCGAGGCCATCGCGAAAGCGATGCGCGACGGCACGTTGGCCTTAATGAGGCCGGTTACTACGTTCACGCTGGGGCGTTGCGTGGCGAGCACGAGGTGGATGCCCACAGCGCGGGCCTTCTGGGCCAGCTTGACGACCGGCTCCTCGACCTTGCGCCCCTCGCGCAGCATGAGATCGGCGAGTTCGTCGATCACGACGACCATGTACGACATCGGCGCGCCACGGCGCCGCGGGCTGACGTTGTACGCCGTGATGTTGCGCTCCATTGCGTCGGCGAGGGCCTCGTAGCGCCTTTCCATCTCGTGGACCAAGTTGGTCAGCACGGCCCGCGCGTCGTGGGCCTCGACGATCACCGGCGTCTCGAGATGGGGCAGGTCGCGGTACGCGGCGAGCTCGACCCGCTTCAGGTCGATCAGGATGAGGCGCACCTCTTCCGGCGACGCACGCATCAGTAGGCTCGTGATCAGCGCGTTGACGCACACGCTCTTGCCGGAGCCGGTCGCGCCCGCGATCAGCAGGTGGGGCATGCGCGCGAGGTCGACCGCGTAGCCCTTGCCCGAGACATCCCGACCGAGAGCGAAGGTGAGCTTGCTCGCTGCCTCGCTCATCGCAACGTCGTCGAGCAGCGGCCGGAAGCCGACGATCTCGCTGGAATGGTTGGGAATCTCGATGCCTACAACGTCGCGGCCGGGGATGGGCGCCTCGATGCGGATGGATCGAGCAGCTAGGGCCATGGCCAAATCGTCGGCCAGCGCCTCGATGCGCGAAAGCTTGATTCGCGCATCCGGCCGCACCTCGTATTGCGTCACCACCGGGCCTGTGTTCGTTGCCGTCACAGTGGCCGGTATCTGGAACGACGACAGCTTCTCCTCGATGATCCGGATGTTCCGCGAGTGATCCAGCCGCGCTCCGCCTATGACCGGTTCGGCCGCCTTTAGGAGCTCGTTTCCGGGCATCACCCATACCCGGGCAGGTTCGGCTGCTTCCTTCTCCTCCTCGGCCATCGCGACCGCTGTCGCGCTCAGCGGGGTCGCCGCGACGCGAGCACCGCCTGCCGTCGAGCTGCCCGGCCCGCCGCTCCAGAACGTCTGGCTGAGTGGCAGCACCTGCTGGTCGCCCGGCGCGAGATCGGGCATCGGTGTGATCGGGGGGATCGGTCGCGCGGGCCCGTCTGATCTGCGCTCCTCCATGCGGCCCGGGTTGCCGTTCGCTCGACCCGGTCCCGTGGGTTGGAGCGTCGCCTCGGCATTCCGCCGGCCCGCGGCCTCGGCCGCGCCAGCGGCAATCGCACGTGCGGGTGTCGCGACCGCGTTGGCCAGCAATCTGCCGCCGCCAGCAACAGGGCTGAGCAAGCCACGCAAGGTCATGTTCAAAAGCAGGATCAAGCCGCCGATGAACAGGCCGACGAGGACCACGAAAGCCCCAATCGGCGATAGAAGTTCACGGAGCAAAGACGCCAGCGAGCTCCCCAATGCCCCGCCGCCTGCGCTCAGCGCCCCCGGCGTTAAACCTGTGCCCCAGACGAGATGGATAAGTCCGAGGCCGGCGGCGAAGACGATCATCCCACCGACGACGGCCAAGGTCGATGCATAGCCGAGTTGCGACGGTCGCTCCACCACTACGCCGGCGACGATCAGCAGGATCGCCAGGAGCCAGGCACCCTGCCCGACCGCCGGCCGCAAGAGATCGTCGACATACCGGTTGAAGACGCCGGCGGTGGGGAAAAGGAGCGCGATCACGGTCACTGCCCCGGCGACGATGAGCGTCAGTCCGATCAGCGAGCGCAGCACGTGGGGCGGCGGGCGGAACGTGCTGATCCACGGGGTGCTCGGCTTACGGCTCTTGGAGCGCGGACGGGAGCGCGTGGTGGGTGCCGCGCGCCGCGAGCTTCTGCTTGCCATCTGGGGCGGTCCCGCTAGATCTCGACTACGACGGGAAAGACCATCGGGCGTCGCTTTGTGCGCTCATACAGGTACTGCGAGAGGCTGTCCTTGATCTGCGCTTTGAGCAGACCAGGCTCGCTCGTGTGGTCGCCCGGGTTCGCGATCGCCGCTGCGACGCGGTCGGCCGCTGCGGCGATCACCGGGTCGTCCGCGCCCGTCACGAAGCCGTGCGTCACGATCTCTGGTCGGCCGATGAGGTTGCCCGTCTGCTTGTCGACCGTGACGACGACGAGGAACATGCCGTCGTTCGCCAGGGCGCGCCGATCGCGCAGGACCACGTCGCCGACCTCACCGACTGACAGCCCGTCGACGTAGACGTAGCCCGCCTCGACCGGTGCTCCTCGGCGCCCTGTGCCGTCCTCCGCGAACTCGATCGGCTGGCCGTTCTCGATGATGTAGATGTTGTCCGCCGCCACCCCCAACTCCTGGGCCAGCCGTCCGTGCTGGACGAGCATGCGGAACTCGCCGTGCATCGGGATGAAGTGCTTCGGCCGGGTGAGGTTGAGCATCAGCTTCAGCTCTTCCTGGCTGGCGTGGCCGGACACGTGGGCACGCTTGATGTCGTGATAGAAGACGTTCGCGCCTACCTTGAACAGGTTGTCGATCGTTCGGCCGACCACTTCCTCGTTGCCCGGGATCGGACTTGCGCTGACGATCACCGTGTCCCCTGGCTGGATCTCCACCCAGCGGTGGTCACGGTTGGCCATCCGCGCCAGGCCGGCCATCGGCTCACCCTGGGCGCCGGTCGTGGCGATCACGAGTTCCTTGTCCGGGATATCGCGCAGACGGTCCTTGTTGACGAGCTGTCCTTGGGGGAACTTGAGATAACCGAGGTCCGAGGCGATGCGCACGTTCTGCTCCATCGAGCGGCCGATTACGGCGACCCTGCGGTTGAACGTCGCCGCGGCATCGAAGACCTGCTGAACGCGGGCGATGTTGCTCGCGAAGGTCGCCACGATCACTCGACCGTCGAGCCCCTGCATGATGTCGCGGAACACTTCGCCGACGATGCGCTCGGAAGGCGTGTAGCCGGGGCTCTCGGCGCGCGTCGAATCGGATACCAGACACAGCACGCCCCGCGCGCCGAATTCGGCCAGCGCGTGAATGTCGGACAGCTTGCCGTCGACCGGCGTGTGGTCGAACTTGAAGTCGCCCGTGTGCACGACCAGGCCGACCGGCGTGTCGAGAGCGATCCCCATTGCGTCCGGAATTGAATGGCCGATCCGGAACGCGGTCGCCTTGAACGGGCCGATTTCCACGGACTGTCCGGGTTCGAGCGGGATCAATGGGTTGTTGTTGAGCTTGTGTTCCTTGATCTTGTTGCCCAGGAGACCGCGTGCCAGCGTCGAGGCGTAGATCGGGACGCCTGGGAAGTAGGGCAGCACGTATGGCAGCCCGCCGACGTGATCCTCGTGGGCGTGGGTGATCAGGAAGGCCTTGACGTTCTCGCGCCGCTCGCGCAGGTACGTGACGTCAGGCACCACGAGGTCGATGCCGAACATCTCCTCCTCGGGGAACATCAGCCCGCAGTCGACGACCACGATCTCGTCGCCGTACTCGTAGACGTACATGTTCTTGCCGATCTCGCCGACGCCGCCGAGGGGCAGGATGCGCAGGATGCCGTTCATCTGGTTCTCCCCGTCATCGGAAGAGCTCCAGCTGCGGCTCGCCACTCGCCGCGGGGCCGGTGGCCACGACGGCAGCGTGCTCGAGGGCGGTTTCGACATCCTCGATGGCCGCTTCCGGTTCGGGCACGGGCGTCAGGCTCGGCGTCGGCGCCGCGGTCGTTTCGGCCCCGTGGTTGTTCGCGCGGCGCTCACGGTGCTGGATCAGCACCTCCGGCAGGCCACACATGTCGGTCAGCATCGTCTCCTTCAGGCTCCCCTGGCGCAGCGCTGCCGCGGGGTGGTACATCGCATAGACCATCGCGTTGGCCGCGCCAGTTTCCGGGTCAGTCGGACTGGTGGTGCCATGCGTGCTCGAGATGCGCGCCCCGGGCATGAACGTTCCGAGTGAGTGACGGCCCAGTGTCACCACCACGGCGGGATCGAGCACCGCGAGCTGGCGCTTGAGGTATGGCGCGCAGGCAGCGATCTCGGCCGGCTCGGGATCGCGGTTGCCAGGCGGCCGGCACTTGACGACGTTGGTGATGAAGACGTCTTCGCGGCGCCACCCGATGGCTTTGAGGAGCTCGTTGAGCAGGCCGCCAGCCTGACCGACGAATGGACGGCCCTCGCGGTCCTCGTTGTAGCCCGGGCCCTCGCCGACAAAGACGACTTCGGTCTCAGGATGGCCCTCCCCCGGGACCGCGCGGGTCCGTTGAGCGTGCAGCGGACAGAGAGTACAGACAGCGACCTCGGCGGCTATCTCGTCGAGCGCCTGCCTTCTCTCATCCGGCGTCACGCGGCCCGACCGGTCCATTTGTGCCCTCGATTCTGTGCGCGCGGCATGGCGTCACTCAGTAATGAAATCCGACGGGGCACGGCCTCGATAATACAGCGACCCGTCCCCCGCCGGGGCCCGCCCAGTCCACGAAGCCCCTTGGAGCCGCCTCGTGTCGGCGATACCGTCATGCAGGGCACTTGTGGCACCGTGTGTGCCGCTGAGCGCTTTATGCAGGGAAGCCGCTGGCGCAATTCACGCTTGGGTGGCGGGCATTTCGGGCCTGTTCGCCGCTCCGGCGTACCCCTGACGTCATTAGTGCCCTCTGTGACGGTATGACCGACATTTGGCGACCGAAAATGCCGGACGACCGCGGGGGGAGGGAAAATCGGGTGGAGAGGGCTAGGCTGGGTTGGATCGCAACTCGCGGCCGCGGCAGGCCACCCCATCCGGATGTCCTCACGCCGACCGAGTCAACGGTGTCGAGGAGTGGATGGCTTTCTTAGACGATCCCGACGGCAACACCATCGGGCTCATGTCGCGCGTCCAGCCGCCCAAGGCCAACTGAATCGAAACGGCCCGCCTTGGAGGCGGGCCGCTCGAACTTCGTACTCGGAAGGGTTAGCTGCCGACCTCCGCCGGCGCCTTGGCCAGGTGCCTCTGCATCGCAGCCTTGCGGGAGAGGTTGACCCTCCCCTGGCGATCGATCTCGGTCACCACGACCATGATCTCGTCGCCGACTGACACCACGTCCTCGACTGTCGGAACGTGGTAGTCGGCCAGCTCGCCGATGCGGACGAGGCCTTCCTTACCGGGCAGGATCTCGACGAAGGCGCCGAAGCCCATGATCCGGGTCACCTTGCCCAGGTAGAGGCTGCCGATCTCGACCTCTCGGGTGAGGCCCTCGATCCACGCGATTGCGGCCTTGGCCTTCACGCCGTCGACCGCGGCGATCTCGACCGTGCCGTCGTCCTCGACGTTGATCTCGGTGCCCGTGTCCTCCTGGATCTTGCGGATCGTGGCGCCGCCCTTGCCGATGATGTCGCGGATCTTCTCGGGGTTGATCTTGATGGTCGTGATGCGCGGCGCGTAGGCGCTCATCTCGGACCGGGTGGACGGCATCACTTCGAGCATCTTGTCGAGGATGAACAGGCGCGCCGTGTGGGCCTTCTCGAGCCCTGTGCGAATGATTGCCTCGTTGATGCCCAGGACCTTGATATCCATCTGGATGGCGGTGATGCCCTCCGACGTGCCGGTGACCTTGAAGTCCATGTCACCGAACGCGTCTTCCTTGCCCAGAATGTCTGTCAGAACGGCGAACTTGCCGTCCTCGCCGGACATCAGGCCCATCGCCGCGCCGGCCACCGGCGCCTTGATCGGCACACCGGCGTCCATCAGGGCGAGCGTCGAGCCGCACGTTGAGGCCATCGAAGTCGAACCATTCGATGTGACGGCTTCACTCACGACGCGAATGACGTACGGGAACTCGTCGGAAGGCGGAAGCACTGGGACGAGCGCCCGCTCGGCAAGCGCACCGTGGCCGATGTCGCGCCGCGACGGCCCGCGCATGGGCTTGTTCTCGCCCGTGCTGTAGGGCGGGAAGTTGTAGTGGTGGATGTAGCGCTTGGACAATTCGGGGCTGATCGTGTCAATGCGCTGCACGTCTGACGATGGGCCAAGAGTGGCCACGCTCAGGACCTGCGTCTCACCGCGCGTGAAGAGCGCCGAGCCGTGTGCACGCGGCAGGAGCCCGACTTCGACCGTGATCGGCCGGATCGTGTCCGTGTCGCGGCCGTCCATGCGGATGCCTTCGTTGAGCACCAGCTCGCGGACGACCTTCTTGTGCAGCAGGCCGGCGAGATTCTTGGAGAACCGCGCTGCCTTGCGCGCCGACTCGAGCGCCTTGGTGACGTCCTCGGCGGTGCCGCCGCTGCGCAGCGAACGAATAGCGTTCGAGACGGTCTCGCGGTAGACGCCGATCCGATCGGGCAGGTCGCTTGCCAGCCGAATGAGCAGCTGCGCGGTCGCCTCTGCGTCCGGCAGTGCTCGGTGGTTGGGCTCGACCTCGAGCTCGAAGAACCGGGCCAGATCGCCCAGCTTCAAATCAGTGTCCGGATAGGCCTCGCGTGCCAGCACCAGCGTGTCGAGGTAGTGGCCGCGCTCGATGCGCTGGCCTGAGCCAAGCGCGCCTTCGAGGAAGCCGATATCGAAGCCGATGTTGTGACCGACGAGCAGAGCGTCGCCCGCCCAATCCAGGAAGGTCTGCGCGGCCTCGGCCGGCGATGGAGCGTCCTTGACGTCCCCGTCCGTGATGCCGTGCAGCTGGCGCCCGATGATCGGCACGCCCGGATTGACCAGCGTGGACCAGCGGTCGGCAATCTTGCCGCCACTGACCTTGACCGCGCCGATCTCGACCATCGCGCCCTGCTTGACGTCGCGACTGGTGGTCTCGACGTCGAACACGACGAATGGGCGGTCCGTCTCGAAGGCCTTGACAAGCTCGAGGACGGAGTCGACACCAGGCTCGATGTACGGCAGCCGCTTGGGCTTGCCGACCTGCTCGCGCAGCTGGTCCTGGAGGTCGATGATCGGGGCCAGAGAGCGGTGGCCGAACATGATCGCCTCGGCCATCACGTCTTCGCTGACGATCTTGGCGCCGGCCTCGACCATCATGATCGCGTCGCGCGTGCCGGAGACGATCAGGTCAATCTCAGAGCTCTCGAGCTGGCTAACGGTGGGGTTGAGGACGAATTCGCCATCGATCCGGCCGACACGCACAGCGGCGATTGGCCCACCGAACGGGATCTCGCTGATCGTCAGCGCGGCCGAAGCGGCGATCGTCCCCAGGATGTCCGGGTCGTTCTCCTGGTCCGTCGACAGGACGGTCAGGACCACCTGGATGTCGTCCTTGTAGCCCTCGGGAAAGAGCGGCCGGATGGGCCGGTCCGTCAATCGGGCGGCGAGGATCGCTGCCTCAGACGGGCGCGACTCGCGCTTGATGAAGCCGCCCGGGATCTTGCCCGCGGCGTACATGCGCTCTTCGAACTCGATGGTCAACGGGAAGAAATCGAGTCCCGGCCGTGGTTCCGAGCGATTGGCCGTCCCGAGCAGCATCGTGTCGCCGTAACGGACGGTCACCGAGCCGCCTGCAAGCCGTGCGAGCTTGCCGGTCTCGATGGTCAGGGTTCGACCGTTCAATTCGGTCGATAACGTTGTGACTGGCATCAGTCCTCCGACTCAGGGAGGACGGGTATTGCTTAGCGGCGCAGTCCGAGGCTGCCGATTACGACGCGATAGCGGGCGTTGTCCTTGCGCATCAGATACGCAAGCAGCCGCCGTCGCTGCCCGACGAGCTTGAGCAGGCCACGACGCGAGTGGTTGTCCTTGGGGAAGGCACGCAGATGCTCGGTCAGGTCCTTGATGCGCTCTGTCAGGAGTGCGATCTGGACCTCAGGCGAGCCTGTGTCTGTCTCTGATCGGGCATATTCCGCCACGATCCCTTCCTTGGCTTCCCGCGCCAGGGGCACCCGTTCCTCCGGTTTTTCCTTGCTTTAGATCGCCCCGAGTCTAACAGGCGTTCGGTTTGGACGCCCCAAAGGGGTTACTTCCGGCTCG
>JBBDRY010000066.1:0-1162 GCA_040905225.1 Chloroflexota bacterium | reverse complement strand
TCCTGGAGCATGCGCTTCTCGTTGCGGATGATGATCTCGGGCGCGCCGAGCTCGAGCAGCCTCTTCAACCGGTTGTTGCGGTTGATGACGCGGCGGTAGAGGTCGTTCAGGTCTGACGTCGCGAACCGGCCACCGTCGAGCTGGACCATCGGTCGCAGGTCGGGCGGGATCACCGGCAGGACGGACAGGATCATCCACTCCGGCCGGTTGCCGCTGCGCCGGAAGGCCTCGATCAGGCGGAGCCGCTTGATCGCCTTCTTGCGCCGCTGACCGCTGGTGGTGCGGACTTCGCCATGCAGGCGCTGGCCGAGCTCTTCGAGCTCCATGCGCTGGATCAGCTCGCGCACTGCCTCGGCGCCCATGCCGGCGCCGAACAGCCGCGCGCCACCACGGACGCCCGAACCGTACTTGCGGTCGAGCTCGCGGTAGTTCCAGCCGTCGAGCGACGACTCGGGCAGCATCATGCCCGGCTGAAGGCGGTTGATCTCATCGCGCGCCTTGCGGATGTCGTCCTTGGTGCCTTCGGCCTCTGTCTTCAGCCGCTCACGCTCGGTCTCGAGGGTGGCATCCATCTCGAGGCGCTTGTCCTCGAGCTGGGCGCGGATCTGGTCTTCCTGGAGCTTCTCGCGCTCCTGGATCTCCGTGTTGACGCGCTCGATCTCGGCCGCCGCGGCCTTGTTCAGTGCCGTGACGGCGGTCTTGCCGCCCTTGTCTGTGGCGGCAACGATGATCTCTGTGGTGGGCGGGAAGACGATGGGCTCCTCGGCGGCGCCCTTGAGCCCCTCGATCAGGGCCTTGGTCTCCTGCTGGGCAGCGACCAGCTCCGCGGTGCGACCGTAACGCTCCTCTTCGCGCTCTGCCTTGAACGCGGTCAGGCTCTCGGTGAGCTCGTCGGTATCGCGGTTGAGGTCGGCGCGCAGCCGATCTTCCATCTCGGACAGGCCACGGCCGGCGCGGCCGCCACGACCCTCCGCCTCCTCGTCCAACTGCTGGAGCAGCCGGGCGCGCGCGTCCTCATCGACCCAGGTGGTGATGTACAGCGCGAAATAGAGGATGCGCTCGAGGTTGCGCGGGCTGATATCGAGCAGGATGCCCAGCCGGGAGGGCGTGCCCTTGAAATACCAGATGTGGCTGACCGGGCTGGCCAGCTGGATGTGGCCCA
>JBBDRY010000065.1:1612-38240 GCA_040905225.1 Chloroflexota bacterium | reverse complement strand
GCGTCACACTTGGCAGCTATGACGAGGAATGTTGCGATGACCGCTAGAGCCCAACCGCTATTTTGCCGATGTGACCGGCATTGGGATCGCCAACTCCGCCGGACCGTTGCCGACTAGCTACGGCGTCGCTAGCTGCTACAGGCGGTGGCTCCACCGTCAGTGACGGTCACATCGTCGTTCGCCACGTCCAGATCGATGTCCAGCCAATACGAGTTGTTGCTGAAGTTGTTGTTCTTCTCGGTCCACAGGCCCCTCGGGTTCACCGTTGCGCAGAGGCGGTAACTGCCGGCAGGAAGGCCGTCGACGGGGATCGCCTGGAACGCGAACTCGGGCGGATAGTTGTCCCCCCACCCGACCGAAACGCCGACCGTTATCCGTTTGCTGGCGCGCACGCCGCAGTTGCCGTAGACCGGAAACTCGGAGGCATTGGGCGGACGCTGGCTCGCAGTGATGCGCATCGAGTCGACCAGGCAGAAACCGATCTTGCGGATCCGCCGGACCGATGAAGTGGCCGTGCCGGGATTGGGCGTGAGGCGCATCACCATGAACCGCTCAACATGCCAGTGATCGTGGCCGTCGCCCGTATAGAAGACCCGCGCCTTGGACTTGGGCAGGCTGCGGCCGGTGCCGTCGGATCGGTAGACCCATTGGAAGACGTCGAGCAGCTCGCCGCGGCTGCGATTGCGCGCGCGGACCTCCAGGGCAGCATCGCCGACGTTGAACGCGACCGTGCCGAACCGAAGCTTCTTGTGACCGTTGGCGGTCGTGGCCACTTGGATTCCGTAGATGGGCGCCATCTTCATGTCCGGCAGCAGGTCGCTCGCCCCCAGTGCCGGCGAGGCGAGACCTGTCGGACTCATCAACATCAAGGCTGCTAGAGCAATTCCAGCTCGAACTCGCATTTACCCCTCCGAATGCTTGTCGCGGCCCGTCAGCGGACCGCGACCAACCCTGGCAGCGACCTCTCGGCCGGGCCCACGTAGCGTACGTCTGGTCGGATCAGTCGATTGGCAGATGCCTGCTCGAGGACGTGCGCAGTCCAGCCGGCGTGACGTGCCAGGGCGAACGTTGCCGGGAACAGGTCGGGCGGCAGCCCGACGCCCTGTAGCACGGCGGCCGCGTAGTACTCGACATTCGTCTTCAGGGCACGCTCTGGGTGTCGCTCTGCGAGCTTGCGCAGCGCGATGTCCTCCACCGCGACGGCGAGCTTGAGCCAATCCGCCATGCTCCCCATGCCCTCGGCGACGGTACGCAGTGCGGCCGCTCGCGGATCGTAGGCGCGGTACACGCGGTGACCGAAGCCCATCAGGCGCTCGCCCCGGTCGAGGGCGTCGTCGATCCACTTCTCGGCATGCTCCACCGAGCCGATCTGGTGCAGCTGGCTGACGACCTCCGACGGTGCGCCGCCGTGGAGCGGGCCCTTGAGCGCCCCGATGGCACCGACGACCGCACTGGCGATGTCCGACTGGGTCGAGATGATCACGCGCGCGGTGAACGTCGAGGCGTTGAAGCCGTGCTCCGCACCCGTGATGAAGTACGCATCGAGGGCACGGGCGGCGGCCGGGTCGGGTGTCTCGCCGGTCAGCTGATAAAGGAACCCCGCAGCCAGCTGGAGCTCGGGATCTGGCTCGACTGGCTCCTTGCCTTGGCGCAGGCGGCCGAATGCCGCGAGGGCCGATGGGGCCAGCGCGGTCAGCGAACGCGCCTGCTCGACGGTCGGCGGATAGGTCAGTCGGTTGACCGCTCCCCAGGAGGAGATGGCCGTCCGCAGTGCGTCCATGGGGAGTGCCTTGGCCGGTAGCGCGCGGAGTGCGGTGAGCACGGCGTCGGGCAGAGGTGCGGTGGGGAGGTGGGCCTGATCGGGCCATTCGCCGGTCCACAGGAGCTCGGCGACCTGGGCGTATGTACCCTTCCGGACCAGATCGACGATCGGATAGCCGCGATAGAGCAGCCGACCGTTGGCGCCATCGACCAGCGCGATGGACGTTTCGCCCGCAAGGACCTTCTCCAGGCCTGGTGAGTAGGGACGGTCGTCGGCTGGGAACTCCACGATCGAGAGTCTAGCCGTCGCCCTCGGCGGACGCCGTCTTGACGATGGCCCGCGACTCGAGCAGTGCCCCGGCCACGAGCATCTCCTCGGTTGCCCGATCGCCATCGCCCGGCTGGAGATCAACAGCGCGAATGGCGTTCTGGATGACAGTCGTCGGATAGCCCTTCGCGCGCGCGTCGAGCACGGTCGACTTGACGCAGTAATCGGTCGCGAGGCCGGCAATCACGAGCTGCGTCGCACCCGCCGCACCAAGCATCTCGGCCAGCGCGGTGGGGATCGTGTCGCCACTCTGCGGGTCGCGCATCGTGAAGCCGGAGTAGCCGTCTTCGCCGTTGCTGCCCTTCCGGACGACCGGTCCGTCGGCGACCAGGTCGCGATGGAACTCGGCACCCCACGTCTCCATCACGCAGTGGACGGGCCAGATGCCGCCGTCCTTCTGGAAATGCGGCGTCGACTCGGGATGCCAGTCCTGGGTGTAGAAGACGCTCGCTCCGGCCGCGCGAGCACGTTCGATCTCGCGGTTGATCACCGGTACGACCTCCTCGCCACCCTTCACATACAGGCTGCCGCCGGGATCCGCGAAATCGTTCTGGACGTCGACGACCAGCAACGCGGTCGTGGGGTCGTAAGTGGCCATTCGGACGGATTCTAGGTGCGCTGCTGCTCTGACACCGTGGGCGTGTCAAACGACGCCCGCGACGGTGACGGGGGCATCCGCCAAGCGGTCGGCGCCTTCCACGTCGGCCACATGAACCTCTGGCCGCATCAAATCCGAGCTGACGAGGTCCAATGCGGCCCAATGGGCAGCCACGCAAGCATCCCACCTGTCATTTGACTCGCCCGGGGTGTCACCGCACTTCCGAAACATCGTTCCCCAGCATTCTCAGTTGATACTGAGTATCATTAGCCCACTTATGGCGCTGAATGTCGACCTCGCACGTACCGGACACCGGGTGACCCGGGCGCGCCGCGCTGTGGCCGAGCTCATCGACAGCCGATCTGGTCACTTCACGGCAGCAGAGTTGCTTGACCAGGCCCACGAACGGCGTCTGAAAGTCGGACGCGCCTCGGTCTTTCGCGCGCTCGAGCTGTTCGCCGAGCTGGGCGCACTCGAGCGCCTCGACCTTCCCTCTGGCGAGCATGCGTACGTCGCCTGCGAGCCCGAGCAGCACCACCACCACGTCGTGTGTCGTGCGTGTGGTCGGTCGGTTGAGGTGGAGGACAGCGGGCTTCTATCGGTCGTCAGCGACATAGCCCGCCGAACCGGCTATCAGATCGACACGCATCGCCTGGAGCTCTTTGGGTTGTGCGCGGACTGCGGGGTCGCCAGGTGATCTGGTTGGTCGCGGTTCTGCCGTTCATATCGACACTGCTCGGCGGCATCGCCGTCTTCCGGCTACAGCACCGGCTACATGCGGTGATGGCCGCAGCCGCGGGGATCCTCGTTGCCACCGCGCTAGTCGATCTCCTCCCGGAGTCAATCGAGCTGATCGGCGTCGCCGACGGTCCATTCCTGGCCGGCGCGGCTGCTGTCGTGGGTTATCTCCTCTACTCGGCGGTCGAGGCGTTCATCCACCAGAGCAGCTACGAGCACGAGCACGAAGCCGGGCAGGACCCGGATGCGCCCCACGAGCATCCTGTTCGGGCCACCCAGGCGCGTGCGGTCCTTGGCTGGCTCGCGCCGGCCGGCCTGATCGTTCACAGCGTCCTAGATGGGCTGGCTATCGGGCTCGGGTTCGAAGCTGGCACGGAGGTCGGCGTGGTCGTGGCACTCGCCGTCGTTGTCCACGACTTCGCCGACGGCCTGAACATTGTGACGCTGGCGCTCGCAGGCGGGCGCGGACGGGCCGGGGCAATCGTGCTGCTTGCATTCGACGCACTCGCAACGATCGTCGGCATCGGCATAAGCCAGGTCGTCGCGCTCGCTCCTGAACAGCTGGGCATCGTGCTGGGTGGACTCGCGGGGGCGTTCGTGGCGATCGGCGCCGGTCACTTACTGCCTGAGGCGCAACATCGTCGCGGCATAAACGTCTCGCCGCTGATCGCGCTGACCGTGCTCGGCGCCGCCGTCGTCATAGTCACGCGCTTACTGCTCGCGTAGAAAGCGACCAAGATGTCCGCGATGGCTACCGTCGGCGATTCCGTCGTCAGCGTCGTTGACCTGCACAAGAGCTACGGCTCCGTCCGCGCCGTGGATGGCGTCAGTTTCGAGGTTACCCAGGGCGAGGTCTTCGGCCTGCTCGGACCCAACGGCGCGGGCAAGACGACCACCATCGAGATGCTCGAGGGCCTTCTCAGGCCCGACTCGGGCAGCGCGAATGTGCTGGGAATCGACGTCACGCGCCACCCTGAAGCACTCAAGGAGCGCATCGGCGTCCAGCTCCAGACAGCCGCTCTGTATCCCAACCTGACTGTCGTCGAGCTGATCGACCTCTTCGGCAGCTTCTACGCGAAGCGCCGGTCGTCAAAGGAGCTGATCCGTGAGCTCGGCCTGGAGGAGCGGGAGGTTGCGCTCAGTCGCGAACTATCCGGCGGCCAGCGTCAGCGGCTATCGATTGCCCTCGCGCTGGTCAACGATCCCGAGCTGATCTTCCTGGACGAGCCGACAACCGGGCTGGACCCGCAGGGCCGCCGCTCCCTATGGGACCAGATCGGAGAGCTGCGCAAGCAGGGCCGGACGATCCTGCTGACGACCCACTACATGGAGGAGGCCGAGCGCCTGTGCGACCGTGTGGCGATCATGGACCACGGCCAGATCCTCGAGATGGGCACGGTCAATGAGCTGGTCACGCGCCACTTCAAGGAGCGCACCGTCCGCTTCGAAACTCGCCCCGAGTTGACCGACGAGCGCCTGTCCGGGCTGAGCGGCGTGCAGCGAGTCGCGCACGAAAGTGACGAGACCGTCCTGTACACGTCACAGGTGCCACAGACCGTCGGGGCACTGCTGAAGCTCGGCGACGAGCTCGGCCTCGAGGGCCTGGACCTGGCCGTCCGCCGGCCCACGCTCGAGGACGTGTTCATCGAGCTCACCGGTCGGGCCTTGAGGGACTGAGCGACCCGATGCGCAGACTGACCGCGGGCCTCTGGCCCCTCACCGTCGCCAACGTCAAGAGCTTCTACCGCGACCGTGCCTCGCTCTTCTGGACGTTCGCCTTCCCGATCATCTTCGTGGTCCTCTTCGGCTCGATCTTCTCCGGCGGTGGCACCGGCTTCACCCTGGGCTGGGTCGACCAGGATCGCTCCCCGGCCTCGCAGCAACTCCGCGGCGCCTTCGCCGACGTCTCGATCCTGGTCCTGACTGATGCGGATCAGGCCGCGGCTCTCGAGCAGATGCGCGAGGGCACTCTGGACGCGGTGGTCGTGGTTCCGGCTGGCCTCGGGGAGGCCATGACGCCCGGCCGCGGTGGCCCGCCCTTCCAGCTCACGCTGTACACGGATCCAAGCCGCCAGACGGCGAGCACGACCGTCGCGCAGATCGTCTCGCAGCTAGTCGGCGGCGTAAACCTCGCCCTGGCCGGGGTGCCACCGGCGCTGGGTGTAACAACGCAGACCCTCCAGACCCAGAGCATCAGCTCGGCCGCCTATTTCGTCCCGAGCATCCTGGCCATGGCGCTGATGCAGCTCGGGGTATTCGCGGCGATCCCCCTCGTCGCGCAGCGCGAGAAGGGCATCCTCAAGCGGCTCAACGCGACTCCCCTGTCGCGTGCAACGCTCGTGGCCAGCAACGTTGTCATGCGCTTGCTGATCGCCATCTTGCAGACAGTGATCATCGTCGGCATCGGCGTCGTCGCGTTCGGAGTGACTGTCGTCGGCAGCCTCGTCGTCGTGGCCGGGTTCATCGTGCTCGGCGCGGTCACGTTCCTGGCGCTCGGCTACGTGATCGCGTCCTACGCGCGGACGGAGGAGTCCGCGAACGCCCTTACGAGCGTGGTCCAATTCCCGCTGATGTTCCTGTCGGGCATCTTCTTCCCGATCGACTTCATGCCCGAGTGGCTGCAACCCGTGGCCTCGATCATGCCGCTGACGTATCTCGGCGACGCCCTGCGCCAGACGATGGTGGGCGGCGCTGCCTATGCCCCACTACCGATCGACGCCCTCGTCCTGGGCGGCTGGCTCGCGGTCTCCTTCCTGCTCTCGGCGCGCTTTTTCCGCTGGCAGTGAAGCGCTGGCATTGACGCGCTGTCAGTGAGCCGTGGGCGACTGCTCGTAGGAACCAGCGGCTTCGCCTATCCCGACTGGGCGCCGCTCTTCTATCCCGCCGGTACGCGCGCCGACTCACTCCTGCGTCATTACGCCGAACGACTACCAGCAGTGGAGCTGAACAACACCTTCTACCAGCAGCCACGGCCGGAGGCAGTCGCGGCATGGCTCGCCGCGACGCCGCCCGATTTCCGATTCGCGGTCAAGGCTCAACGCGGCGGCAGCATGCGCGCACTTGGATCGGCCGCGAGGGAAACGGTCGCCTGGCTGACGCAGCCGTACCTGGCCTTCGGAGACCGGCTCGGATGCGTCCTCTACCGGGTTCCGGATCGAATTCAGCGCGACGACGAACGGCTGACGGGGCTTCTCGACGCGTGGCCGGCTGCTATGCCTCTGACTGCCGAGTTCCAGGATGCCTCCTGGCACACCGACGAGGTGTACGACCTGTTGCGGGCCCACGGAGCCGCTTTGTGCGCCACGGACCTCGATGATGCGGACCAGCCCGACCTGCGTCTAACTGGCGGCCACATGTATCTGCGGCTGCGCCGAACCTCATACTCCGATGCGGAGCTATCTACCTGGGCCGAGCGACTGGACGCCTTCCTGGCTGACGGCATCGACTGCTACGTCTTCTTCCGTCACGACGAATCGGGCGAGTCAGCGCTGCGCGCGAGCGCCCTCCTGGCTACCCTGGAGCCCGATCGCTAACGCGATCACCGCGAACCAGCCGAGACCGAGGAGCGTGCCGCCGATCGTGTCGGTGGGCCAATGCACGCCGAGCGAGACGCGGGCGTAACCCATCAGCAGGCCCGCGCTCAGTCCGCCGATAACGGCGAGCGGCAGGCGCCAACGCACCGGCGCCACTAGCCAGAGGACGACCGCGACCAGGGCCGCGGCCCTGACCGTGTGACCGCTGGGATACGAGAAGCCGTCGGAGCCAAAGAACTGCTCGACCGCCGCCGTCTCCGGCCGGTCGCGCTCGATGAGGGTCTTGACCACGAAAGCCGCCAGGTCGGAAGCGAAGCTGAGCGCGACCAGCACGGCAGCCCGGATCCCGCGCACGGCGCCGATTACGGCGGCAGCGACTGCGACGACGATTGCCCAGATGGGCAGATTGCCCAGCGTGTTGATCCCGCGGGTGATGTCGCCGGCCAAACCCAGTTGGACCTCGATTGCCTGGAGAAGCCCGGCTTCCCACGGCGCGGGAGACCAGTACCGCGCCCAGACGGCCAACAGCAGGAAGGGCAGCACCGTGAGGAGCGCGAGCAGCACGAGCCAGCGCCTCTCGCCAGCACCCCAGCCGCCCCTTCGGGTCGGGTTGGTCAGATTCCGATCGGGTGCCAGACGGTCTTCATCTCGAGGAACCTGGTGATCCACTCCGGACGCTGAGCGCGGGAATCATCAAGCCAGTCGAAACGCTCCTCGCCGTCGCGCGGCGGCCGTGCCACACGCTTGACGCTCTCCATGGCCGAGACCTCGACCCCCTCGCGCATCTCGCGCGGCACGCCCCAGATGTCGATGGCGTTCACGTCCATGTGGCCGGCCATGACGGGCACGAGCTCGGCCTTCAGGCCCGTCAATACGTTGATCACGCCGGGCGGGACGTCAGACGTGGCGAGGACCTCGCTCAAGGTGACGGCCGGGAACGGTCGCGACTCAGACGCGAGAACGACCAGTGCATTGCCGCCCACGACTGCCGGAGCCACGCGCGAGACGAGTCCGAGGAGCGAAGAGCCCTCGGGAGCCACAACACCGACGACCCCGGTGGCCTCAGGGAAGGTGAAGTTGAAGTACGGCGCGCCGACCGGGTTCACAGTGCCGAAGACCTGCGAGATCTTGTCCGCCCAGCCGGCATACCAGACCCAACGGTCTATCGACCGATCGACCAATGCTTCCGCCCTGGTCGCCGGCACTCCCTCTGCCGCAGCGACCTCCTCGATGAACTGGGCGCGGCGGCCCTCCATCAACTCGGCCACGCGGTAGAGCACCTGGCCGCGGTTCATGGCCGTTTTGCCCGCCCATCCGGCGGCGGCGCCGCGCGCCAGGCGAACCGCGTCGCGGACGTCCTTCCGCGAGGAGCGCACCGCGTTGGCGAGGGGCGACCCGTCAGGCCCGCGGACGATGTACGAACGGCCCGATTCCGAGCGCGGAAACTGCCCGCCCACGTAGAGCTTGTACGTCTTGCGCACGGGAATCCGTGCAGTCGCCGCGGCTGTCGACTGCACCGCTCGTTTCGTTGTCGCCAACTCAGGCCTCGCCGCGCATGACGCGCACCGGCGGGCCGACGACCTGGATCCCGTACCGCTCGGCGACCGGGGCGAGCACTTCGGGGCTCGGGGCCGTAAGGCCAGCCGGAGGGGATTCGCTGGCCGCGGGCTCGCCCAGCTCGGCCGCAAAGTGTTCAAATCCGGCGGGCGTCGCGAGGACAAGAACGCGGGTTGGCTCCTCGTCGACCGTAAAAGCGTGCGGCAATCCGCGTGGGGCGAAGACAAAGCAGCCGCGCGTCGCGACTAGCTCCTGACCATCGATGTGGAACGTCATGTGCCCATCGAGCACGTACCAGGCCTCGTCTTCGCGCTGATGCACGTGGAGCGGCGGCTCGGTCGCGCGCCACGCGAGCGCTTCCGCAAGCGAGAACGCGCCCGCGCTCTGGGCGCCATCGAGCTTGGTCGTGAAATGGCCTCCGAGCGACCAGACGGCGTCGCGCTCGCCGGGCCTGACCAGAAAGGGGCGCCGGGACGGTTGCTGCGCTGTCATCAGTGGGCGTCGCCGGTGTCGAGGTACGACAGCAGGCCGTGCAGGCCGCCCTCGCGGCCGAAGCCGGACTCCTTGTAGCCACCGAACGGCGAGGTCGGATCGAACCGGTTATAGGTATTGGCCCAGACCACTCCGGCACGAAGCTGGGAGACCATCGCGAGGATGCGGCTGCCCTTGTCCGTCCACACGCCGGCTGACAGGCCATAGGCCGTGTTGTTCGCCTTCTCGATCGCCTCGGCCGGTGTGCGGAACGTCAGCACGGATAGCACTGGTCCGAAGATTTCTTCCTGGGCTATGCGGCTCGACTGGCTGACGTTGGTGAACAGCGTGGGTCGGACGAAGTAGCCGCGAGCCGGGAGGTCACAGGCCGGCTGGTACATGTCCGCGCCCTCGGCCTGGCCGACTTCGAGCAGCTCCTCGATCTTGGCCAACTGGGCCGCGTTGTTGATGGCGCCAACGTCCGTGTTCTTGTCGAGCGGGTCGCCCACGCGCAGAGTAGAAAGTCGATCCTTCAGTCGCTCGACGAAAGGCTCGGCGATCGACTCCTGGACGAAGAGCCTGCTGCCCGCGCAGCACACCTCGCCCTGGTTGAAGAAGATGCCGTTGACCACGCCCTCGATGGCCTGGTCGATCGGTGCGTCGTCGAAGATGATGTTCGCTGCCTTGCCGCCGAGCTCGAGCGTGAGCGCCTTGTCAGAGCCGGCGAGCGCGCGACCGATCTCCTTGCCGACGACCGTCGAGCCGGTGAACGCCACCTTGTCCACGTCGGGATGCTTGACGAGGGCAAGCCCGATCTCGCCCGGGCCGGTGATGATATTCACGACCCCTGCTGGAAGATCCGCCTGGCGGCATACGTCTGCGAAGAAGAGGGCCGACATGGGCGTGGAGCTGGCAGGCTTGAGCACGACCGTGTTGCCCGCGGCGAGCGCCGGCGCGATCTTCCAGGCCAGCATTAACAGCGGGAAGTTCCAGGGGATGACCTGGGCACAGACGCCGAGGGGCTTCGGGTCGCGCGCCCGGGATGCGTACTCGAGCTTGTCGGCCCAGCCCGCGTAATACCAGAAGTGGGCCGCGGCGAGTGGCACGTCCACGTCACGCGACTCCTTGATGGGCTTGCCACCGTCGATCGACTCGAGCACGGCGAACTCTCGGCTGCGCTCCTGGAGGATCCGCGCGATCCGGAACAGGTACTTGGCCCGCTCGCTCCCCGGCACGTCGCCCCAGCCGCGCTTGAAGGCGCGTCGCGCGACCGCAACGGCCTGGTTGACGTCGTCAACGTTCGCCCGTGCGATCTCTGCGATCGGCTCCTCTGTGGCCGGGTCGATGGTCGTGAACCACTGCCCGCTGCGGGGCGCCACCTCCTTGCCGCCAATGAACAGCCCGTAGCGCGACTTGAGCTGAACGATGTCGCGCGACTCTGGAGCGGCTGCGTATTCCCACGGCACCCGCTGCCCGTCGCCCAGTCCCCAACTGGACGGCGCATCCGTACCGCGCCCAACGTCAGTCGATTTGGCGCTCGGAACAAGGGCCCTGGTCGTGGACTTCGTCGATCGTTTTCTTTCCGCCATCGAAGGGAGACTACATGTGATACGCGTGATTGTCATGGAGACAGGGTGACTACTTGGTCACATAACGTCTGCCGACTCAGCGTCGAAGGTTTCACCTAGACCCAATACGCTTGTCCAATGAGGCGACAGGCGGGAGCCCCTGAGCTCCTCGACGGTCCGTTGGATCTGCGAACCCTGGAGTCGAATCTCCGTGATCTGGCTCGAGTCAATCGCTGGCTCGGCGGAGTCGACCTCTCCTGGCGAGCTTTGGAACCGCTTCTTGCGACCAACCGCGACACGCCGTTGCGGATGCTCGATGTCGGCACAGGCGCCGCCGACATTCCGATTGACCTTGCCCGGCGCGCAAACAGACCCCGAATGCGGCTGGGAATCGTCGCGACCGACATACGCGCGGAGATCGTGGATCTGGCGGCCCGACGGGTGGCCCAGTCCGGCGCGCAGGGAATCGAGGTGAGGCTCGCCCCCGCGGACCGGATTGATGCGGACGACCGATCCTTCGACATCGTCCACGCCTCGCTCGTCCTGCACCACCTGGACCCCGCTGATGCTGCCTACCTCATGCGCGAAATGGCCCGCGTCGCATCCCAGGCAGTGATCGTGAACGACCTCGATCGACGGCGCATCTGGTGGCTCGGAGCCTGGCTCCTGGCGCACGCCGCCACGGGCAATCGATATACCCGCCATGACGCACCGCTCTCGGTCCGGAGGGCATATCGGCCGAATGAGCTGTCAGCAATGGCGGAGGCCCATGGGCTGCGGGAGGTCGCGCGCTATCGGTCCAGGCCCGGCTACCGCTACGCAGTCGTATTTGCGCCGGTTGGGGACGCGAATGGTTGACGAGGCAGCGGTGGCCATCGTCGGCGGTGGGCCGGCCGGGGCCGCCCTTGCGACGCGGCTCGCGCACTCCGGTGTGAGCACGATCGTCTTCGAGCGCTCCGCCGAACCAAAGTGGCGCGCCTGTGGCGTCTTCTCATCGCCGCTTACCCACAGTCGCCTGATCGATCTGGGGCTGACCCAAGCCCAGGTGGCAGACCTTTCGCGCCCGATATCTGCCCTGGCGCTCGGGACGACGAGCGGCGCGACGTGTCGCATCGAGTATCGGCACGGTCACGCGGGTGGGTTCGACCGTGTGCAGCTCGACGGGGCAATGCTCGATCGAGCGCGCGACGCCGGCGCCGACGTCCGCGTGAGTAGAGTCGTTCAGTCCGTCGGATTGCCTCGGGCAGCCGCTGAGTCGGGCTGGCTGCGCACCTCCGCGACTGGTCCAAACAGAGACGGGGGCGCTCAGACAGTGCGCGCGCGATTTATCGTGGGCGCCGATGGTCCGAACTCAGTCGTCGCGCGCGCCGCTGGCGTGATGGCGCGCCCGCGGCTGTCAAAGGCGGGCTTGACGTTCCACATGGCTGACCCTCAAGCCGCTCCTGCAGGCCAGCCGATGACCGGGAGATTCGTCTTCGGCAAGGGCTGGTATGTCGGGATCGCTCCCGTTCCGGGCGATCGGGTGAACATCGGCATCGTCATGCCCCGGGGCCTCCTTGCCGAGCCGCTCGACGTGATCGCGGCGCGCCTCATTGGTCAGATCCCTGGTCCGAGCGAGCCGTGGATGTCCGCGCAGGTGACCGATTCATACGCGGCCGCCGGCCGGCTCAGCCATCGCGTCACCCGCAACGCCGGAGCTGGTTTTCTGCTCGTGGGAGACGCGTGTGGGTTCATCGACCCGCTGACGGGCGAGGGGCTCCACCGCGCGCTCGTATCCGCGGAGCTCGCCGCCGACGCGATCACGGGATGGCTGCGTGGCGACGCTCGAGCGCTGGACGACTACGATCGCCGCCTGCGCAGCAGGTTTCGTACCAAGGACGTCGTTTCGTGGGTGCTCCAGGCATTCCTCGCTCAGCCCGCGCTGCTCGACTACGCGCTGCGCCGCCTCGCTCGTCGCGACCGGGTGCGCGAGACGCTGACCCTGGTGTTGACCGATCAGATACCGGCCTCGCGCGCGCTGGATCCGCGCTTCATGGCACGGTTGCTGGCTCCGTGACGGCAGATCCGGAGCCGCCCCGCTGGACTCGCGTCGCCGCATACGCGCTGGCCACAGATGAAGGTGGGCGCGTGCTCCTCGTCCGGGTCGCGCCCGGATATCCGGAGGCTGGCTGGTGGACCTTGCCCGGCGGCGGCCTGAACTTTGGTGAGGATCCGGCGGACGGCGCCCTGCGCGAGCTGACAGAAGAAACGGGCCTCGTCGGGACGATCACCTCGCTTGCGTTCGTCGACTCACGCATTGCGCCGGCACGGCCGGAGTCCGGTCTCGGCGAGTGGCATTCGATACGGCTCGTATATCGCGTCAGGATCGTCGGCGGCGAGTTGCGCGACGAGCTGGAGGAATCGACAGATGCCGCCTCCTGGTTCGCGCGCGCCGAGATCGATGGTCTTCCGGTCGTCGACCTGGTATCGGTCACCGTGAGCCATCTCGACGCTGAACGTGGCCCAAGCTAGTTGCGCACGCAGATCGCCATCGACGTGAGCGCCACGGCACGCACCGTGTTCGATCTTGCGAGAGACATCTCTCGCTGGCCAGTGCTGCTCCCCCACTACCGAAAGGTGACCATTCACTCACGTGAGGGTGGGCATGTGGACGCCACAATGTCAGCTGTCCGTCCGTTGTGGAAGGGGGGCATACCCGTGCACTGGCGCAGCAAGCAGTGGTCCGACGACTCCGACCCGGACGACCTGCGGCTCCGCTTCACCCACACTGCTGGCGCCACGCGCGGCATGGACGTGACCTGGTACATCCGTCCGACCAGCACCGGCTCCCAGGTCACCATCGAGCACGACTTCCATAGAAGCCTTCCGCTCCTCGGCGACGACTTGTTCCCCCGGGTTGTCGACCGGCTCTTCGTTCGACCGATCGCTGGGCGCACGTTGGCAACCTTCAAGCGCCTTGCCGAGGCGAGCTGAGGAGATGGCAACGCGAAGTCGGGGAGGGCGCAAAGTCTGGATAACCGGCCTTGGCCTGGTGACGCCGATCGGTACCGGGCTCGAGCCCTTCTGGGCGGGACTGCACGCCGGGAAGTCACCGGTCCAGCGCGTTGATCGGTTCGATCCGTCGGCTTTCCGTTCGCAGGTCGCGGCGCAGATCGATGACTTCGAACCGACCGATTTCATGGATGCCAAGACGGCGCGACAGACCGACCGTTTCAGCCATTTCGCGCTGGCGGCCGGCCGGCTGGCGATAGCCGACGCGAAGATCGAGATGGGTGGGAAGGCTGCTCCGCGCGCTGATCGATTCGCGGTCTACGTCGGATCCGCACTGGGTGGCATCGCATACGCCGAGATGCAGCACGAGCGCTACATGGAACGCGGCATCCGTGCGGTGGCGCCCAACCTGGCTCTGGCCGTTTTCGGCGGCGCGGCGCCGGCCAACCTCGGGATCGCGCTGGGTCTCCACGGGCCGATCCTGTCGACCGCCAATTCGTGTGCCGCCGGCGCCGTCGCGATCGGCGAGGCGTTCCGGCTGATTCGCAGCGGGGGCGCGGATGCGGCCCTCGCGGGAGGCGTCGAGGTGCCCTTGAGCCCGCTGGCCTTCGGAGCATTCGACATCATCCGTGCGCTCAGCGCGGGCCACAACGACCGCCCCACAGAGGCCGAGCGCCCGTTCGACACCGAACGCGACGGCTTCGTCATGGGCGAAGGCGCCGCGCTGCTCGTGCTCGAGGACGCGGAAGTGGCGAGTAAGCGCGGAGCGAAGCCGTACGCGGAGCTGCGCGGCTACTCCGCGACGAGCGACGCCTTCCACATGGTTCAGCCGCGGCCCGACGGCCTCCAGGCTGCCCGCGCAGCTCGGCTTGCGCTGGCCGACGGGGGGATGAAGGCCGCCGACGTCGACTACGTCAATGCCCACGCATCATCGACCCCGCTGGGCGACGCCGTGGAGGCGCGCGCCATCGCCCGAGCCCTCGGCCCGCGCGCGAAGACCGTGCCCGTCAGTGGCACCAAGGCTTATTACGGACACCCGCTCGGCGCATCGGGCGCAATCGAGGCGGTCATCTGCTCGCTTGCCATCTCGCGCGGATGGGCGCCCGGCACGGTCAACTTGGAGCACCCCGATCCACGAGCGATCGAGTTCCTGCCCGGGCTCCTGGCCAAACCGCTCGAGACCGAGATCAGGGGCGTCCTCTCGACCTCCTTCGGGTTCGGCGGCCTCAACGCCGCGCTCGCCTTCAGCGCGGTCGATCGGTGAATGATCTCGGCATCCTGCCAGTAGTCGGGCGCCTGGTCAGGCTGCGCGACTGCACGCTCGCCGACGCCGACATGCTCGACAACTGGAACGCGAATGTGGACGCTGGTGGCTTCAACGACTTCGGGCGGCGCGATCCGGTGCCGCGCGACGTTTTGGCGGCCGGACCGTTGCGGAACGAACGGAACGGAACGCTGATCATCGAGCGTGTCGCCGACGGCGAGCCGGTCGGCACGATCGGCTGGAGGCTCGTCCAGGTCTACGGCGCGAGTCCGATGTCGGACGCGTTCCAGATCGGCATCGAGCTCGTGCCTGCGGCGCGCGGCCAGGGCCTGGGCGTCGAGGCGCAGCGACTGGTGGCCGACTACCTGTTTGCGAGCACCCAGATCAATCGCGTCGAAGCCTCCACTGACGTCAGCAACGTCGCCGAGCAGCGGGCCCTCGAGAAGGCTGGCTACGTTCGGGAAGGGACCATGCGCGGCGCCCAGTTCCGGGGCGGCGCATACCAGGATCTGACGCTCTACTCGCGCCTCCGGGGCGATTGAGTCCGGCTTTCAGTCGATCGTGAAGTAGTCCCCTCCCTGGTAGCGGCCGGTGCGCTCCTTGCGGATCTGCATGAGCACGTCGTTGAGCAGGGAGCTCGCGCCGAAGCGGAACAGTTCGGGGGTCATCCAGCGCGGTCCGAGTGTCTCGTACAGCACCACGAGGTAGGCGATAGCCTCCTTAGCGGTCCGAATTCCACCGGCGGGCTTGATCCCCACGACACGACCGGTGCGGCGGTGGAATTCGCGCACGGCCTCCATCATCACCAGCGTCACGGGGAGCGTGGCCGCCGGCTGGATCTTTCCGGTCGACGTCTTGATGAAGTCCGCCCCGGCGGCCATGGCCAGGATGCTGGCCCGCCGGACGTTGTCGTAGGTCTCCAGCTCGCCCGTTTCGAGGATGACCTTCAGGTGCGCAGGCCCGCAGGCCTCCTTGACGGCGACGATCTCGTCGAACACGTGGCGATAGTCGCCCTCGAGATAGGCGCCGCGATCGATGACCATGTCGATCTCGTCTGCACCGGCCTCGACTGCCTGGCGGGTCTCGAGGATCTTCACGTCGGAGTAGGTCTGCCCGGACGGGAAGCCGGTCGCGACGCTGGCGACTCGCACGGAGGTGCCCGCGAGGGCGCGCTTCGCGGTGGGGATATGCGCGGGATAGATGCAGATGGCGGCCACGCTCGGTATGGACGGATCGGACGGATCAGGCCGTATCCCCTTGGCGCACAGCGCCCGGATCTTGCCCTCGGTGTCCTTTCCCTCGAGCGTGGTCAGGTCCATCATCCGGACGGCCAGATCGAGCGCCCAGAGCTTCGACTCGCGCTTTATCGAGCGGCGCTGGAGGCTCGCGACACGTTCCTCGACGCCGACCTGATCGACGCCGCCAACGTGCTCCAGCATCGCTTCCAGCCCGTCTGATCGACCGACCCAGGATCTGACGAGCGCGCTGGCCTGGCGCTCCGCAGAGCGCGTACCGGGTGCCTGTCCTTCGAGAACCCTGGCCATTGGACGAGCAATATTACACGTCCGGCTTGACTCCGGGAACACATCATGTGACCATTTAGTCACTACATTGGAAGCATCCGAAGACAGACTGGACGATATCTTCCGCGCTCTGGCCGACCCAACGCGTCGCCGATTGCTGTCCCTCATCGCTGGTCAGCCTGGTCTGTCGACCGCCCAACTGGCCCAGCAGACCAGAGGCATGACTCGCTGGGGAGTGATGAAGCACCTGGCCATCCTCGATGCCGCCGGGCTGATCCAGACGATGCCCGAAGGCCGCCATCGCCGCCACTTCCACGAGCCGCAGGCACTCGACCCATTGCGCCGCTGGCTGGCAGACAGCTCCTCTTAAGTCAGCCCGCCTAGCTTCCGCTCGAGCGCGTCGGTCCAGTCGTCCCCAAAGTGGGCCACGCTCATGATCAGTCCGTCGCGCAGGCTCGCCTCCGACGCCTCGGCACCCCGGAGGCCATAACGCTCGAGCAGGGCATCGACGATCGCCACTCCGGCGGCCAGCTGCCGCGCGCGGCGTGGCTTGACGTTGTAGCGCGCCGAGACGGCAGCGAACGAGAGGTTCGCAAGAGTCGTTCGGTCTTCGGCCAGCCGCTTACGAGTGAGGCGACCCAGGCGCGCAACGTTCGTTGCGGTGCCGCCGACGAAGATTGCGCGAGTATCGGTCGCCGAGCCGGAGGCAGAATCCGTCGCGGTCAGCCCGCGCACCGCCTCGGCTGCGGCGCTGAACAGCCGGTCGATCTCGTCTGCGGTAGGCGGATCGTGCTGGACGATGGCGTTGGCCAGGCGTGACGAGCCGATCGGAAGCGTGTCGACCCGCAGCGCGTGGCCTGGTGTCCAGCTCGAGATCTCGGTCGAGCCACCGCCTATGTCGACCACGATCAGGCGCGAATCGGGCATCTGTCCGCGTGTCACACCGAGGAATGTCAGAAGGGCCTCCTCGCGCTCCGTCAACACTCGCAGGCTGAGTCCCGTCGCCTCATTGATCTCTTCCACCAGCACGCTCGCGTTGCGCGCGCGACGGAGCGGCTCCGTACCGACGAGCGTCACCCGCTCGGCGTGCGAGCGACGAGCTTTATCGGCGTACGAGAGAAGGACCTCGATCACTCGGGCGTGCGCCTCGGACGGGATTTCGCCATCACGGTCGACTGCGTCGCCAAGGCCGAGCAACTCGCTCGTGTCGCGCAGGGTCTCCATCCACCCCCGGCCGACAAGCGAGACGAGCAGATGCACGCTGTTGCTGCCGATGTCTATGGCGCCGCCGATGGCAACGGCTCGGTCCGTTGGGGACTGCGCAGATTCGGTTGCCGTGGACCCGCTCAGGGAAGGACCGTCAGCCAGTGTCCGGTCCACGCACGCTCACGCCGGCCGGAGAACCTGGTGAACTTCCTCTGTAGCTCGGAGTACCCGACCCATTCCCTGGGGCCTGGGTCGTAGGATCTGCCGTTGATCGTTCCGTTGGGCCACAGCGCGCCCATCGCCTGGACAGACGTGACCTTGTAAGTGTCCGTCCACTTGGGATCGCCGGTCGACCTGAAGCCCGTCATTACCCACCCGTGGCCCCCGTTGCGGCCCCATGCGATCAGGCCCACGGGCTTACCGGTGAGCCGCATCCGTTTTGCCGCGGCGCGTAGCGCGGCCTGCATCGAGTCATGAATTCCGACCGTGTAGTTGCCCGCGCCCCAGCGGCGCATGGCTGCCGCCCAGCCGCCGGCGTCCGCGCCGTTGTCGGTCACGGGGTATGTGCTGTGCACCTGCGCGTACTGCCAATATTTGGCCTGGTTGGCCTTCGAGCGGTCCGACCCATCGTTGATGAGGTTGAGCATCATCTGGATGCTCGCCGGGACGCAGTACCAGTTCGTCCTCTGCTGGCTGAACGTGCGCGCGCGGTACATGCTGTATTGGCCGCTCCAGTTCGAGGCGGCCACAGTGCCGGTGGGCTTGCCTGCCGGCCGAGGGTTCTTGGTCCCACCAGTCGGGGTCGGGTTGGGCGACGCGACAACGCCGTCACTCCCACCAGCTCCTCCGATCGTCACGAAGCCGGCGGCCGGTGCGGGCAGAGAAATGGCGAACGCCATCACTGCCGCGAGAGTCAGCGCGAGCCTCATCCGAATCCGCATTGCCTGAAAGTAACCCCTGAGCTTGGTCTCGTCTCGATCACACGGCCACTCCGGATTGGCGGGCACGTCCGCACCGGCGCGGAGGTCATTGTCCGGTGTCCGCAGGCGGCCAGTCAAACCGGCCGTTCTGCTCAACCCGTGTAACCATTGGTTCATGAAACAGCCAGGCACGAGCTCGTTCACCTCCGGCCGTGAGTACATCGCGCCGGTGCGGATCCACGCGGACCGCGCGGCCTCGACTCTCGAGCTCGAGTGGACGGACGGCCACGTCACCCAATATGACTTCGAGACGCTGCGCTGGCTGTGCCCGTGCGCATACTGCCGCGGCGAGGCGGGCATTCCCGGCTGGCTCGATTCCAACCCGACCCTCACGGCGGCACAGACACAGCTGACCGACCTTGCCCTGGTGGGTACTTACGCCGTGGCGCCCACGTGGGCGGACGGCCACCACACTGGCTTCTACACCTTTGCCCGACTGCGCGATGAGTGCCCGTGTCCGGAGGACACGGAACGGCGCGCCAAGGACCGCGGCAGTCATGCCGGACACGATCATCCGGAGCCGCCCAACCGCCTCGGCTAAGACGGGCAAGCCGGTCGAATAGGCACATCTCGGTACCTTCGGGCGGTGGCGGGCCGGTGCGCGCATGCACCACCCTGCAAGCGACGGGCGGGACCCGGCGGAAACGCCGGGCAGCGCCCGGTTCGCGCGCAGCTGGCCGAAGGCCCGCGAAGGAGAAGTTCCGTGCAGCACCCATTGGTAGACTGATCCGTCCCATGACTGCAATTCGGACGCCGCCTGATCAGGCAAGCGTTCCCGTTGAAGGGTCCCCCGATGTCGCGCAGAGCGTCCAACGCCCCGCGCCTATGCGGGCCGCCGCGCCCCGCGGACGACGCTCGGCTCACGCCGAGATTCCGTACATCAACCGCGAGCTCTCGTGGCTCGAGTTCAACGAGCGCGTCCTGTACGAGGCCGTCGACGAGCGCAACCCGCTCTTGGAGCACGCCCGTTTCCTGGCCGTCTTCGCGAGCAACCTCGACGAGTTCTTCCAGGTCCGCGTCGCAGGGCTGAAGCAGCAGCTCGCCGCCGGCCGTTCCAATCCCACACCGGACGGCATGGGCGCGGCCGAGATTCTCGACGCGGTCCGCACGCGGCTCCTGCCACTCGTCGCCAAGCACTCGGAGACGTACGCGCGCGTTCGGCAGGAGCTCGCCGAGGAGGGCATCCGCATCGTCCGCTACGACGAGCGGCCCGAACGACACGTCGAGCTGCGGCGTCGCTTCTTCGACGAGGTCTTTCCGGTCCTCACTCCGCTCGCCGTCGATCCAGGCCACCCGTTCCCGTACATCAGCGATCTGTCCCTGTCTCTGGCGGTAACCGTGCGCGACCCGGAGAGCGGCGAGCGACTGTTCGCGCGCATCAAGGTCCCGCCGATCCTGCCGCGCCTCATGGAAGTGGGCCAGCGCACGTACGTCCTGCTCGAGCAGGTCATCGCGGCGAATCTCGACGCACTCTTCCCGGGGATGGAGATCGTCGAGCACCACCTCTTCCGCGTCACCCGCAATGCGGACCTCTCCATCGAAGAGGAAGAGGCACCCGACCTGCTCATGGCCATCGAGGAGGAGCTCCGCAAGCGCCGCTTCGGCAAGGTCGTGCGGCTCGAGATCGAGCGCTCCATGCCGCACTCGACGCGCACTCTGCTGATGCAGGGCCTCCAGATCGAGCCGCAGGATGTGTACGAGATCTCGGGCATGCTGGATCTGTCGGCCCTCAACTACATCGCGGACCTCGACGTGCCTTCGCTCCACTACGACGCGTGGCTGCCGGTCGTGCCACCGCGGCTCGCAGCGGCCGATCCGGACGACGATGCCGACGTGTTTGCGGCAATCCGCCAGGGCGACGTGCTCGTGCACCACCCGTACGAATCATTCGCCGCGTCCGTGGAGCGCTTCATCGAGCAGGCCGCCGAGGACCCGGACGTGCTGACCATCAAGCAGACGCTCTACCGCACGAGCGGCGATTCGCCGATCGTCGCCGCGCTGATCCAGGCCGCAGAGGCGGGCAAGCAGGTCGTGGTCCTGGTCGAGATCAAGGCCCGCTTCGACGAGCGCGCGAACATAGTCTGGGCCCGCGCGCTGGAGCGAGCGGGGGCTCACGTGGCTTACGGCCTGGTCGGCCTGAAGACGCACTCCAAGCTTGCCCTCGTGGTGCGCCGCGAGGGTCGCGGGCTGCGCAGGTACGTCCATTTCGGCACGGGCAACTACAACCACAAGACGGCACGTCTTTACGTCGACCTCGGCGTGCTCACCGCCGATCCCGAGCTGGGCGCCGACGTGACCGACCTCTTCAACCTGTTGACGGGCCACTCACGCCAGAAGCGTTACCGCAAGCTCCTGGTGGCACCGACGACTCTGCGGCCCGGGATCATCGACCTGATCAACGGCGAGCGCGAGCGGCAGCGCAGCCACGGCGACGGCCGGATCGTGATCAAGTGCAATGCAATCGTCGACCCGCCGATCATTGCGGCGCTCTACAAGGCCAGCGCGGCGGGCGTCCAGATCGACCTGATCGTTCGTGGGATGTGCTCGGTCAGGCCGGGCGTGCCTGGAACCAGCGAGACCATCCGCGTCCGTTCGATAGTCGGGCGGTTCCTGGAGCACTCCCGAATCTTCGTATTCGGCAGAGGCGACCGGGAGCGCTTCTTTATCGGCTCGGCCGACATCATGGAACGCAACCTGGATCGCCGCGTCGAGGCGGTCGCCCCGGTCACTGATGCGGACAATCAGGCACGACTGCGGACGATCATCGACATCATGCTCGCCGACGATCGGCGCGCTTGGCAGCTCGATGTCAACGACCGTTGGCGGCGTGTCGAGGAGCTCGTCGACGAGCCGCGTGGCGTCGACACGTTCGAAACCCTGATGGCGATGGCCGGGACTCCGCCGCCGGTCGTTTGAGCGACGGGCGAAATTCGAGCGAAGAGCTCGAACTGAAGTATTCGATCGAGGACGCGCCGGCCGTGGAGGCGTGGCTCGACGCCACCTTTCCGCCCCTCCCCCGAGGGCCCTGGCAAACGCTTTCGATCACCGACCGATATTTCGACACGGCTGACGGCGCTTTGAGCGCGGCCCGCTATGGCGCCCGATTGAGGCGGGACGGCCGAAAGACCACCCTGACGCTGAAGTCGGACATCGAGGTCGAGGGCGCCCTGCATCGACGGCTCGAGCTGGAGGGCCCGGCGAAGCAGGCGCTGAATCCGGAACGCTGGCCGCAGAGCGAGGCTCGCGATCGGCTGGTGGCGCTGGCAGATGGTCGGCGGCTGGTGGAGCGCTTTGTCGTCCGCCAGCGCCGGCGTGAGCGTTTACTGACATTGGGCGGCGGGGAGCTCGTCGCGTCGATCGACATCGGGGTCGTTCGCGCGGCGGGAGCAGCCGTTGGGCGGATTAGCCAGTTCGAGATCGAGCACAGACGCGGCCGTCGGAGCGCTCTCCAACGGGTTGCGCGCGCCGTCGAGAAGAGCGGACTGGGAGAGCCCGAGTCGCGCAGCAAGCTCGCCCTGGCGCTGGAGATGTCGCAGGCCGCGAGCTTGGTCGCAGCCGACGATCGGTTCGTCGAGGCAGGCCGAAAGATCCTGCGCAAGCACGTGCTGCGCATGCTCGATCGCGAGGTCGGGACTCGTTCCGGTGACGAGCTCGCGCTGAAGCAGATGCGCGTCGCGACGCGACGCATGAGGGCCACGTGGCGAGTCTTCGAGGACGGGTACAAGCGCTCGGTCGAACGCCGGTTCGTGGGCCAGCTGCGCATGGTCGGGCGGACACTCGGAGCGGTACGGGATCTCGATGTTCTCCTTGACAGCCTCCCCGAGGCCGAGCGCGAGGGCCCGCTCGCGGAGCACTGGCGCGCCCGACGGAAGGCCTCGTTCGAGGCGCTCGGGACCATGCTCGACTCGCGCCGCTACGCCCGTTTCGTGGACGCGATGCTCGAATTCACGGCTACACCTGGCGCCGGCGTTGCCAGGAGAGCCGCCGCTTCAACAGTCGCGGACATGGCTCCGCCGGCGCTGACAGAGGCACTTGATCGCGTGCGGGCGGCGGGCGCGGCCGCAGTGGGCAGCGACGACGCCGCGAGTTGGCACGCCCTGCGCATCGAATCGCGCCGCCTGCGCTACTCGATCGAGTCATTCGCGGACGTGCTCCAGAAGAAGCAATCGCGCGAGCTCATCCGCCGGGTCACGCGCATCCAGGATCACCTCGGAACGATGAACGACGCCGCGGTCGCCATCAGCGAGGTTTCGCAGTGGCTGGCTGAGATGACGGCAAAGGGTGAGCTGCCCGGCGCCGCCCCGCCGGGTGCCTACATAGCCAAGCGCGAACGGGAGATCGTGTCGCTGCGCCGGTCATTCGGCAGGCCGTGGAGCGGCGTCTCGGGCGTCACCTTCGAGCGCCTCCTGGAGCGCGCCCTGGCGCCGTTAACAAATCGTTAACGAGCCACAAACACCCCGTTGATGCGGGGGCAGCAACTTTGCGATCGATAACCCTGCATATGAGGTTCGATCGTTCATGTCTTCCAGACTCTTCCGCCCGGCGGCGCTCCTTGCCGTCCTGATCCTGGCCGCCGCGTGCGGTGGGTCTGGGGCCACACAAGCGCCGTCGACAGGCGCCCCATCCACAGCCGCTCCCTCGACGGCCTCCCTCGGCGCGCCAACAACAGCTCCCACCGGAGCGGGTGTCTCGGGCGAGATATTCGTCACCGGCTCGTCCACGGTGGCCCCGATCTCACTGGCCCTGTCCGAGGACTTCAAGGCGCTGAACCCCAACTTCGGCTACACGGTCGAGGGTCCCGGGACCGGTGACGGGTTTGCGCTGTTCTGCGGCGGCGAGGCGGACGTCGCCGATGCGTCGCGGGCCATCAAGGACACCGAGGCCACGGAGTGCACCGATGCCGCGGTCGAATACACCGAGCTAAAGGTGGCCTACGACGGCATCACCGTCATGACGCATCCCGACACGCCCATCGACTGCCTGACAACCGCAGACCTCTACGCGCTGTTCGGCCCGGAGTCGGACAACGTCGCCAACTGGCAGGACGCCCAGACGCTCGCGACAGACCTCGGGTCCTCCGCGCAATTCCCCGACCTGGCGCTGCAGATCACAGCCCCCGGCGAGGAGTCCGGCACATATGACGCATTCGTCGAGCTGGGCGGGATCACCGCCACGGCAGCCGACCGCGGCAAGGAGGAAGGCGTGCTTCGCCTGCCTGGTCCGAACTACACGGCGTCGCCCAACGACAACGTGATCGTCGAGGGCGTCGAGGCCGGCGCAGGATCACTCGGCTTCGTCGGCTTCGCCTACTTCGAGCACGCCGGCGACGCAGTCAAGGCGATCGCGATTGACGCCGGCGAAGGCTGTATCGATCCGACGATCGAGACGATCGCCGACGGCACCTACCCGCTCAGCCGACCACTTTTCATCTACGTCAACAACCAGAAGGCGACAGACAACGCCGCCCTGGCGGCCTGGGTCGACTTCTACCTCTCGGACGCGGGCATCCAGAACGTCGTCGACGCGGGCTATGTGGCCCTGCCGGCTGACGAGCTCGATGCCACCCGTCAGGCCTGGGCCAATCGGTAGGCACGCGGAATACAAGGACGCGAACTTCTTCCCCCTCTTCCCCGACATTGGGCCGGCTCGCTAGCCGGCCCAATGCTCGTTACTTGAGCAAGGTGAGCGATACCAGCCGATGACCGGCGCGACCCTGACCCCGAAGCTGAGCCTTACCGACCTCCGCGGCACGCCACGGAGACGCCGGCACGAAGCGTTCGTCCGCGCCACCTTCCTGGCTGCGGCCGGCACCTCAGTGCTCATCAGCCTGCTCATCGTCGCCGTGCTGATCGGCCAGGCGTGGACCTTCATCAGCCAGATCGATCTCTCCACGCTCGTGAGCGATGGCTGGTTGCCGCGACGAGGCCGCTACGACCTCGCGACGATCATCGCGGGCACGATCGTGATCAGCGCAATCGCAATGATCATCGCCACGCCGCTCGGCCTTGGCGCCGCCGTATACCTGTCCGAGTACGCCAGCCCGCGCAGGCGCCGGTTCCTGAAGCCCATCATCGAGCTACTCGCCGGGATCCCCTCGGTCGTGCTCGGCTTCTACGCGCTGGCGGTCATCGCGCCGTCCATCATCCAGCCGCTGTGCGGTTCGAACTCGCTCTTCAGTATGGGCGCAGCCGGGCTCGGAGTCGGGATCCTGATCACCCCGCTTATCGCATCGGTCGCCGAGGACGCCATGCACGCGGTGCCACTTTCCCTGCGCGAGGCCTCATATGGGCTCGGCGCGCGCAAGCGCTCGACCAGCCTGCGCGTGGTCATCCCGGCGGCCGTATCGGGCATCGTCGCCGCGTTGATCCTCGGCGTCTCGCGCGCGATTGGTGAAACGATGGTCGTGAGCATCGCTGCCGGAGCGGTCGGCGGTTCCGTATTCACAATCAACCCGTGCTATCCCGGACAGACCATGACAGCCGCGATGACCGCGCTTGCCACGGGCTCCGACCAGGCACAGGGCGACGCACTGGGATTCCCGAGCCTCTTCTTCGTCGGACTGCTCCTGTTCGGAGTCACGCTGGTGCTCAACGTGATCTCCGAGCGTTTCGTACGCGCGTTCAGGCGGGCGTACTAAGTGGCCGGACACAGTGCGTCGCTCGCTTCCGCCTCTGCCCAGGAGGCCGTCCGCCGAGCGCTGACGGGGCAGCGAATCAACCTTGGGCAGGTCTGGTTCCAGGCGCTGCTGCTCGGCTGCCTCGTCGTCGCGCTGGGCATCCTCGTCAGCCTTCTCGCCGACGTGATCCAGCTTGGTGGCGGCATGCTCGTCGAACGAGGCGTCGACTTCCTGACGTCGAACACCTCGTCCAATCCGGCGATTGCCGGCGTTGGCCAGGGGATCTTCGGATCGCTGCTGATCATTTTCTTCGTAGTGACAGTCGCGTTCCCAATTGGGATCGGCGCAGCGATCTATCTCGAGGAATACGCCCGAGACACTCGGCTGACCCGCCTTCTGAACGCCGCCATCCGCAACCTGGCCGGCGTGCCCGCGATCGTCTACGGGCTTCTCGGGCTTGGCATCTTCGTCCTCGCGCTGTCGTGGTTCACGGGTGGCCGCAGCGTCGTGGCCGGGGGCCTGACGATGGCCGCCCTGGTCATGCCGATAGTGGTGATCACCACGGCCGAGGCGCTGCGCGCCGTTCCCCAATCCATTCGCGAAGCCGGCTTCGGCGTCGGAGCGACCAAATGGGAAGTCATCCGCCATCACGTCCTGCCCTACGCCGCACCAGGCATCTTTACCGGCAGCATCCTCACGATCTCACGCGCCTTCGGCGAGACTGCCCCACTCGTGCTGGCGGGCGGCGTGCTGGGCGGCTTTGCGGCTCCCCCGGGCAAGGGGATAGTCGAGACTCTCCAGGGTCCTTACACCGCGTTACCACTGATCATCTTCAACTGGGCACGCGAGCCAAGCGACGCCTTCCGACAATTGAGCGCAGCAGCGATCATCGTTCTGCTGCTGATAATCCTGCTACTCAACGGCGCCGCGATCCTCCTTCGCAATCGATTCGAGCGCGCGTGGTAGACGACCAGATGAGCGTACAGACCAGACCCGAGGAGCGAGCGATCGACATCCGGCCGACTCCAGACCTCCTGCCCTCCCAGGATGGAGCGCACCAGACGCTCGCCCAGCCGGCCGAGGCCGTCTTCAAGCTGACCAACCTGTCGTGCTGGTATGGGTCATTCCGCGCGGTGAAGGACATGGATCTCGAGATCGGCGTGCAGCGGATCACGTCGATCATCGGGCCGTCGGGCACTGGTAAGAGCACGCTGTTGCGCTCGTTTAACCGGATGAACGACCTGATCGAGGGCGCCCACGTGACCGGCACGGTCACCTACCACGGCGTGGACCTGTATGCGCCGGAGGTTGACGCGGTCGAGGTGCGCCGGCGGATCGGGATGGTCTTCCAGAAGCCCAACCCCTTCCCCAAGACGATCTACGAGAACGTGGCATTCGGTCCCCGTGTGGGCGGCATGAAGGGCAAGAAGAAGCTGGACGAGGTGGTTGAGGAATCGCTTCGTCGGGCGGCCCTCTGGGACGAGGTCAAGGACAAGCTGGGATCGCTCGGCACCGCGCTCTCGGGCGGTCAGCAACAGCGGCTGTGCATCGCCCGCGCGATCGCCGTCCAGCCCGACGTGATCCTGATGGACGAGCCCTGCTCTGCGTTGGACCCGATCGCCACGCTGCGCATCGAGGAGCTCATGTGGGAGCTCAAGCAGAACTACACGATCGTGATCGTGACCCACAACATGCAGCAGGCGGCTCGCGCTTCGGATGAGACGGTGTTTTTGACGATGGGCGAGGATCGCGCCGGTTACCTTGTAGAGAAGGGACCAACGGCCCAGATCTTCACCAATCCTCAGAACCGCCTGACCGAGGACTACGTCTCTGGTCGCTTCGGGTAGGAGGACGACGATGACCGACGATCAGCACGACACAGACGCGGGAGTCACCTCCACCGAGGGCGACGCCCTGTTTGCCCAGGCGGTGCTCGCAGACGCCGCAACGGAGGGCGGTGAACGGGGCGGCCGGCCAGGCTACTACCCGAGCCGCGAGACGCTCGATCGAGAGATGCGCGAGATCAAGGATGAGGTGCTGCGCATGGGCAGCCTTGTCGCCGGCCAGATCGGGGCGGCACTGGAGGCACTCGTCGCCCACGACGCGGACAAGGCGACTGAGGCGATCGTCGGCGACGGCCGGATCAACGAGGCACAGCGCCACATCGCGTCGCTCATCACAACGACCATCGCGACCCAGCAACCGGTCGCGCGCGACCTGCGCTTCCTGCTGTCGCTCGATCATGTCGCGTACGAACTCGAGCGGATGGGCGATCACGCGGGCTCGGTGGCCAAGCAGGCACGCAAGCTCGCGCCGCACCCGCCACTGAAGCGCTACGTCGGTCTGCCGCGGATGGGCGAGCTGGCCGCAGAGCAGGTGCGGGGCGTCCTGCGTGCCCTGGTCGATCTCGACACGGCACAGGCGCGGGTGGTCGCCGCGCGCGACGACGAAATGGACAGCCTGTACCACTCGACGTTTTCCGAGGTGCTCGACCTCATGCGCGCGGACCCGGGCAACGTGGATCGCGGCACGCGCGTGCTGTTTGCGGCCCACTACCTGGAGCGCATCGGAGATCGAGTCACGAACATCGCAGAGGATGTGGTCTTCCTTACCACTGGGGACATCGAAGACCTGAACCCGTGAGCTCCCCGCCCGTGCACGTGCTGTTCCTGTGCGTGCACAACAGTGCCCGCTCGCAGATGGCGGAGGGCATGCTTCGAGCCTGGGGTGGCGATCGTTTCGAGGCGCGCAGCGCCGGCAACGAGGTTTCGGAGGTCAGACCGCTCGCCGTTCGCGCCATGAGCGAGATCGGCATCGACATCAGCAGAAAACGGAGCAAGGCCGTCGGGGAGTTCAACGGCCAGCATTTCGACTACGCGGTGACGGTGTGCGACGACGCGGAGGAGGCGTGCCCGTTCTTCCCCGGAGCCGGGGCCCAGCTTCACTGGAGCTTTGACGATCCCTCAGCCGCGCAGGGCACAGACGACGAGCGCCTGCAGGTGTTCCGCCGTGTCCGCGACGAGATCGCTGGCAACGTCCGCCGATTCGTCGACACTGTGGGGCATGGATGATGATCACCAGGCGGCCGACCTAGAGCTCTACCTGCTCCGCCACGCTCACGCCGGCAATCCCTCGGAATGGAAAGGCGACGACTCGCTCCGTCCGCTCAGCCCCAAGGGCCGCCGACAGGCTGAGCGCCTCGGGCGATACCTGGCGGAGTTGCGTTTCGAGCCGGATTCGATCCTGTCGAGCCCGAAGCTGCGAGCGCTCCAAACGGCACAGATCGTGGCTGACTCGCTGGGCGTCGCCGTCATCAGCGACGATCGGCTCGCGGGCGGACTGGATCTCGACCAGGTCGACGCGATCATGACCGGCGATGGTGGCCGGCAGGTAATGCTCGTCGGCCACGACCCCGACTTTTCCGAGGTCTGTGGCGAGCTGATCGGCCTCTCGTACCTGTCGCTCAAGAAAGGTGCGCTCGCACGCATAGACGTGTCGTTGCCGCTCGGTCCCGGTGCGGGAACGTTGCGCTGGCTGCTGCCACCGGATCTCGTCTCGGGCCGCAACGAGAGTTGATCGAGGCCGCGCTCGCCGGGGCAATTGCCGGGTACGCCATCGCGATACCGGTCGGCGCGATTGCCGTCCTGATCATCCACACCGGCATCAGGGAGGGGTTCGGGCATGGCGTCGCAGCGGCCGCGGGGGCGGCAACTGCGGACGGCATCTACTCGACCATCGCATCTCTGGCCGGCCTGGGCGTCACTGCCGTCATCGGCCCACTGCTGATGCCGCTGCGCATCGTCGGCGGCGCCGCGCTCGTGCTCATCGGAGCTCGTGGCCTGATCGCGCTGCGCTCACCGCGAGCCATCGGCGAACCGACCGACACGATCGCCCTTCAGCGGCCGCGTCGCCAGACCTACCTCTCGCTGCTGACGCTGACGCTGCTCAACCCGGCCACGGTCATCTACTTCGCCGCGCTCACGGTCGGGCTCCCGTTCCTGGGCGGCGTCGGGGAGCGGCTGGCCTTCTCGGCGGCCGCGTTCGCGGCGTCGTTCTCGTGGCAGGTCCTGCTCGCAGTATTCGGCACCGCCCTGGGTCGCGGCGCCGGGGCGCGGCTCCGTCAGCCCACCATCGTCTTCGGCAATGCCATCGTCATCGTGCTCGGCCTGTTGATCGTCGCCGAGGCGCTGCGCCCGACCTAGCCGGCCCTCGGCAGCGCCACCGTGAAGCGCGAGCCGCGACCCTCCTCGCTCTCGGCCCAGATCCGGCCACCGTGTCGCTCGGCTATGTGGCGCGATATCGACAGGCCAAGTCCCGTCCCTCCACCGCCTGAAGCCCCAGCCGCGCGAGCGCGATCCACCTTGTAGAAGCGCTCGAAGACGCGCTCCAGGTCGCGCCGCGGGATGCCGGCGCCGTGATCCTCGACCTCGATCCAGATCTCGTTGTCCACCGGCTTGACGCGCACGACGACGTCTCCGCCCTCCGCCGAGAACTTGACCGCATTGTGAACGAGGTTCACGAGCAGCTGGGACAGCCGCTCCTCGTCGCCACGAACCGTCCATTCGGAGGGTGCAGCAGGAAGCTCGCTCCGGAGTTTGACCCCCTGGCGCTCCGCATAAGGGCGCAGCCGATCCAGTGTGCCCTCCACCACCGCCACCAGGTCCACGTCGGAGAGCCTAAGCGGCGCTTCGCCCTGCTCGATCTTGGCCAGGTCAAGCAGCTCGTTGACCATCTGGACGAGGTGCCCGGTCTCGACGTCGATCTTGGCAACCGACTCACGAATGCGCGGTGACACTTCGGCCTTGTCGATCTCCATCTGGAGCATCTCGGTCAGCAATCGGACGGTCGTCAGCGGTGTGCGCAGCTCGTGCGAGAGGTTGTCGATGAACTCGGTCCGGATGCGACGCAGCCGGCGAAGCTCGGAAACGTCCTCAAGGAGCACCGAGGCGCCGCCGTCTGGCTGGCCGGTCGCGCGCACGACGATGGTCCGCGCAGGCTCTCCCGAGATGGTTATCTCGGACTGCACATCCCCAGCCGCGTTCGCACCCCTGATTAACCCGTCGATCGTGTGATCGACGAACGCCTCCATGGCCGTCTTGCCCGTAAGCGTTCCATGTCGCGCGTCGAGCAGCCGATGAGCCGACGCGTTGGCCGCGCGGATGCGGCCCCTAGGGTCGACCAGCAGCAGGCCCACGCCCAATCGGTCGGCAAGGTCGAGCTGTGGTTCATCCGCCACGGACCGAGTCTAGGCGCGACGGAACATCGCGGGTCCGACCGGCGTCGATTGAATACGCGCGCCGGCGCTCTCCCGGCGGTCCTCCTCCTCACCGCTCAGCCGGCGCGCCTTCTCCTTTTCTGCGGGCTACTTCCCGCGGAGCACGTACCCCGCTCCTCTAACGGTCTCGATCACGGTCGGGTGCCTGGGATCCGGCTCGATCTCCGAGCGAAGCCAGTGCACGTGAACGTCCACGGTCCGTGTCTCGCCGGCATAGTCGTAGCCCCAGACGTCTGCCAGCAGCTGTTCGCGTGAGAAGACCTGTCCTGGGTGGTGCAGCAGAAAGGCCAGCAGATCGAAGGCCTTCGGCTTGATCGATCGGACCTCTCCATCACGCAGCAATCGATGGCCGGGCAGGTCGACCTCCACCCTTCCGATGGTTACCAGTTCCGCCGCTGAGTCAGCGGGTCCCACACCCAGTGCTCTCTCGCGCCGGCGCAGCAGACCCCGGATACGGGCCTGGAGCTCGCGCAGGCTGAACGGCTTGGTGACGTAGTCGTCGGCGCCCACTTCCAGCCCGACGACCTTGTCGATCTCGCTGCCGCGTGCGGTCAGCATCAGGATCGGTACGTCCGACTCGCGCCGCAGGATGCGCGCCACCTCCATGCCAGACAGCTCGGGCAGCATCAGGTCGAGCAGCACGAGATCGGGCTTGGCGGCCCTGAACTGCGTCAGCGCGGCGCCCCCGTCGGCGGCGGCGACGACGCGGTAGCCGTCCTGCTCGAGCTGGTACGCGAGCGTCTCGCGCAGGGTGTCCTCGTCCTCGACGACAAGAATCGTGCTAGCCATGCGTCCAGTGTGGCGCAAGCGGCGTTGCCGCGGTGCGGCACAGCTGGCGGGGCGGATATGCGCACTATGTTTAGGAATGGCCGTTATCCAAGGCATCCGCCTTGGGTAAGCCGGAATTACTCCTTGCGAAGGCTCGATTCACGCCCGGATAGGGCCCTTGCTGGCATCGAGCGCACCGACACGAGCGATTCGAGCGGCCGAACGGCGCCCAGGCCGATCTTTACGCATAGTGCGCATACGGGGTGCGGTGCAGAGCGGCGGCGCGCTTAGATTGAGGCGACGAGGCTGCCGTCGGGGTTCCGAGCAGGCGGCGTGCCGCCGTACTGCTGGATCATCTCGTCGAGCTTGTTGCGGCGCATTTGGCGGTTCTGGATCCAGTACTCGATGAAGTCAGTGCACTCGCCGGCGTCGTTGAACTTGCAGACGTATACGTTCAGGTATTCGTCGGTCATCCTCCCCGCAGGCGCATCGAAGTAGCGGCTCCAGCCGTTTCCGACGAACGTGTCGCCGTCCACAGCCAGCACGCCGTACTTGGCGTCGTAGGTTCCCGGGTCGTCCTTGCTCTCGAGCCAGTTGGCGACGATGGCCTCGCGTCCGTGAAGCGGCTCATCCTGGGGGTGATAGCGATACGTCGCGTCCTCGCTCCAGAGGCCGCGGATCTTCCCCTCGTCGTATGTCTTCCACGCCTCGACTTAACGGTCGAGCCAACCCTGGAATCCGCTGCGATCCATCTCACTCTCCTCGTCGTTTGGTGCACACGTGCTAACCGGATGACGCAGCCTAGCCGGTTACGCCGGACAGTGCAAGACGGGAGTTTTCAGTCCATTCGCGTGACAGTGCTCACGATGAACATCTGGCGGCACCTGACGACGGCGCCTGGATGGGGCGGCTGGTTCGGCGTCGTTGACGGAGGCGTGCCGAATGGGATGGAGTAGCAGAACTGCGCTTCCGGGTCGTCGAAGTGACCTCGCACGAGGAACCGCCCGGTGAATGACTGCACCGGCGTGGGTGCTTCGAGAAGTGCGGTCACCGCGTCGCCGTACAGGTGGACGTCGCCCGCCTCCCCCATGTCGCAGGAACGATTCGCGTCGACAAAAGACGCTCCGCTAACCGCATATTCGATCGTTGGCCGCGTGCATGTGACTGTACCGATCAAGGTCAGCTCGCTGTCGGCGAAGCACGTCAGCGCCTCGAACCTGCCGAGCCCCGACAGCGATGAAGGCGTCAGGGGGAACTCCGTCGGACAGTCGGGCTGGAATGGTTCGAGCACAGCCTCCTCGCCTGCCACCTCCGGGATCCAGCCAAGCTTGCCGTCGGCTCGCGAGCCAGCGGACACCTGCCAGTAGATCGTGTTCCTCCGAGTGGCTTGCGCCGTAAGGAATACGCGCGTGCCAGGCCCGATGGGCTGGAAATCGCGGTTGTCCTTGAAGTCGTTCGGATGCTCGGGATCGGCGATCTGGTCGACCTTCCGATTCAGTGTCGCCATGCCGTCGACGTGGAGAGTCAACTCGCCGCTCGGTGTCGGGCTGGAGGTGGGACTGGAATCAGCGCTCGGCGTGGGTACTTCTGTGGCCTCCGCTGTTCGTTCCGGCGGCGTGCGTGTCGGCGTCAGCGAGCCGCAGCCGATCAGCGTGATCGCCGCGGCGAGGGTTGGCAACCAAACCCAACGCGGGCGGGGCATCTCCGCTCAGGCGGCGAGCGCGTCGAGTGTCTCGCGCGCGGCGTCTAGACGCTGCAACGACCGCTCATAGCCGAGCGCTACGAGCGTGTCGAACAGCGGCGGCGTGGCCGTGCGTCCGGTGACCGCGACGCGAATGGCCATGAACAGGTCGCCGGCCTTCCAGCCGCGCTCCTCTGCCAGCGCCCGCAGGGGAGCCTCCAGCTCGTCGGCCTCGAAGCTGACCTCGCCGACCTTGGCGATAACCCCACGCGCAGCCTTGAGCGCATCCGCCGCCGCCGCAGCATCCCAGCGCTTCGGGATGAGCATGTCCGGCTCGACGGTCACCTCCTCGACGAAGAGGAAGTCGACCAGCGGCCCGATCGCCGCCAGCATTGGCAGCCTTTCGCGGATGATCGGGACGAGCGGTCGTAGGTCTTCCGTCGTCGGCATGTGCACGACTCCACCCTCATCGCGCACCTTCTCCAGGTCGTGCATGAGGAAGGGCAGGCAGCGCTCGACCAGCTCCTCGTCGGAGAGCTTCCGGATCCACTGGCCGTTGAGCCACTCGAGCCGCTCCCTGTCAAAGACCGCGCCGGCGGAGTGGACGCTGGAGAGCTCGAATCGCTGGGCGAGCTCATCGAGCGTGAAGATCTCCTCTTCCGTGCCGCTGGACCAGCCGAGCAGCGCCAGGAAGTTCACGAACGCCTCGGGGATGAAGCCCTGGGCACGGTAATCCGCGACCGCGGTCTGGCTCTTGCGCTTGCTCATCTTGGTGCGGTCTGGATTGAGGATCAGCGGCAGGTGGGCGAACTGCGGCACCTCGGCCCCAAGCGCCCTGAACAGCAGGATGTGCTTGGGCGTGTTCGAAAGGTGATCCTCGCCGCGGATGACATGCGTGATGGCCATGTCCACGTCATCGACGCACACGCTGAAGTGATACAGCGGGGTGCCGTCGGAGCGGACGATGATGAGGTCGCCGCCCAGCGCAGTAGTGTCAATCTCCACCCGGCCGCGGACGATGTCGTCGAACGCGACCACGCCCTCGCCGACGCGGAAGCGGATAACGGGCTTGCGGCCCTGGGCCTTTTTCGCGCGCTGCTCTTCGGGCGTTAGGTGAGCGCAACGACCCACGTAATGCGGCGGCTGGTGCGCTGCTTGCTGGGCCATGCGGTCAGCGGCGAGCTCCTCCTGAGTGCAGTAGCAGTAGTAGGCCTTGTCCTCGGCGAGCAACGTCTGCGCGACCGCCGCGTAGCGATCCAGGCGCTGCATCTGTCGGTACGGCCCGTACGGCCCCTTGGCCGGCATACCGGCAACCTCGAGCCCCTCGTCCCAGTCGATCCCCAGCCAATGGAGGCTGTCCAGGATGTCCTTCTCGTACTCGATCGTGGAGCGCGCGACGTCCGTGTCCTCCATGCGCAGGATGAACGTGCCACCTTCGCGGCGGGCGAACAGGTAGTTGAACAGTGCCGTCCGCGCCGTGCCGATGTGAAGCGGACCGGTTGGGCTGGGCGCGATCCGGACGCGGACCGTCACGCTCGGGCTCCGGTGAACCAGGGCCGTGTGCTCGGGTCGCGCAGCAACACGATCGCGGCGGTCGCCACATAACCCGCCGCCAACGCTCCGACGAGCACCGCTGTGAGCTCTACGGTCAACGGCACTTCCACTCCAGCGATGGCCATGATCCCGACCACGCCGAGGCCGACGAACAGGGCTCCGACTGCCGCCATGGCACCGACATACGCGAACTTGGGCAGGGCCACCAGCAGCCCGAGTACCAGCGCGATCGAGATGGCCTGGGCCGTCTCGAGGTACGCCGGGCAGCCGGGACGAGCAACGTCGCAGCCGGTTGCCGCCGCGCTTCCGTAGGCGATTACGACCGCGGCCGGCACCCACGCCAGTAGCGCGCAGAACAAGCGCTCGCGAAGCGTGGGCCAGGTGGCCGCGCTCGTTCGGCGGCGCCACGCCTGGCGGACCTGGTGGATGCGCTGCGCGTCGCGCGAGACACCCGCGGTCGCGTACGTGAACGCGCCCGGACCACCGGCTGCGGTTGCGGCAGTGGCCTGGTCGCGGCGCGGCTGCTGGGCCGCGCGGCGTCGAGCCTCGGTCTCGGCATGCATCCGAGCACGGGCGCCGGTGAGGACCTGCGCGCCCTCGTACTGGAAGGTGCCGCGCCGCGGTAGCTCCTGGTCACCGCGCCGGAAGTAGGCACGCGCGGCCATGGACCACGCCGCCCCGCTCGACCGGTTGTAGACATCGAAGGCGCTCGGCCCATCCGGCGCGGGTTCAAGCGGCGGTGGCGGCGTCGGCTCCGGACGCGGCGCCGGTCGCGCGGCCCGTTTGCGACCGGACTGGCGGCGGTTTTCGCTCCCTTCCTCCCACCACGGGACCTCAGCTGCCGACCAGGTGTAGGCACGCGCGCTGCGCGGCCGACGATTGGCTGGCTCCGTTTCAGGCGCCGGCTTTTCTGCCTCCTGTTTCTGTGGTCGCGCGGGACGGCGCGGCGCACGCTGGCGCGGTGCCGGTGCCGTTGGCGATGTCCGATCGGCGCGCATGGGTCCGGGCGCGTGGCTGGCATCCCATTCGCGCCGAAGCAGTGGATCGGACAGGACCTTGTAGGCCTCCTGGACGCGCAGGAATCGGTCGCGGTCGCCCCCTTCCGTGTCGGGATGGAAAGCCTTGGCCAATCGGCGGTGGGCCGCCTTGACGTCTGCATCGGTCGCGTCGCGACGCACGCCGAGCGCCCGATATGGATCGAATGTCTGTGCCATCTCCAAAGCCCGACTTGCCGGTTCAGCCCAGCTCGGACAACGGGGCCAGCTGGAACACTGGCTGGCTCGTGGCGATCTCGATGCCGCGCGGGTCGCGCGACGGCGGATGGTGAACCTCGTTCAGCCGTTCGAGCGCGGCGCTGTCGAGCACGCTCAGTTGGGCCAGTGCATCGACGCTGACAGACTTGTTGGCACGACCGTCGGGATCGCCGTCCTCGATCTTGAGCGCCACCCCTGCCGCCGGAGAATCCGCGCCGCGTGCGCCGGGCAGGAGACCGATCCCGCGCAGCCCCTCTGCTCCACCTTTGCAAACGATCAAGCCCGGTCGGGCGCGCATCAACGTTGTGTCGGTCGAGTCCTGCGTCCCACCGACCATCTCCGGTGCGCCGATCATCGCGTCGCGGATGCGAGTCAGGGTGGGGATCAACGGCTTCCGCGCGGTGTCGGCCGTCCCCTGCGGGTCGGCGAGGAGAGCGAAGGCGCGGGCGATCGTGGTCAGCGGGAAGGCGTAGGTCTGGACGCCGCAGTTGTCCACTGCCGAGATCAGCTCGGTCGGCTTGACGCCGAAGATCCGGCCGACCACGCCGCGGACCGCCTGCTGGGTGGGGTGCTCGGGTCTGTAGTAATCGGCCAGTGTCCAGCCCGCGTGTCGGGCCAGCAGGAGGCTGCCCACATGGAAGCCTGAGCACATGTGGCGGATCGGGCTGGGGGCTTCGCCATCACGTGCCAGTCGGGCGGCGGTGAGCTTGTCGAGCGGCGCGAGGTCCGTGCCGCAGGCAAGCAGGGATTGGCTCAGACCGGCGCGCCGCAGCACTGCCTGGAGCGTTCGGACGTGGGCGTCCTCGCCATGGTGCGAGGCGGTCATGATCGAGAGCTCGGGCCCGGTCAGGTGGAACGCCTCGTCGGCGCCCGATTCGATCAGCGCGGCAAGCGCGAACGGCTTTACCGCCGAACGGAGCGACGTGACGTAGTCCGGGTCGCCGAAGCCCTTCTCAACCTGGC
>JBBDRY010000065.1:0-1512 GCA_040905225.1 Chloroflexota bacterium | reverse complement strand
GCCGAACGGAGCGACGTGACGTAGTCCGGGTCGCCGAAGCCCTTCTCAACCTGGCCGCGCGCGTCGACCTGGACGACGTGACCCCGATGACGACTCTCCACAAGGACGCCGCGTTGCACCTCCACCAGGACGGGCGCCGCTGCGCCGCGCGGCCATCGAGCGCGGGGAAGCGCGGGCCGAGATGACGGCCTGGTTGACGGCCGGCCGGTCGGCCGAATCTGCGTCTGGGACATGCTCCGCGATGGTAGCGCCGTCGGGCGCTTCTACAATTCGGCCCGATGGACGAGTTCCCCAGCCTGCACGTGTCGTCGCACCCGGCTGTGCTGCACAAGCTGGCCCTGCTGCGCAAAGAAGACACGCCGCCCAAGCTGTTCCGTGAGCTCGTGCGCGAAATCAGCTGGCTGCTCGGTTACGAGGCCCTGCTCGACGCTCACGTCGAGGCGCTCTCTGTCCAGACTCCGCTCGAGGAGACGGAGGGTGCCCGGCTGGCCGACCGGATCGGCCTCGTGCCCATCCTGCGCGCCGGCCTGGGCATGGTCGACGCCATGCTCGAGCTGATGCCCACTGCCGAGGTCTGGCATCTCGGGCTCTTCCGCGACGAGCGCACTTTGATGCCGGTCGAGTACTACAACAAGCTGCCCGACTCGGCCACGGTCGACCTGTGCCTGATCCTCGATCCGATGCTCGCGACCGGCGGTTCGGCCACGGCCGCGATCGAGGTGCTCAAGAAATGGGGAGCCGTGACGCCGGTGCGGATCAAGCTGGTCAACCTGATCGCCGCACCCGAAGGCGTCCGAACCGTCACCGACGCCCATCCCGACGTGCACATCTATTGCGCCGCCCTGGACCGCCAGTTGAACGAGAAGGGCTACATCATGCCCGGGCTGGGCGACGCCGGCGATCGCCAATTCGGGACCGGCAAGGGCGGGTGACCTCCCGCTCGGAGGAAGGTGGCGGCCCGATGGACTGGGTCGCCTGGCACGCCGACTATGACACCGACACTCCCCTCCGACGGCGGCTCGAGATCGTCCAGGGCCACATCCGCGCGTTCCTGCGCGCATGCGACCGTTCGCCTGTTCGAGTTGTCAGCATGTGCGCCGGCGAGGCGCGGGACCTGCTCGGGGCGCTCGAGGCTGTGACTCGGCGTGACTTGGTCGGGCGCCTGGTGGAGCTCGACCCAGACCTTGCGCACGCCGCCCGTCGTCGATGCGTTGAGCTTGGCCTGACCGAGCTCGAGGTCGTCACCGGGGATACGGGCGACGCTCACGCTTACGCGGGCACCATCCCAGCCGACCTCGTGCTGGCCTGTGGGGTGTTCGGCAACATCAGCAACTCGGACATTGAGCGCACGGTGCGCGCGCTGCCATCGATGTGTGCGCCCGGCGGCAGCGCGATCTGGACCCGTCACCGCGGCGAGCCCGACCTCACTCCTGCGATCAGGCGCTGGTTCGTGGAGTCCGGCTTCGCAGACGTTTCTTTTGAGGCTGTGCCGGACAGTCCCGGTTCGGTCGG
>JBBDRY010000064.1:0-6977 GCA_040905225.1 Chloroflexota bacterium | reverse complement strand
CGATTCACGCTCGCCGTGTATACTTTGGGTCAGTTTTCTGGCCGCCGCTGGACGTGGGTGACCCCCACGTTTATTTGTGAGCAAAGGGTGAGCACAGGGAGACTCGGAGCCTAGCGGGGGACCGATAGCACAGCCGAAAGGAGGCCGCACATGAACCGCGATTTCATCGGCGCGCTCCTTCAGCTGAATGCTGAGAAGAACATCCCCCGCGAGCAGCTCGTCGCCACGCTCGCAGACGCGATCCAGTCGGCCTATCGGCGCACGAGCCCGGGCAATGAGAACGTTTACGTCGACGTAGACCAGGACAGCGGCAAGTTCAACGCCTATCGCGCGATGGTCGTCGTCGACGAGGTCGAAGACCCCATGATGGAGTTCACGGTCGACGACGCGAAGAACCACAACCCGGGAGCCAAGGTGGGCGACCTCGTCCGCATCGGCGAACTGGACGCCAACAGCTTCGGCCGGATCCATGCACAGATGGCCACGCAACTCGTGCGCCAGCGGCTGCGCGAGGTCGAGCGCGAGCAGGTCTTCGGCCAATACGCGCAGCGCGAGTCGGAGATCATCACCGGCACCGTCAGCCGGGTCGAGCCGCGCGGCGTCATCCTCGACGTCGGGCGCGCCGAGGCAATCCTGCCGACCACGGACCAGAGCGCGACTGAGCACTACCGCATCGGCCAGCACGTCAAGGCGTATGTGCTCGAGGTCCGGCGCACCACAAGGGGTCCGCTGATCTACGTCAGCCGAACGCACAAGAACTTTCTGCGCCGGCTATTCGAGCTCGAGGTCCCAGAGATTCACGCCGGCACGGTCGAGATCAAGGCCATTGCGCGCGAAGCGGGCAGCCGTTCCAAGGTGGGCGTCGCCAGCCGCCAGGATGGGCTCGATCCCGTCGGCGCGACAGTGGGCCAGCGCGGCGGCCGCGTGCAGGCGGTTGTGGCGGAGCTGGGCGGCGAGAAGATCGACATCATCCCGTGGAACGAGGATCCGGCCGTCTTCGTGGCCAACGCGCTCAGCCCCGCCCAGGTGGTGAGCGTCACCATCGACGAGGAGAACCGGATCGCGAACGTCACGGTGCCCGAGCGCATGCTCTCCCTGGCGATCGGCCGCGAGGGACAGAACGCCCGACTGGCGGCCAAGCTAACCGGCTGGCGAATAGATATCCGCAGCGATCAGGCACAGGCACGTCCGCCGACGCCCGCGCCAGAGTCAGTGCCCGCCCAGATCGACGAGGCGTCAGCGGTTGCCCCGGCCGAAAAGGCGGCCAGCGCGGTAGAACCAGCAGCGAAGCCAAAGCGAACGCGCGCCAAGCCTGCTCTGGCCGATACCGAGCCGGCCACCGCGCAGCCAGAAGCTGTCGCAACTGACGGAGCGAAGCTGAAGCGTGCGCCGAAAACGACTGTGAAGGCTGCTCCGGAACGCCAGGAAAAGGCCGCGCCGCCCGCCAAGAAGGCAGCCGCCAAGACTGTGGTCAAGAAGGCGGCGACGACTGTGGCCAAGAAGGCAGCCGCTCCCGCCGCGAAGAAAGCAGCCGCTCCCGCCGCGAAGAAGGCCAAAGAAGTGAAGCCGGCGGCCGCACCACGCGCGCGCAAGACTTCCGCGGTTGCCGCCACCGCAAAGGGCAAATCGTGATGCCCGCGGCGACCGGCAATCCCCAAGCACTGCCGGCTCGGCACTTTCCGGTACGGACGTGTGTCGCCTGCCGCACGGAGCGCCAGAAGCGCGAGTTCGTGCGCGTGGTTCGCGCTCCCGACGGCACGGTCGGCCTGGACGCGACCGGCAAGGCCAACGGCCGCGGCGCTTATCTATGTGCCGACGGTTCGTGCTGGACCGTGGCTTTGAAGAAGAAGGCGATTGAACGCGCTCTGTCGGCTCCGCTGCCGCCCGAGTTGCGCAGTCACCTCGAGCGGGGCAACGTGCCCGCCGAGGCGAACGTTGGGGGAGAGACAAATGGCTCGTAGTCGAAGCGGTACCCGCAACACCCGTGGTCCGCGCAAGCCGCAGCGGCGGCCCGCGAGTGAGGCAACGGTCGAAACCGCCGTTCAAACGCTCGAGCCGGGACAACGCGGCCAGATCGACATCCCCAACTCGATCACCGTCAAGGACCTCGCCGAGCTGCTCGGCGTTAACCCGGCGGACGTCATCCGCGAGCTGATCAAGAGCGGCATCTTCGCGAACATCAACCAGCCACTTGACCGAGACACGGCGAGCCTGGTCACGGGCGAGCTCGGTTTCGAGGTTGCGGAGGCGCGCGCACCCGAGAAGGTCGAGGGCAACGGCGAGGCGCCCACGCCGCAGGCGGCCAAGGAGGTCCTCTTCGAGGACGACGATCCGAGCCTCATGATGCCGCGTGCGCCGATCGTGACCGTTATGGGCCACGTGGACCATGGCAAGACCAGCCTGCTCGACGCGATGCGAACGACCAAAATCGCAGCCGGCGAGCGCGGCGGCATTACCCAACACATCGGCGCGAGCGAGATCATCAAGGACGGCAATCGCGTCGTGTTCCTCGACACGCCCGGCCACGAAGCGTTCACCGCGATGCGCGCGCGCGGCGCGAAGGTCACCGACATCGCCGTTTTGGTGGTTGCTGCCGATGACGGCGTGATGCCCCAGACGCTCGAAGCGATCGACCACGCGCGGGCCGCGAAGGTCCCGATCGTGGTGGCGCTCAACAAGATCGACAAGGCCGACGCCAACCCGGACCGTGTCAAGACGGAGCTGTCCGAGCACGGCGTCGTCATCGAGGAGTACGGCGGCGACGTACCGCTCGTCATGGTCAGCGCGCGCGACGGCACCGGCATCGACGACCTGCTCGACACGATCCAGATCGTTGCCGACGTTCAGGAGCTGAAAGCCAACCCCAAACGTCCGGCCATCGGCACTGTCGTCGAAGCGGAGATGGACAAGAGCCGGGGTCCGATCGCCACTGTGCTGGTGCAGACGGGCACGCTCAAAGTCAGCGACATCGTGATCGTGGGCGACACCTACGGCCGCGTCAGGGCCCTCCAGGACAGCCACGGTGAGCGCATCACCAAGGCCGGTCCGTCAATGCCGGCGGTCGTTCTCGGATTGGCCGAGGTACCTGCCGCGGGCGACATCCTGCGCGTGGTGGGCGACGAGAAGACGGCCCGGACCATGATCGACGAGCGCCGCGCAGGCGCGACGCAGGAGCAGACCGGCCGAGCCACGCTGGAGGACCTCTACCGCCAGATCCAGGCAGGCCAGACCAAGGAGCTGCGCATCATCGTCAAGGCTGATGTGCAGGGCTCCCTGGGTGCTATCCGGCAAGCGCTCGAGCAGGTGCAGACCGAAGAGGTGCGCGTCAACATCCTGCACGAGGGCACGGGCGACATCAGCGACAACGACATCAACCTGGCCTCCGCGTCCAACGCGGTGGTCATCGGCTTCAACACCAAGCTCGACCCACAGGCGCGGCGGACGGCCGAGTCCGGGGGCGTCGACGTCCGGTTGTACGACATCATCTACAAGCTCACTGACGAGATGAGCGCCGCGCTGAACGGCCTCCTCGAGCCTGAAGAGGTCGAGGTGGTGGAGGGTCGCGCCGAGGTTCGCCAGGTCTTCAAGAGTGGCCGCACGGTCATCGCCGGCTGCTACGTGACGGATGGCCGCATCGTCAAGGGCGGAGCGCGCGTGTACCGCGGTGGCGCGCTCATTGCCACGGATCGGATCGAGTCTCTCCGTCGCTTCCGCGACGACGTGCGCGAGGTCGATACGGGCTACGAGTGCGGCATCGGCCTCGCCGACTTCAACGAAGCGCAGGAAGGCGACATCATCGAGTGCTTCACCAAGCAGATGGTCTCGCGCATCGCGACAGCCTGAGCCAGGTCAAGCAAGGATGAGCGAGCGCACGGCGCGGTTGGACGAGCTGCTGCGCGAAGAGATCAGTGCTGTCCTCCGGCGCGAGGTGGATGACCCGCGCATTGGCTTCGTGACCGTCACTGACGTCCAGGTGACCCCGGACCTCAGCCATGCCAACGTGTGGGTGTCGGTTATCGGCGCGGCCGAGGAGAAGCGCCTGACGATGAGGGCACTGGCACACGCGATGCCGTTCGTGCGTCAGCGGTTGGGAAAGCTGCGGTTGAGGCGCATTCCCGATTTGCACGTCAAGGAAGACGAGACCGCGGCGCGCGGCACGCGCCTGCTCCAGATCCTCGACGAGCTCGAGCAGGGCCGCGCGGGAGACGTCCCCGAGCTGCCGGAGACGCTACCGACGCCAACCGGCATTTCGGCCATCCAGCCGGTGCCGCCCAGGGCCCCACGGCGAAAGCGCGGGCGCAGATGAGCACCGCGATCGCGCCGCGGCAGCTGTCGTCGCTAACGGCATCGGACATCTCAGCGGTACCGGTCGAGGTAGTGACGAGAATCCGCGACGCGCGCAACGTCCTGACCGTGTGCCACGAGAACCCGGAGGCGGACGCACTCGGGTCGGCCCTGTCGGTCGCATTGGCCGTTGAGCACCTCGGCGGTCGGGCCACGCCCGTGTGTTCGGATCCCGTTCCGGCGATGTACGACTTCATGCCCCAGATCGACCGGTTCCGCCAGGACCCCGATCCGAGTATCAAGTACGACCTGATCGTGGTGGGCGACTGCGGCGATCTCGAGCGGGTGGGACCGGTTCTCGGCCGAAACGCAGAGCTATTCGGCCGCGTGCCCATCGTCAACATCGATCACCACATCTCGAACACAGGGTTCGGCGCGGTCGACTGGATCGACGCCACCGCCGCAGCGACGTGTGAGATGGATACGCTGCTCATGCCCGCGCTCGGCGTGGCCCTGAACGAGGCCAAGGGCGCCATCGCGGCCGCCCTGATCGCTGGTGTAGTGATCGACACGGCGAACTTTCAGCATCCGAACGTGACGCCGCGCACCCTTCGCGTCGCCGCCGAGCTCGTGGCTGTTGGCGCACCGCTGGCGCAGACCGCGCGGCTGCTATATCGGACCAAACCCAATCGCCAGCTGAAACTGTTCGGCCTCGTCCTCGGGCGCCTGGAGCAGGATCTCGATGGCCGCCTCGTCTGGGCCACGCTCTATGAGCCCGACTACGCCGCCACGGGCACCAGTGCTCAGGATGCCGAAGGGCTGAGCGATCTGCTCAGCCAGTCCGCCGAGGGTGCCCTCGTGATCATGTTCCGCCAGAACGGCGACAAGACCAAGATCAGCGTTCGAACCCGTGACGGCGGGCTCGACGCGACCGTGCTGACCGGTGCGTTCGGCGGCGGCGGCCACGCGCGCGCCGCTGGCGCGACGATCGACCTGCCGATCGACCAGGCAACCAACGCCGTGCTCGACGCTGCGCGGCGCATGATCGACGCGGATGGCGACTGAACCAACCTCCCGCGAGCCCGTCGAAAGGCCGTCGGTAAACGGCATTCTGGTCGTTGCCAAGGCACCCGGACCAACTTCTCACGACATAGTCGCGCTCGTCCGCCGGCTGACGGGCGTTCGTCGTGTGGGCCACGGTGGCACGCTCGATCCATTCGCCGCGGGCGTCCTGCCCGTTTTCGTGGGCCATGCCACCCGCCTGGCCGAGTACCACCTGGGCGACGACAAGGAATACCGCGCGCTTGTCTCGTTCGGGGCCCGATCAACGACAGACGATCTCGACGGCGAGCTCACGCCCAGCAACGCGAAGGCGCCCACCCGAGAGATGGTCGAATTGGCATTGGTGAGCTTCCGAGGAGTCATAGAGCAGATTCCGCCCGACTATTCGGCCGTGCGCATCTATGGGCGCAAGGCGTACGAGCTGGCCCGCCACGGGGAGAAGCCCGAGCTCCGAGCGCGGCGCGTCACGATCCATAGGCTCGACATGACCGATTGGGACGACCAGGACGCGCAACGTCCGGTGGCCACGCTCGAGGTGCGCTGCTCGGCCGGCACGTACATTCGGGCGCTCGCGCGCGACCTCGGCGAGCACCTCGGTAGCGGTGCCTACCTCGCTGCGCTGACGCGCACCGCCAGTGGGCCTTTCACATTGGAGCAGGCACGGCCGCTCGAGGAAGTGCGTTCGGCGCTGGCTGACGGTCGCGCCGCGGAGCTCTTGCTGCCCATGGACACCGGTCTCGAGAGCTACCCCGTGCTGACCGTCGACGGCCAGGAGTTGACCAGCCTCGCCCGTGGCCAACAGCTGCGCCGTGGTCGCGAGACAGGCGCGGAGGGACTTGTGCGAGTGGTCGACGAGTCGGGCAGGCTGGTGGCCATCGCGCGTGCCGACGGCGGGGTCATCAAACCCGAGAAGGTGTTCATCTCCGCTGCGGGATAAGGTCGCCGGCATGAGGGTGCTGGGCGGTATCGACGAGCTGCCCGCCGGTTTGCGTTTCGCGCTGACGATCGGCATGTTCGACGGCGTCCATCGCGGCCACCAGCGCGCGCTCAAGGCCCTCGTGCGCAGCGCGCGGCAGTTCAAGGCCTCCCCAGTCGTGCTGACGTTCGATCCTCACCCCGCCCAGGTCCTGCGTGGCAGTGCGCCTCCGCTTCTCTGCTCGGTCGAGGAGAAGCTCGCCCGGCTCGCCACCCTGGGTGTCGAAACGACCGTGGTTCAACGCTTTGACCAGGTGTTCGCCGATCAGCCACCCGACGAATTTCTCGGCCGCCTGTGCACAGGCAGAGAGCTTGTCGCCCTGGTCATGACCGGCGAATCGGCCTTTGGACGCGACCGCACGGGCATCCTGGCCACGGTCAAACGCCTGGGAGCGCAGATGAAGTTCCGCGTCGTCGAGGTCAACAGGCTCGAAAGCGATGGCGGAACCCTGTCCAGCACCAGGCTGCGCGAGCTGCTGGCGGATGGTCGCCTGTCGGATGCGCGCCGGCTCCTCGGTCGGCCCTACACGGTCACCGGGACCGTCGTTGAAGGAGACAGGCGCGGCCGCACTCTTGGATACCCCACCGCCAACCTGGCCTTCGACGTGCCCGTTGCTCTCCCTTTGGACGGTGTGTACGCCGTTCGCGCCGGCTGG
>JBBDRY010000063.1:11335-39495 GCA_040905225.1 Chloroflexota bacterium | reverse complement strand
TCGGTCAGCAGGTCGATGATCACGTCGTCCGCATGGACGTTGAAGAGGTTGTAGCCCGCCGTCTTGAGCGCAGCCTCGCGCTCGGCGACGCTCGTCATCCGGATGGGTTCGACCGAATGGATCCGGAAGGGTTCGATGATGGTCTGCCAGCGGTCCACGTGGCGAGCATACTGTGCCGGCAGCGCGCGGACTTCGAGGGGTTAGACGTTGACCAGTAGCGCAGTTGGAGGGTCGGCCGACCAACCAGCCGCGGTCGCCCAGCCACGCCAGTCTGTTCCGCCACGCCTGCGAACACTGGCGCTCGCGCTAGCGTCGCTCTCGTCACGGTCGCCTTAGTGCTGATCCCGCACACGATTGTGCTCGCGCCAGGGCTCGAGATCGTCAAGATCTACACGGCTACTGCGTACTGGGGGCGACCGTCGACCGAGGGGTTACGCCAGGATCTGCGCGAGATCACGCGTCGGATCCTTCCCGATTGGGATCTGAGCGCGCCCGGCCTGCGCGAGAAATGGGACGCTGGCGAGCGCGACGCGTTATTCCCGTACGGGCGAAGCCTGCGCGACGTTTTCGCGGAGCAGGACGTGCCGGCCGGCGAGCGTGAGCGACTCGAAGCGCGCAGCTAGGTTCGGGTAACCCCGCGGTTAGAGCTCCGCCCAGACGCCGAAATCGATCGCGATCCGCTCCATCTCAGCCTGCCGCAAGATCGTGCCGTCGGAACAGCGTTCGGTCGAGGACAAGCCCGAGCACCGTGCCGAACAGGAATGCATGAGCAACGAACTGCACGACCGGGTTGGTGTTGTTGGGGAACCACACCCATCCGAACAACGGCGCGACGACGTAGAAATTGACGATCCACAGCCCGATGCCGGACGCGGTGGTGGTTGCGAGGATCGCGCCGCGCGTCGCCGACAGCGGCGGCACGAGGCTCAGCAGCGCCGCGACGGCGACGCCGTACATCATCGACAGAACCATGTGCAGCGCAAAGCCCAGGCCGCCTGCCGTCAACAGCGCTGTGGTCGGGTCCATAGCGCCGGGTCCGAGGACGATCCCGCCGATCATGCGCATGGGCATGAAGAAGGCGTCGGTCCCATCGAGCACGACCGCCATGACCATCTCGAACATCGCGAAGACCATTCCGGCGACGATCCCGCCGAGCAGGCCGTAACGGACCCAAGCGCCGACGTCTGCCCGGCTCCCGATCGTTCTCTCCGAGTGCAACACGCCGCCTCACCTCCTGTCGTAGCGCGATCACGCTACGTGCGACCGGCGGCGCGGTCTGTGGGCCAGATCACGCCGGTGCGGCGGCGGGCGAGACCACGGTGATGCCTGCCGTATCCAGGAATGACGCGCGGGTTCAGCCGTCCTCGCCCTCGGCGACCTCGAGCAGGCGCTCAGCGTCGCGGATCACCACCCGCTGGTGGTCGGTCGTTATCAAACCCCGGCGGCGGAAGTCGGCGATGGTGTGCGCAAGCGTCTCACGCGTGGTGCCAATCAGGTCGGCCAGCTCCTGCTGGGTCAGCCGAGCCTCGATCAGAGTGCCACGCACGGAAGTGGCGCCGAAGCGCTGCGCAAGGTCGATCAGTCGCCGGGCGAGCCGCTGCCCGACGCGTTGGTAGGCCATCGCCTCGAGCTCCCGCTCCGCCTCCTGCAAGCGGGTGGAAAGGTGGCGGATGACGTTGATCGCGATCTGGGGGTGGAGCTCGATCAGCCGCCGCAGCTCGTCCGGGGTGATGGTGCAGATCACGCCTTGCTCGACCGCTTCGGCGTATGCCTCAGGTATTCGGCCCTGGCCGAGCATCCTCATGTCGCCCAGGATCGTGCCGCGGTCGTAGATGTCGATCGTCAGTTGCTTGCCGTCCGGTGTCAGCCGGTAGACCCGCACCTTGCCCTTCTTGACGATGTGTATCCGGTCGACAGGGTCGTCCGGCGACAGCAGCACCTGGCCGGGTGTGCAAACAGTCATCGTCGTCGCGTGGCCGATCGCCTCGATATCGGAGTCGGACAGCCCGCGGAAGAGGTCGAGCTCGCGTAGTAGACCGATTTTTTCCAACAGCGATGTGTCTGCCGCCGTCCTCACCACGCAGACTTGTCCGCGGTCACGCGAGCCGGACTACCAGCCCGTCAGCGAACGGATCGGCGAACTGGAGTCCGGCACGGCGGTACAGCTCGGCCGGTAGCCCGATGTCGGCGAGATAGATGGTCCCCGCTCGACGGCGGCCGTCCGCGGCGGCGATGCCCCGCTTGGGCAGCGCGACCGCCATCGTCGCCGCGGCATCGATCATCACGCCGTCATCGTTGCGGCCGTCGTCGCCGCCGTCCGGATCGATGCCCGATGGAAGATCGAGACTGAGCACGGGTGTCCCGCTCGCGATTACGCGTGGAATCAACTGCGCGATCTCGCCCCGTGCCGGGCCGCGGGCCGAGTAACCGAGCAGCGCGTCGATGATCAGGTCGCTGCCGCGCAGCTCGGTGTCGAGCTCACCGTCGGCGAGATCCCACGGCGACACGCACACTGGGATCCGCATCTCGACCAGGGTCGCGACGCGTTCGCGCGCGATGGCGGTGAGTTGCGCTACGGGTCGGGCCAGGATGACCCGTACGCGCGCGCCGCGGTTGGCGATGTGCCGCGCCGCGACGAGCCCGCCGCCGCCGTTGTTGCCGGGCCCGACCAGAACCGTCAGCTGCGCATCCTCCAGCGTCTCGCGGATGTCTGCCGCGGTGCGCGCCAGCGCCAGCCCAGCGAGTTCCATCATCTGCGGCAGCGAGATACCGAACGACTCGACGGCCAGCCGGTCGATCTCGATCATCTCGGCTACTGTCGCGGCGGGGATGCCGGCAACGTCCAAACGCGTGGAGGTACTCAGCATGTCGCAACGATCATCGTCGGTGACTGCATGACGCTGTGGCCCAGCCCACAGCATCATGCCTGTGGAATCGGTTCATGACGACCGCCAACGCCGTGAAATCCACGTTCGACTTCATTGTCATCGGCGCCGGTGCCGCCGGCGAGGCAGCCGGGCACGAGGCGCGGCGGCTCGGCGCGTCGGTTGCAGTCGTCGAGCGCGAACTCGTCGGCGGATCGTGCCCGTTCTGGGCGTGCATGCCCTCCAAGGCGCTCCTGCACGCGGCCGGCATCCATGCCGTGGGCGGCGACTATCCGTGGGGCCGCGCGTCCGGCTTCCGGGACTGGATGATCAACCGCGAGAACCGCGACTGGCCGGACGATTCGAGCCACGTCACATCGCTCGCTAAAGCGGGCGCCGTGGTCGTCCGCGGAACGGGGCGGATCATGGGACCGGGCGCCGTTCGGGTGACAGCCGGCGATGACGCCGATGGACGGGAGCTGCACGGCCGGAACATCATCGTCGCCGTCGGCACGCACTCGACGTTGCCCGAAGATCTGCCCGGCGTCGACGGCATCCGGCCGTGGACGAACCGCGAAGCAACGGCGACGCGCACGCTGCCGCGGTCGCTGCTCGTGCTCGGCGGTGGGCCGACCGGCGTCGAGATGTCGCAGGTCTTCGCTCGCTACGGCGTGCCGGTCACGCTCGTTCATCCCGAGGAGCGGCTGAACCACCGTGACCATCCGAACAGCTCGGCTGCTCTTGCCCGCGCTCTGGGCCAGGACGGGGTCGAGCTCCATCTCGGCGTGCGCGCCGAGCGCCTGGAGCCGGCACAGGGCAGCGACGAGCCGCACCGCGCCGTGCTGTCCGACGGCTCGACTGTCGCCGGCCACGAGGTGCTCTTCGCGATCGGCCGGACGGCGCCGATCGACGGGATTGGCCTCGAGTCGATCGGCGTGGCTCTGCGCGACGGCCGAGTCGAACCGGACGAAAACCTGCGCATCGCCCAGGACACGTATGTCATCGGCGATCCAGCAGGGCCGGAGATGCATACCCATCTGGCGCACTACCAGGGCGAGATGGCGGTGCGCATCGCTCTCGGAGAGGACGTGCGGCCGGACTACTCGGCGATCCCGCGCGCGACGTACACGGACCCTGAAACGGCCGGGGTAGGGCTGCTCCTGGAGCAGGCGCGCGAAGCCGGCCACGACGCGTTCGAGGAGACGGCCGACGTGGAGAACAGCGCGAAGGGCTACGTCGCCGAATCGTTCGGGCACGCAACGATCGTGGTGGACCGTCGCGAGCGGCGGCTGCTCGGGGCATTCATCGCGGGGCCGGGCGCCTCCGAGGCGATCCATGAGGCGGTGTTGGCGGTCAAGACGAAGGTGCCGATCGAGGTCCTGGCGGACACGATCCACGCCTTTCCCACGACAGCTCGGGTGCTCGGCAGCCTGTTCGTGTCGGCCGCCAGGAACCTCGAAAGGGGCCCAAATTCGTGAACCTGCGTGAACTGACCGTCTCGCCGCGGTTCTGGCTGTCCGCGCTGGCAGCGACGCTGGCCACTCTGCTCGTCCTGGGATTGCCAAGCGGGATCGTGCCCAACCCCGTCTTCGTCAGGACGGTCGCGACGCGGCCGTCCGACGTGGCCGTCTGGCTTGTCAGCGCGGTGCTGATCGGGTTGACGCTCGCGACGTATGTCGTCCGCCCGCATTCGACCGGTCACGGCGACCGTGGGAGCGCTCAGCTCGGTGTCGGCGGCGTCGTCGCCTTCCTCGCCATCGCCTGCCCGGTGTGCAACAAGATCGTCCTGCTGGCGATCGGCACGAGTGGTGCGCTCAACGTCTTCGCTCCGCTTCAGCCCGCGATCGGCCTGGTTTCCGTCGCGCTTCTGGCGGTCACGTTCGGGTGGCGCCTGCGCCGGATCGCGCGCGGCTGTCCCCGGTGCGTGGAAGCGCCGGCGGGCTAGGAGCGAACGACGACCATGCCGCCGGCGGTCGCTGATGCTTGAGCATGAACAGGTCGACCAGGTCGGGGTCGAGGCCGCGGCCTCGCATCGCCGTCAGCTCGTCCATTACTCGGTCCATCGGCCAGGCCGGCTTGTACGGCCGTTCGCTCCGCAGGGCGTCGAAAACATCGACCACGCGGACGATCCGCGCCGGCAGCGGTATGGCTTCCTGGCGAAGGCCATCGGGATACCCGCTGCCGTCCCAGTTTTCGTGGTGCCAGCGCGCGATCTGACGCGCCAGGGCGAAGCCCTCATCAGCGCGCAGCAACTCTTCGCCCCACGTCGGATGCTGGCGGATGAGCGCCCACTCATCCTCTTCGAGACGGCCAGGCTTCAGTAGGACACGATCGGGCACGCGAAGCTTGCCCACGTCGTGGAGCATCGCCGACCATGAGATCTCCCGTACCTGAGAGTCATCGAGACCCGCGGCGCGGGCGAGTTCCGCGGCGAGGTCGCGCACGTGCTCGATGTGGATCCCGGTCGTGCCGTCACGCGCCTCCGCTGCGCGGGCGAGCATGAAGATCGCCTGGTGTCGTGCAGCCGCCTCGGCCTGCCGCGCTCGCTCGGTCTCGCTGACCAGCGTCTCCGCCCGGACGAGCTGTTCGTCGAGCGCCTCGCCGCGGTGGCGCGCAAGCGTCAGCAGGTAACCAGGAGTCGCGCCCAACGCGACCAGGATGAGGATGCCGAACGGCGTCTGAGGATCGAACAGCTCGACCGCCACGCCTGTCTCGATCCAGTGCAGCGCAGGAGCGGAGAGTGCACCCACGAGCGCGCCCAGCCATGGGCCATGGACGAGGCCGACTGCCGGTACGACGAAGGCATACAGCCAGACCACGGTTGGCGCGAACTCGAATGACCACGCCGACAGAGCGGTGATCAGGCCGATCGCGGCGACGGCACCTACGATCGACCAACGACCGCGCACCATGAACGAGACACCGAGTGCTATCGCGAGCGCGACCACGACCGCGGTTGCCCCCGGGACCGCCGGCGTTGGCAAGCGCAGGACCGCAGCCATTCCGACCATAATCGCCAGTGCGGCGCTGAGCAGCGCGAAGCCGCGGGCGGTGTCCACGGTCCTCATCGAGGCGATGCCCTCGGCCAGCGTCGCAGCTGCCAGCGAACGCGTCGAATCGACCGATATCGGCCGGGAGAGGAGCGCGCGACGGAGGTGCATCGCCTGGATGGTAGAAATTCCCGGGACGTCTGCCATCCAACGGTCGTACCATGCTGCGGACCGGCGAACGCTGCCGCCGATCAACCTCTTCGTCCGCGACGGGTCCTATCCGACGTACGCGCGTTCCTCGTAACACCAGATGAACCCGTCCGGCGCAGGCATCTGGTAGATGACGGGGTGCCGCTCACCCATTGCATGGGCGCGCGCGTGTCCCCGCTGCGATTCGCAGCAGCCCACGTGGCCGCATGTCGCGCAAAGGCGCAGATTGAAGCGACTGCCACACTCTTGGCATTGCTCGGCCTGAGGTTCCGGTACGCGCACAGGGACGTGGGCGCACGGGGTCGACGAGCCGGCGAATCTTTTAAGGGTGTCCATGCCGCGACCGTACGACGACCGGGTCCGGCCGGCTGTGTGCTGGCCTACGCCACACCGGACGGAACGGTGTCGCGCGGCATCCTGACGGTCGTCGGCTGCCAGGCAGCAGCGCGAAGGCGTGCCTCACTGCTCCGCCCATGACCCTGCAATCCCTTGTCAGGGCGCTCGCTGATCGCTGTACGTCGCTGCTGGTGAGCACCTACTTCGACGTCAGTTATCGGCTGCTCGCGTCGGCGGGCGGCCGCGAGCTGCTGCGTGCCGCCGCGGCTGCCGGTGCTCCGGCCGTCCACGGCTACACGACGTCGCGGGACGTCGACGCGCTCCTCGATGCCATCCAACCCTCCCCGAGCGACGTGCTGATGGACCTCGGCTGTGGGATGGGCGACGTGGCGATCGAGATACACCGCCGCACCGGTTGTCGCGTGGTCGGCGTCGACGGAGCGCCTGCAGCGGTCGCTGAGGCACGACGCCGAGCGAGAGCGGCGGGCGCAGACCCAGCGGTGCGTTTCGTGGTCGCCGACTTGAGCTCGCCGCCGGTCCGCGCATCGGCGGCATACGCCCTTGACTCCTTGATGTTCGTCCCGCGACCGCCCGAGGTGATCTGTTCACTGTCGCGCTCGATCGAGCCACCCGGGCGCGTCTTCGTCACGTTCCTGGACCATCGCCGCCTGGGGCGCGATGCATTCGCACGGTTCATCGAAGCCGGCGGCGTCCGCGTGGAGCGCCTCGAAGACGTGTCCGCCGAGTTCCGCCAGCGGAATCGCCAGCGTGTTGTGGCAGCCCGGCGGCTCCTGCGCGATCGACCGTCGGGGACCGGCCGGCTCGTTGGATGGCTCGTCTTGGCCGAGGAAGCGTTCGTCGCGCGGCTCGTCCGTCGCGGCCGGCTCCGCCGCTGGCGCTTCACCGTCGCCGCGGATGCTTCGGCGCGCGGGGCGACGCCGACGGTCCACGGCCATTTCGTGAGCACGCTCACGGAGGTCCTGCGGTTGCGGACCTATGGTTCCAGCGATGACGCGCGGTGATGAACCTCCGATGAAGCGAATCCAGATCGGCCCGATCTCGTGCACGGTCTCGGCGCCTGCGCCGCTCGTCTACCAGATGCTGTCGGCCGTCGGTCAGGGCCCGCAACAGGACGGCGAACGAGCCGCTGTGCTCGAACGTGACGGCGACGAACTCGTCTGTGACTTTTGGACACGTGTTGCGCTGCCCGGTGGCCTTGCGCGCGTGGTCCGGACCCGCGAGCTGGTCAGGCTACGGCCGCCGGACGCCATCGAGTACGAGCACCTGGATGGGCCCGTGAAAGGTCTGCGGGAATCGATATCGCTGACGGCCTCGGCCGATGGGCGTACGCGGATGACCTACTCGGGCACGTATGAGCCCCGCGATCGACTCGACGCCGTCCGGACCTACCTCGTCGCCCGGCCGGCAATCCACCGGACGATGCGGCAGCACTTCGAGGATCTCAGGCAGCGCGCGGAAAACCGAGCGGCGCGCAGCCGCGTGTTTCCCCGGGACGGCTGACCGCCCGCCAAGCCGACCGCGCGAGCAGCGGTGCTTGCTCGTCAAACCGCACGTGCGACCCATGCGGTGTAACGGATCCGCTCATCGCGCACCGCCCGTTGAGCCTCGTCGAGGAGTGAGCGAAGGCTGCCAACGTCGGCGCCACCGAGTAGGGCACGGAGGGAGGACGAGAGCGCTTCCGGTCCGCCCGCATCGCGAAGGATGGTACTCACGAGCGCGCCGCGCGCCTCGACCCGGACGATGAGGTCGGATAGGCCGGCCGACTCATCCCACGTCTGCTCGATGATGAAGCCCGCCGAAGCGGCCTCTTCCTCCAGTTCGCCCGGCCGCCATGCACGGGTCAGGCACAGCAGGCTGCCGAGCGGCTCTGGTGCCGCGATGTCCCCGCTCGACACGACATCGCTGACGAGCAACCTGCCGCCCGGCGCAATGACCCGCCTGATTTCGGCGAGCGCCTGCGTCTTGGAGGTGGTCGACAGGACGCATTCCGCAAGCACACCCGCGAACGACCCATCCGGGTATGGCAGCCGGAGGAGCGACGCTTCGGTGAACCGAATCCGGGCATCCGCGTCTTGAGCGAGCTTGGTCGCTCGGCGAATGACCTCGCTGCTCACGTCGCAGGCGTCGACGACGAGACCGAATTCGAGGGCCGCGATCCGCGCCGTCGCTCCGAGGCCGCATCCTGCGTCGAGGATCCGATCACCCATAGACAGCCGCGCCAACGCCAACAGGCGACGAGAGGCCGCGTAGCCTCCGGGATGGAGCGATTCGCCCGCGAGCAGGTCGATGAGCGGTTCGCCGTACAGGACGGCGCAGCATGCCTCGTTCGCCGCCGGCGACGAACTCAAGGCCTCCCTCCGGTGAGCGACCCGGCGGCGGCGAGGACCGGGATGGCCCGACCGTTCCGGCGTGCCGCGAGGCGGGCCCGGGTCTGTTCGCGGTAGCCAACGGTGTTGTACGTGCAGAACGGGATCATCCGGCCGTCGTCCTGGAGCACGCCGATGCAGCACTTCATGGCCTTCTTGACGTCGAATGTCCACGGGTCGAGGAAGTCGCGCAGCTGCACCATGAAGATCCGCCGGGCAAGGTCGGTCAGCGCCGGCAGGTCGAGATCGCACGCGGCGCACGCGAATCGGTCGGCCGTCGGCTCTCCGGGCACCGAACCGGCCGACCATAGGCCCTCGAGCGCGTGGAGGATCTCGCTGTTGACCGCGGGGAGCGAGCGGTTCGTGATGTAGTCGAGATACTGGTCGACGTCCAGCACCCGGGGCAGCGGGATCACCTCGCCCTCGTCGCCCAGATAGGCGTACGTGACCGATGAGCAGGTCGGAAAGCAGCAGGGGATCGGCACGAAGTCCGACGCGCGGAACGCGCCACCAGGATGCTCGTCGATGCGGCGGATCACGTCCGGGATCGTCATCCGCCGGAGCGGGTCGTGGTCCGGATGGCGGCCGGTGTGGGTCACCGGCTGGAACATCACCCCTCGGACGGCGGGATGCCGCAGCCCGAACTCGATGAGCGGGCCGACCTCGTGCTCGTTCACGTCGCGTTCGATCGCCGCAACGAGCATGACGTGCAGATCGGCCTCCGCGAGGCGGTCGAGCGCTCGCAATTTCTTCTGCAGCAGCGGCTCTCCGCGGATCGTCCGGTAGGTCTCGTCGGTCAGGCCGTCGAACTGCAGGTAGATCAGCGGGCGCCGCGCCGCAAACTCCTCGAACCAGCGCCCGCCCTCTGCGATCCGGAGGCCGTTGGTGTTGACCATCGTGAACCGGATGTCGCGCCGCTGGGCGGCGTCGATCATCGCGACGAGATCGGGATGGATGGTCGGCTCACCGCCGGAGAACTGAACGACCTCGGGGTGGCCCTCAAGCTCGACGAACCGGTCGAGCATCGACTCGACCTCAGCGAGCGTCAGGTTGAACCCCGCGCCGGCGTTCGCAAAGCACACCGGGCAGTCCAGGTTGCACGCGGTGTTCACCTCCACGAGCGCCAGGCACGTGTGCTGCCGGTGCTCGGGACAGAGGCCACAATCGAAGGGGCATCCGCGCTCTACGTCGGTCGAGATGCGCAGCGGCGCCTGTCCCGGCTTGTTGAACTTCGCCTGCTCGACGTAGGCCCGAGCGTCGGCATAGACGAGCCCTTCGAACCAGCCGTGCTCAGGACACCGCTTCCGGAGGAAGACTTCGCCGTCTCTCAATAGCACCTGAGCATCGATCGCCTCACGACACGTCGGACAAATCGACCGGGTGACCTCGTGGAGGATCTCTCCTTCGGGGCGGGCTACCGATGGACGGGTCGGGACGGCACTTGACATGGCTCCTCCGGCAGCAGGTCGCGGAGCCGCCAGCGTACGGCCGGACAAGTCGGCGCAACGGTGACGCGCATCACAGTCGAGGTATCTGAGGCCCGGTCAACGGGGCGGTGAGGATCCGCATGGTTTCGTTACCGCGCAAGCGCAGTCTGCTCGACGAGCTGGCGAATGGGCTCGGCCAGGGCGGCCGCGATCAGGAAGGCACCGGCCACCCTCATCAGTGGCGTGTGATGCCGCGTGAGCATTGCCGCGATGGACCGCGCCCTGGCGGCGCTGAGCACCGACAGGCCGATCAGGGGCAGGCCGAAGCCGATGCCGAAGGCGATGAAGGTGAGCATTCGGCCAGCTGCCTCCACTGCTCCGAAGGAGATGACCAGCAGGGCGACGACGAACGAGCCGGCACAGGGAAGTGCCACCGGGCCGAAGAGCAGGCCATAGACGTAGGCCTGCGCCAGCGGATGGCGCAGGGCCGGCATGCGGATCTGGGGCAGGACCGCGAACGGGTTTCGCCCGGCCAGCATGAGCAGGCCGAGGACGACGAGGACGATCGTCGTCAGCGGCACGACGTACGCGAGAATGCTGCCGAGCGAGATCGACAGCGCGGTCACGATGCCGCCTACGACGATCAGGGCGGTCACCACTCCCAACACGACGAGCAGTCCGTACAGCGCCGCGGAGCGGCGGACGGTGCCGCCTTGCGCAGAACCGCCAACGAGGAAGGCCAGAAACGCCGGGTAGAGCGGGAGCAGGCACGGACTGGCGGCGCTGCCCATCCCGAGCAGGAACGACGTGATGAGCGCTTCCACCGGGCGGCTGCTAGGGGAGCATTGCGGCGAGCTCCGCGTGTAGTTCGGCTGCGGTCTTGAAGCCGAAGCTGACCGATGCCTGACCGTCGGGCGCGATCAGGATCTTCGGCGTTGAGGGCGGTGAGAGGACCTGGTCGCCGAACGATTCGGCCAGGGACCGCGCGACGTCGACCGAAGCGAGGACGAAGCGCCACTCGTAACCACGCTCCTCGGCGTACGAGGCAAGCTCTGGCTCTGTGTCATTCGGGTCGATGTCCAGGCTGAGGTACACGAGCTGCTCGCTGTCGAGAACGGAGAGCGCGTCGCGTGCCGCGTCCTGCTGCGCGCGGCAGCTGACGCACCAGATGGCCATCGGCTCGATGACCACGACGCGACCGCTCAGCTCAGAGACGCTGAATGTCTCGCCAGTGCGCACGTCGCGCATGTCGGCCGTCTGCCACAGCGGCAGATCGGCGCTGATCGGCTCGACAGTCGAATCGGATGTTCGAGACGGATGGGCGTCCGTACGTGCGCCACCGGGTGCGTTCGTCGCGCTCGGCCGACCGTTCAATGTGCCCGAGCAGGCCGTCGCGAGGAAGACCGCAACGATGAGGCGGACGGCCCGATTCACCTGAGCGATTCTCCACGCCGACGCTCGCCGGCCGCTGTGTGACGGCTCACGCTATGGCGCCGTCCAGATGGTCGTCTCTGGCACGAACGCCGCCCACGCGAACCAGAAGTGGTCGCCGTGGACGACCGGCTCCAGTCGCTTTCCGGCGAGCGGGCCGCCGACCGCCAGACCCGTCACGGACCACGTGCTGCCGTTCTCCTCGTCACGGATCGGGGTGTCCTCGCCGCCGTCGCGGGCGAACGTCAGGCGCTGCCCGTCGATCTCGGGCACGAAGACTCCCGTGCCGCCCACGTCTTCGCTGGCATAGATCCACGCCTCGTCGAGCGCGGACGACGCGCCCGGCTGCCAGAGCACCACGATCGGTCGGCCATCGACGACCGCCTCGGCCACGCCCGTCTTGCGCAGCTCCGAGTAGGGGAACCCGATCGCATCGTCACCTTCGCCGACGGTCACCACGCGCTCCTTCGGCGGCAGGCGGCCGTCCACGACGCCGTCGAACAGGAACGGGTTCTGATCGATGGTGTCATAGCCGACGTACGGGTTCTGCAGGTAGTCGCGTTCGTAGCCGGTTTCGCGGCTCAGTACGAGCCCGGTCGGGTGCGTCCGCTCGAACTCGGCCAGGCCTACGATCTGCGCCGGCAGGAAGCGCAGCTTGGCGCCGGTCAGCTCGCCGACGACCGCCTCGCCGGTCGCCTGCTGCCACCAGCTCTCGGTCTGCCGGTCGTACATCACCAGGTCGCTGAAGCGCAGGTTGCCGGTCGTGCCGAAGTCGTAGGTCGTGCCGTCGAGCCGCCTGTCGAAGACGAGCGCCGTGTTGCACAACGGGCAGAAGGTGACCACGACCGGCACGCCGGCGATCGCGTCGTTGACGATCTCGTGGAACATCAGGATCGCGAGCGGGTATGCCTTGGCCTCACCGCCGACCTCTAGCAGGATGACCGGCGACTTGTCGTCCTGCCACCTGCGCGAATCGGCGATCGACTCGAAAACGGGCCCGTCGATCGAGGGGATGCCGTCCTTGGGCGGCCCACCCGCGCGAAACTGGGCGAGATCGACGCCCGCGCGAGTGAAGTCAGTTCGCCAGCCGGCCGTTGTGACCCTGAGCCGCGACGGGTCCACGACCAGCGGTGCGACCGACGGCGACAGCGCGAACGACTCGGCGCCCGATGTACGGGCCGCCTCGGGAGGCGGCGCAATACTGCCCGCGCACCCCGACGCAACAAACGCCAGCGTCACAGCGATGATCGGATGTTCTCTCACCCGCCCACCGTACGCGCGTAGATCGTGTGCCGACTGTGTGCTTCTTCACGGTCCGGCGCCCGAACCTGACCGCGCTTACAGTCACCCGCCGCTGATGACGATCAACTGATCAGGGAGTGCCCCGATCATCTGCCCCTCCTCCTCGGGGGTCGCCCGTCTCGAGTTCGATGCGGATCAGCGTCCTTCCCGCCGCGACCGAGCGCGCGAGCGCGGCCGCGTCCGGCCGCTCGCCGCTCGTGGTCGGTATGCCGGACAGCCGTCGGAACCACGGATGCTCGCGGAAGATCCGATCGTGCTCGCGTATCGATTCCGCGGAATCCGTGATCGGAACCGCTCGAGCGGTCCTCCACCGTCCGGCAAGCGCAATGCGCACCGTTCCGTTGCCGACCACGTACCGCCACCAGCGGTCGCCGGTCGTAACGAATATGCCCGTGTCGTCGCGGACGTAGGAGACCGGGATCGTGTGTACGCGGCGGGTCCGGCGGCCTGTCCAGGACACCAGCACGAACCAGCGGCTGAGCGGCCGGTGGAAGCGCGAATCGAGGAAGAGGCGCATGAGCGGGTTCCAGCGATGCAGCAACGAACCGAGCAACGTGCCGTGGAGCGCCGGCGAATCCGCTCTCCCCTTCACGCCGCGCTCACGAACCGGTCCATCGGTCGGTTGGTACCGAGAGCAGTTCGATCCCGGTATCAGTCGCGACGCCGAGGACGGCGTGTCCGACGAATCCGCGCCAGTGCGTCTCGAGCGGATAGGCGCCGAACGGCCCCGCGAGACCGAGCGCGCTGGTGGCCAGCTCGTCGTTGAAGGCCCATAGCAGCAAGCCGTAGAGGAGCCCTCGCCCGGCAGCCAGCTGCGGCAGGCGATGGCGGAGCGCGCCGTAGATAGCTCCCGGGCCGATGCCGAGGCCGAAGTGAATCCCCAGGCTCAGCATCGATCGCTGGGACTCGTCGAGCGACCGCCCGGACATCGCCTCTATGCGATCGACAAGATTCTCGACGGAGCCTTTGCCATTCGGCCGCGCCGCTTGCTCCCGGCGCGTGGTTTCTTCGGATTGGCCCTCGAGGAGGCCCGCGGTCACCAGGTCCATCAGCCAGGTGGCGACGGCTCCCGCGACCGCGCCGCGAACAGCGTCGGCGAGCCAGGATCGTCCCTCACATCGCCTCACGGTCCCTCGCTGCTAGAAGGCGGCATCAAGGCCGATCGTGAGAGCGGCGTAAACAATGCCGAACACGACCCCATAGGCGAGATGGCCCATCAGGAAGGCGGGGATGTCCGGCATCCCGAACTTGAGCATGAACGCGCCAGGGTCCGGCTCACGTTCGGGGATCTCCGGGTGCATTGCGTGGATCATCCCCATGAACATCCCAGCGATTGCCCAGTGGATGAGGCCTCCGACGAGGCCCCACAGCCACAGGCCGTCGGATACGCCGAGGATGGCGAACCCGATCGCGTACAGGACACCAACGATGCCGCTCAGGGCGAAGTGCACCGCGAGCCCGACGAGCCAGCCCGACGTCCCGTACATCCTGAGCATCGCGCCCCATGTCCGGTGCATATCCATCTGCAGCCCGACGTTGGCAACTTTCATCATCAGCACCATCGCAGTCATCACGGCGCCGGCGACGATGCCCGCTGCGAACGCTGGGCCGAACAGGATCGGCATCTGTTACCTCCGTCGAGTCGTTTCAGCGTGACTCGCTGATGCAGGGCGATGGCCGCAGCCAGCGCGTAACAATGACGCGCTCGCGAAGGCAATTGAGCGCTACTCGATCACGTGAGTCGCATTTCGTCTGTAAGCGATCACACGGAACACTCTGCGGCTTCACTGGAGCCGTTCAGCGGTCCTCGACCAAGCCACCCGAACAATGTCACGCTCACTTGGTGATCGCACGCTCGATCGCGCATCGCTCTTCTGGGCGCTTCCGCCACCTATACCTGGTCAAACCGTGCGCGCTTGACCTTCTACCTAAGTGGAAGGTGTAGCGTGTCGTGGTTGCGAGAAACGGATCGGGAGGTGACTTGAAATGGCATCGACACTGGTTGCCAACCGGGCGCGAGCCGTGGTCGATGCGCTGGTCGCCTGTGTTCAGGCGTGCGAAGCGTGCGCGCAGCACTGCATTGGCTCGGCCGAGATGGCCGAATGCGCCAAGCTCTGTCTTGACTGCGCAACGCTCTGTTCTGCCTGCATCACGCTACTGAGCCGCAATTCCCGCTTCGCCGATGAGCTCTGCCGCGACTGCGCGCAGGCCTGTGACGCGTGTGCGGCGGAGTGCGACAAGTTCGACGACGACGTGATGCGAGCCTGCGCGGAAGCGTGTCGCCGGGCGGCCACGGAGTGCCGTCAGTTCGCGGCGGCGTGACGCCGCCGGCGGCCGAGCGCCCGATGCGCATCGGCCAGCTAGCCGAGCGCCTCGGCGTCAACCCCAGGACGATCCGCTACTACGAGCGCATCGCGCTCCTGCCTCAGCCCAACCGGCAGCCGTCGGGCTACCGCGTCTACGCGAAGGACGACCTCGACCGCCTGACCTTCATCAGGCTCGCCCAGCGCTTCGGCCTCCGGCTGGACGCGATCGGCGAGATCCTCGCGCTGCGCGATCGTGGCGAGAGGCCGTGCGAATACGTGCTCTCAACTGTTCGGCACGAGCTCGATGACGTCGACCGACGTATCGCCGAGCTGGAGACCGTCCGAACGCAACTTGTCGCGCTGCTGGTGCACGCGGACACGCTGGCGAGCGGCGATGGCGGGCGCTACTGCGAGCTTCTGGAACACCAGGACAACGAGGAGAAATAAATGGTATTGGAGACGACGCTGAAGGTGCCAATGCACTGTGATGGCTGCGCTAAGGCAGTGCGCACGGCGTTGCGGCGGACGGAGGGCGTGATCAGGGCCGACGCCGACCATGGACGCGACGAGGTACGGCTTCGCTTCGATCCGCAGCGGGTCAGCGAGGAGCAGATCCGCGAGCGCATCCGGGAGGCGGGCTTCGAGCCGGAATAGGAGCGATGACCCAAACAGTTGACCGCCGGGCTGAAGCACAAGCGCGCACGCCGGAGCTCGCCACCGAGCGCATGAAGATCGGCGGCATGAGCTGCTCCTTCTGCGTCAACACGATCAAGACCGCCGTCGGCCGGCTGCCGGGAGTCGAAGAGGTCGGCGTCTCACTCGCCCACGAGGAGGCGCTCGTCCGCTACGACCCGGCGCGCCTCGATGCGGGACGCATCCGGGGGACGGTGCATGACATCGGCTACACCGTGCGCGACCCGGCCAAGGTGCGCACCTTCGAGGAGGAAGAGGCCGAGTTGCGTCGGGAGCGCAACCGGCTGTTGATCGCCGCCGCGTTCTCGGTGACGACGTTCCTTCTGATGCTCTTCGGCATGTGGCTGGGCCTCATTTCCGTCCCGCTCATGCCGTGGCTCATGCTGACCCTGGCGCTCGAGACGATGTTCGTTACCGGCTGGTACATCAAGCGCATGGCCTGGGCCTCGCTCCGTCGGGGCATCCTGAACCAGCACGTCCTGCTCGAGTTCGGCGCCTTTGCCGGACTCGTCGGCGGCCTGCTCGGGCTCTTCGTCAATCCGGTCTTCCCGGCCCCCGACTTCTTCGCGGTGGCCACCTTCATCACGACATACCACATCCTCTCCGGATACGCCTCGCTGCTCGTCCGGACCCGTTCTGGCCAGGCGGTCCGCCGCCTGCTCGACCTCCAGCCCGATACCGCCCGCGTCGTGCGTGACGACGGGCGGGAGGAGGAGGTACCGATCGACGACGTCCAGCTCGGCGATCGGGTCCGGATCCGCCCCGGCGAGAACGTCCCCGTCGACGGCGTCGTGGTCGACGGCGCATCAGCAGTCAACGAGGCCCTCGTAACCGGAGAGCCGATCCCGTCGGAGAAGGTGCCCGGCGACGAGGTCATCGGCGGCTCGATCAACCAGACCGGCACACTTGTCGTGGAGGTCACTCGCGTCGGCGAGCAGGCGTTCCTGAAGCAGGTCGCGCGCTCGATTGAGGAGGCGCGCGCGCTGCGTCCCGGGCTGCTCCAGCTGGTCGACCGCATCCTGCACGTCTACGTCCGGGCGGTGGTCGGCATCGCCGCCCTCGCCTTCGCCATCTGGACGGTCGGCCCGGCGCTCGTGGGCCAGCCGCCTGATCTGACCCGCGCCATCTTCGCCACCCTGGCCGTGCTGGTCATGGGCTATCCCTGCGCTCTCGGCATGGCCACGCCGCTGGCGATGATCCGCGGCGGCGGGATGGCCGCCGAGCGGGGCATCCTGATGCGTTCGGGCGAGGCGTTCCAGGTGATGCAGGACCTCCGGACGATCGTGCTCGACAAGACCGGCACGATCACGCGAGGCGAGCCACAGGTTCGCGACCTCGCACCCGGCGGCGGCACGGATGTCGCGGAGCTGCTGCGCGCGGCAGCCGCGGCCGAGGCCTCGAGCGAGCACCCCCTGGCGCGGGCAGTCGAGCAGGCCGCGGAGGAGCGAGGGATCGAGATCCCGGCCGTCGACGGCTTCCGCGCGCATACCGGGCGCGGCGTCGAGGCCCGTCTCGATGGCGCGCGCCTAATCGTCGGCAATCCCGGGTTCCTGCGCGAGCACGGGATCGACGTCGACGCGCTGGCCGAGCGGCGTGAGGCGCTCGAGTCGCAGGGCCGAACCGTGATCGGCGTAGCTCGCGACACTGTCCTCCTCGGACTTATCGGCATCGCCGACACGGTGAAGGAGGACGCCCGAGTGGCGATCGACCGGATGAAGGCGGCCGGGCTGACGCCGCTGATGATCACCGGCGACAACGAGCGGACAGCGCGGGCGGTGGCGGCCGAGGTGGGCATAGAGGACGTCTTCGCTCAGGTCCTCCCCGACGAAAAGGCCCAGCGCGTGCGCGCGCTACAGAAGCAGGGACAGCGGGTGGCGATGGTCGGCGACGGGATCAACGACGCGCCAGCGCTGACCCAGGCCGACGTCGGGATCGCCATCGGCGCGGGAACGGATATCGCCATCGAATCGGCGGACGTGGTGATCATGGGCGACCGGCTCGGCGCGGTGATGGACGCCTACGAGATCGGCCGGAGCTCGTACGGCAAGACCAAGCAGAACCTGGCCCTGGCCCTCTCCTTCAACGGCATCGGCGTGCCGCTGGCCGCGACGGGCCTTGTCCACCCTGTGTGGGCCATGATGGCGATGGTCGCCTCGGTTTCGACGGTGCTCGCCAACTCGTTTGGCGGACGACTCCTGCGGCGGGCGGTGACGGGGGGCGGAGAGGCTCGGGATGCTGGTGAGCTGGACCCACCGGAAAAGGTCGCCGAGGCGCAGGAGGAGGTGCTCCGGCTGCAGGTTCGGATGCACTGCGCGGGCTGCGCCGAGAAGATCGGTCACTCGCTGCCCCGGATCGAAGGCGTCCGGTCGGCGGTAGCGGACGCCGATCGTGGCGAGGTCGAAGTCGTGCACCTGCCTCAACAGGTGACCGAGGGCGAGATCCGCGATCACCTTAGGGAGCTGGGCTTCCACGTGGAGGGACACGCGGTCGAGGGCCACGTGGAGGCACGATGAGCGACCAGGAAGCGGCGCCCGAGGGACCGGAGAATTTCCGCTGGCGGACGGCTGAAGGCGGCCCGACCACGGCCGGCTGGATCGTCATCGGGATCCTCATTGCCGTGGTAGTCCTCGGCTTCGGAGCCTGGTGGACCTTCGGCCTGGGGCGCGGGATGCCGTCGGGCACCGACATGAGCGGCGGAGGAATGGAGATGGAAGGGGGCGCGCAGCTGCCCGCCGTCCACGGCTATTACGGCGGTCAGGACATCCTGTTCGTCCACACCGAGGCCTCGGACCAGCAGGTCGCCGACATGCTGAGTGGCATGATGGGATCGCCGGTTGTGGTGGTGCCGTCCCTGGCGGAGGTGCCCGATTCCGCCGTTGGTAACGTCTTCGTTTTCAGGAATGGAGTCCAGCCCGACGGGCCCCGTGGGCCGTTCGGCTTCCAGCCCGACGTCTTCGACTCGGCACCCGGCGACCAGAATTACAGCCCGCTGCGGCAGGTCGTCCTGGTTACGTGGCGAGACGAAGCCGGCGCCCAGGTTCTGCGCTCCGCCGAGGATGTCGAGGCAGCGGGTGCCGATGGCCGCCTGGCCACCGAGCGGCCCGGCGTCGTCGTCAACATGCCGTTCCTGACTTGGCCGGGCGGCGCGCGCTAATCTCCGGGCGCCGACGGCACTGCGCAGGACGTGGCGCTCCGCGTCTCGTCCCGGAGGATCAGCCGTCCTCCGTCAACTGGTAGGCGAGGGCGGCGATGACGAATGCGCCTACGAGCCAACCCGCTCCGATCAGCAGCTGCGGCCCGTAGAGGGACTTTCCGGTCAGCGCGACGCCGCGGATCTCGTAGACCATCACGAATATGGCTAAGCCGGGTAGGACGTAATTGAAGAACACGATCGTCGTGCCGCCGAAGCCGAACCCGGTGGCGTGGCAGACGGCAGCCGAGATCCACGCGATCGTGGGCACCCTTCGAAGCAAGAGCGTGGGGTCGGACAGCTGGGTGGAAACTTTCCATGGACTGGCGTCCCTCGATACTGGATCTAATGGTTGCCGGACTCGGCGCGCCGTCAGGATCGGGGTCGCAGGCCAATTGAACGTCAAGTCAGTTTGACCGTCTGGACCCTGGTGGCTGCTTGCGGCGTGGCAATCGCGACAGCCCGTGCGGCGTCAGCCGGCGATCGGGATCGCGCTGCAGATACCCGAGGGGTCGCACTCGGCCGGATCGAGGGCGGCGGCCAGCCGGCTCACCCGATCCAGATCCGCTTCCAGGGCACGCAGCTGACGGATGCGTGCCCTTACCTCCGTTCGCCGTCTCTGTAAGAGGTCGCGCACGTGCCAGCACGGCGGTAGGCCTCCGTCTCGGATCGCGATGACGTCTCGTATCTCGTGCAGCGTCAAGCCAACGGCTTGCGCCGCGCGGATGAACTCGAGCCGGCGCACGGCTTCAGCGTCGTACGCGCGGTAGCCCGACTTCGTCCGCGCTGCCTGCTCGAGCAGGCCGGCCTGCTCGTAGTAACGGAGGGTGGTAGGAGGGACGCCCGTCCGGCGTGCGAGTTCACCGATACGCATCGCCCCAGCATACCCGCTTGACATTCGAGTGCACTCGAAGGTCTAGGCTCCCCGCGAAGCAGATCAGGAGGCAGCCGATGACCGAGCTCAATCAAGCCGCGCGGGTGGTCGACGACATCCGAACCTTCTTCGACACGACCCAGGCAGATCCCCAGGCCCTGCGCGGCGTGATGCCGGCGGCCATCCGACTGCTCGCCGAGGGACGGCCGGTGAGCCCGGTCGAGATCGCCCAGGCGGCGAACCTCACGCTCGCGCGGGTTCAGAGCGCCCTGCGCGACCTCGGCGACGTGGAGTGGACACCTGATGGACGGGTCGAGGGTCTGGGCCTCACCCCGCCCGAGGTCGAGTCGCCCGATGCTGCGACCGGCGAACCGCTTCGCATCGTGGCCGACGGGCGGCGAATTCTGGCCGCCGACCCATCGTCGATCGTCATCTCCTGGTTCGTCGATCCGTTAGCCGAAGGCGTGCGCGCGGCGGCCTGCCAGTACGGGCATTTCTTCGCCTCCCCAGAGAGCGCCGCGGCTTGGCTGACCAGATACCCGCAAGGCGGCGTTCTGTCGCTCGACGAGGCGATGGAAGCCGCCCGCCGCTCGGCCGTCGCCGATTTCGGAGTGACCCCGTGACCATGCACGCGTCCGCGGAGCGGTTCGACGCGATCGTCCTGGGCGCCGGCGAGGCGGGCGCCGTCGTGGCCAGCCGGGCGGTCGCCGCCGGCCATCGGGTAGCCATGGTGTACCGCGAGCCGTATGGCAGCACGTGCGTCAACGTCGGCTGTGTGCCGAGCAAGTTCCTCATTCACCGGGCGGCGGTGGCCCATGCCGTTCGAACGGCCGGCCGGTTCCACGTCGACGGTCACGGCGAGCCGGGCGTCGATCTGCGCGCGATAGTCGCCGACAAGGACGCGCTCATTGCGGAGCACCGGGCCGAGGCATCGGGCAACGCCCGCGGCGCCAACGGGCTGACGCTGGTCGAGGGCGCGGCCCGGTTCCTATCGCCGCGCGAGGTCGCGGTCGGCGAGCGCCGCCTGACCGCCGAGCGCATCTTCGTCGCGACCGGCATGCGGCCGCTCATCGCGGATGTGCCGGGCATCGATCAGGTCGAGATCTATACCAACGAGAACATCATGGACCTGCCCGACGTGCCCGAGCACCTCGTCGTGCTCGGTGGCGGATACATCGGTTGCGAGCTCGGCCAGGCCTATCGCCGCTTCGGCTCTCGGGTAACGATCATCCACGGTCCCGAACTGCTGTGTGCGGATGAGGAACCGGACGTCAGCCGCCTCCTCGCCCGTGGGCTGGGCGCGGACGGCATCGAGCTCGTCGTCGGCCACCGCGCGGTGCGCGTCGAGCGGGCTGACGGATCTGGCGTCCGCGTCGTCGCCCGCGCCGACGACGGCAGCGAGCGAATCATCGAGGGCTCGCACCTCCTCGTCGCCGGCGGCCGGCTGCCGAACACGGACACGCTCAACCTCCAAGCGGCCGGTGTGCGGACCCGTCGGGACGGCGCGGTCGCCGTCGACGACCGCCTCCGGACGAACGTGCCCGGGATCTGGGCGGTCGGCGACGTCAACGGCGAGCAGCCGTTCACCCGGGTGTGCCAGGAGGAAGCGAAGGTCGCCTACGCCGGCGCATTCGAGGGCGCCGACGTGCGCATCGATCGCCTGAGCCTTGGCCATGGCATCTTCACCGATCCCGAGATCGGCAGCGTCGGCTTGACCGAGGCGGCGGCGCGGGCAGCTGGCCATGAGGTCGCCGTCGGGCTCGTCACCTACGACCAGATCGAGAAGGCAGAGCTGATCGGAGCCGAGCTGGGCATGATCAAGTATGTCGTCGAACGGACCAGCCGCGAGTTACTTGGCTGCCACGTCATCGGCCGCCAGGCTGCCGATCTCGTCTGGAGCGCAGCCGTCGTGTTGCGTCGACGGGGAACGCTCGACCAGCTCGCCACAGCGGTGGGCATCTTCCCGACCCTGGCCGAGGGCATGGAGGGCACCGCGCGCGGCCTCGTCCGGCGGCTCGCGCCGGAGCGGGTGAGCGGACCGTTGGCAGCGATCGTTGTGCGAGAGCCTACGCGGGTGGCGACGATGTCGGAGCCGGTCGCGAGCTTCGCCTGCCCGGCGTGCGCCGGCGAGTTCAACGTCGGTATCACCAGCAACGCAGACTGAGTTCAACGATGCCAGGAACAGCCAAGGAGACGTGAACGATGCGCCAAGACGCTCTCACCTGCCCCGCCTGCGGTGCCGAGTTCACCGTCCGCGAACGGCTCGAGGAGGAACAGCCCGAGGATCAGAGCGAACGAACGCCCGACGCCAGGCACGATCAGGCGACCTGTCCCAATTGTGGCGCGCCCGTCGGCCGACCGGACGACGGCGATCACGTAATTGACGTGTGACTGGGTGTAGCCGCGGATCGAGCGACTCGGCGAGCTCTATCCGCAGCTCGACGAATTGGGGGACAACGCCAGGACCGCCGGCTGGGCTCCCAGGGACTGAGCGCCGCCAGACCGCCTAGGCGGCGTCGAGCGCCTGGAGGACGTCGGCGACGAGATCGTCTATGTGCTCGATGCCGACCGACAGCCGGACGAGCGCCGTGCTCACCTCCAGGGGCGAGTTGGCCACCGAGCCATGAGTCATCACGGCCGGGATCTCTACCAGAGACTCGACCCCTCCAAGCGATTCGGCCAGCGCAAATATGCGCGTGCCCTCGGCGAAGCGCCGCGCCCGCTCCTCCGATGAGCGGCCATCACGCGCCGCGGGCACGAAGCTGACCATGCCGCCGCAGTAGCGCATCTGGCGCGCCGCGAGCGCCGCCTGCGGGTGCTCGAACGGGCCACTCGCGAGGCCGGGGAAGTTGAGCGACTCGATGTCATCGCGACGGGCCAGCGCTTCCGCAACCGCGCGCGCGTTCTGTGCATGTCGCTCCACTCTCAGCGCGAGGGTGCGCAGGCCGCGCAGCACGAGGAAGCAGTCGAACGGCCCCGGCACGGCTCCGATCGCGTTCTGGAGGAATTTCAGGCGCTCGAAGAGGTCCTCGCGTGCCGTGGCAAGGACGCCGCTGATGGTGTCGGAATGGCCTGCCAGGTACTTGGTGGCCGAGTGGAAGACGATGTCCGCCCCCAGTTGCAGGGGCTGCTGGGAGAGTGGCGTGGCGAACGTGTTGTCGACGACCAGGATGGGCCGCTCGTTCCGGGCACCGGTGTGTCGCGCGAGCCGCTCGGCTATCAGCATGATGTCGATGACCTTGAGGTGTGGGTTCGTTGGAGTCTCCAACCAGACCAGTCGGGTGCGCTCGTCGAGGTTCTTGTCGAGGTCGCCGATCGGATCCGTGGCGCAGTCGTGGTAGCTCGCGTCGACGCCCATGTCGCGCAGCACCCGCTCGAAGTAGCGGTACGTGCCGCCGTACACGTCATTCACGCACAGGATCCGCTCACCCGGCAGCGCCAGCGCGGCAATGACCTGTGTCGTGGCTGAGCCGCTGGCAAAGGCGAGGCCATGTGAGCCACCCTCGAGAACGGCCACTGCTTCCTCGAGCCGGGCTCGCGTGGGGTTGCCGGTCCGGGCGTATTCCCATCCGCCGCGTGGCCGGCCGACGGCCTCCTGGGCGAACGTCGCGGTCTGGTAGATGGGCGGCGCGACGGCGCCGGTCAGCTCATCGGGTGCCATGCCCGCGTGAACGGCCACCGTTGCCGGCTGCCAGCTCGGATCGATGTGGCCTGCGGCGTGTGGGCTGCCCCCTTCGGCTGGACGGTCGGGCGGCGGCTGATCAGTCATCGGCGGCGAGGATAGCCGCAGGCTGACTTTACGTGTGTTTCGCACCGACCGCGCGGGACTATCATCCGTTCGGTCAGGCGCGCCGTGATGCAGGCTGGCACGTCGCAGCGTTCCGCAGCGGAGCGATCGAGTCGAGGTGGACCGTTGAGCGTCGTCGGCGAAGCATTGATCGCTGCGCTGATCGGCTTCGCCGCGTCGACCAGCCTTGGAGCCCTCGCACCAGCGGCGGTGCAGACATCGACCACGGTAGGCCGCTTCGAGCTGCACGTTCCCGTCCTCTATTACCACCGCATCAGCTGCTACCCCGACGGCGCTCCGGCGCCGGGTGATTACACGTGCCCGGCGGTGTTCGAGTCACAGCTGACGTACATTCGAGATCACGGATGGCGGGCCATCACGGTCGACCAGCTCGCCGACCTGATGACCGAGCGCCGCTGCCCAGAGCCGCGAACGTTCGTCGTTTCGTTTGACGACGGCGCTCTCGACAACTACCAGGTCGCGGCACCGATCCTCGAGCGACTGGGCATGCGCGGCAGCTTCTTCGTCAACGCCGGCCTGGCCTCGAAGGCCGGCAGAATGACTTTCGCTCAGATGCGCGATCTCGTGGAACGCGGACATGCGATCGGCAACCACGGCCTGACCCACCTGAGCCTCCCCGGGCAGCCCGCCGACGTCCTGTACGAGCAGATCGAGGGAGCCCAGCAGCTACTCGACACAGAGCTCGGGTTTCGGCCGCGGACCTTCGCTTATCCCTATGGACGGTACGGCAGGTACACGGACACCGTGATTCAGGCGGTGCGCGATAGCGGATTCGAACTGGCCTTTACGGTCGTACGGGGCGCACGCGAAGCAAGCGACGCGCCGCTTCTGAGCAGGCGCTTGAGGTTCACGACAACCAACACCGGGGAAGAGGCCTTGTCGCGCATAGAGCCATTCGTCGACGGCTGCCCGCCAGCCACCGCCGACCTTGCCGTGGCGTTGTCCAAGACCGGCCCATTCAGGGGCAACAATGTCTATTCGCCGCTGCCGGTCAAAGCCCAGACCGTAACGCGGACGGACGTCAAGTCAGGTCAGACGTATCCATATTGGGTGCGTCTGGAGAACGACGGGCAGTTCGCGGACGCGTTCCGAATCTCCGCTTACGTCACGGGACCAGCGGCGGACGTTCGCTTCCTGGTCTCCGGGGTGGATGTCACACAGCAGATAAGGAACGGGACGTACGTGACCGGCCAACGTCAACCTTGGTCGTCCATGCTGCTTACGGTGCGCGTCACCCCTGGGCCTGGATCGGCCGGTCAGGCGATTGCCGTGGTCGTGCGCGCTGTGCCACTGTCCATGCCGGATCGGCTCGACACAGGTCGCTTGCGGGCCGTCTACTAGCCCTCCCATGGTCGTCAGCGACCTGTGGCCCATCTGGTCAGACGGGCCACAGCACGAGATTGGCCAGATCGACCTCCCGGGCGCCGAAATCCGCTTCAAACTGCGCTTCGCGGTTGAGGGTCAAGGAGCCCCAGCCTCTAGCGCGAAGGTGGCTGTCTGGTAGATCGGCGGCGCGCTGGCGCCGGTCAGCTAATCGGGCGCCATCCCGGCGTGGACGGTGACCGTGGCGGGCTGCCACGCGGGATCGATGTGGTCGGCAGCGTGGGGTTGGTCGCCGTCGGCTGGTCGATCGGGCGGTGGCTGATCGGTCATCGGCGGCGAGCATAGCCGAGCGGCCTGCTATGCCCATCGATATGCCCTCCATGCTTAGCGCAGCGCGCAGGAAACCGATTACGCCCTGATGCCGCCAGGAATCGACCAGCGATCGAGCCGCAATCGACCCGGATATGCCCTCCATGAATGAACGAGGGGGTTGCGGGGCGATAGCGCTGTGGCTTTAGACAGCGGTTTGGTCCGCGCTCCCCGCTGTCGTATTGGCTCGTGCATGCGTAAGCATGGGAGGCATACGGAGAGGGTTAGGGAGAGCGAGCGAGCCTCACGAAGCGAGCCACTAGAATCGTCAATCCGCCTAGCCGCCCCAACTAGCCGCCCCAATTAGAGGAGAGCCCGCACCGATGCCACGCCCACAGGTAACCGTCGTCGGCGCAGGCAACGTGGGTGCGTCCGTGGCCCAGCGCGTGGCCGAGGCCAGCCTCGCGGACGTGGTCCTGATCGACATCGTCGACGGGCTGCCGCAGGGCAAGGCGCTCGACCTGGCCGAGGCCGCGCCGGTCGTCGGCCACGACATGAAGATCACCGGCACGAACGACTACGCGGACACGTCCGGGTCGGACATCGTCGTCGTCACGTCCGGGCTCGCTCGTCAGCCGGGCATGAGCCGTGACGACCTGCTGTCCAAGAATGCGGGAATCGTCCGCTCAGTCGTGCAGCAGGCGATCAGCAACTCACCCGACGCGATCCTGATCATCGTCACCAACCCGCTCGACGCGATGTGCCACATCGCCCTCGAAGCCAGCGGTCTGCCCCCCAACAAGGTCATCGGGATGGCCGGCGTGCTCGACTCGGCCCGCTTCCGCACGTTCATTGCCCAGGAGCTCGGCGTGAGCGTGAGCAGCACGCATGCCTTCGTGCTCGGCGGTCACGGCGACACGATGGTCCCGCTGCCGCGCTACTCGACCGCCGGCGGTGTCCCGATCACCGAGCTGATGGATGCCGGGCGCATCGAAGAGCTCGTCACGCGAACCCGCAACGGTGGCGCAGAGATCGTCGCGCTGCTCAAGACCGGCAGTGCCTACTACGCGCCGGCGGCATCGGTCACGCAGATGGTCGACTCCATCCTCAACGACCGAAACATGATCCTGCCCTGCGCGGTCTATCTCCAGGGCCAGTACGGCGTTGACGGCCTGTTCGTCGGCGTGCCGGTCAAGCTCGGCCGTGGCGGAATAACCGAAGTCGTCGAGATCGACCTGGCCGATGACGAGCGGGCTGCCTTCAACCGCTCAGCCGATTCCGTCCGCGAGCTGGTCGACGCGATGGCGCGAATCGCAAGCGACGGTCGGACCCCGGCCTGAGCCGGGAGCCGACCGCTTCGCGCGCAGCAGCGGCCGAAGGCCGACTGCGGAGGAAGATCAATAGGTGCCCGTTATCACGATCTCCCGCCAGTTCGGGGCCGCGGGTGTCCCGATTGGTCGCGCGCTGGCCGAGAAGCTCGGCGCGGAGTTCCTCGATCGCGCGATCGTCGCCCAGGTGGCGCTGCGATCCGGCATTGCCGAAACGGAGCTGGAGACCTACGACGAGCGACTGCCGTCCTTCTGGCAGCGCGTCGCGTCCGCCCTCACGGCGAGTGCACCGGAGGTCGCGCTTCCCGACTACGCCTACTCGGAACAGCTGTCGGACCTCAACACCCACGATCGGCTCGTGGCCGTCACGCGCAGCGTCATCGAGGAGGCCGCCGAACGCGGCAACGCCGTCATCGTGGGCCGCGGAGGGGCGTTCATCCTCGGTCGAGCGGAAGGCACTCTCCACGTCCAGTTGCACGCATCGCTTGACGCGCGCATCCGCTACCTGATGTCGCGTGTCGACGAGATCCCAACTGAGGCGCTGCCCGACGAAAAGTCCCTCCGCGAGCTGTGCAGATCCATCGATGCAGCGCGCGCCGACTACATCCGTGGACTGTTCAATGCTGACTGGCTGGACACGCGCTACTACGACCTGAGCATCGACACGGGACGACTCGGCATAGACGGCGCCGTGGAGGTGATCCAAGCGGCGGCCAGGGTGTCGCCAGGGTGACCGCGGAGGTCGAGCCCGAGGTACCGGCCGCTTTCAACCAGGGACCACCACCCAAGCCGTCGCGCCTGCCCCAGGGGTTCAGCGCATTCCGTCACCACAACTTCCGTTTGTTCTGGCTGGGAATGCTGGTGTCGCTCGTCGGCACGTGGATGCAGCAGGTTGGTCAGGCATGGCTGGTGCTGGAGCTGACCAACGACCCGATTGCCCTCGGCCTAGTCGCCGCCGCGCAATTCACGCCGGTGCTCTTCCTGGGCCTCTTCGGCGGCATCGTGGCCGACGCCGTTTCCAAGCGCAAGGCGCTGTTCGTCACACAGATCGCCGCGGGCCTGCTGGCGCTCATCCTGGGAATCCTCGTCGTCAGCGGCGAGGTCCAGGTGTGGCACGTGTTCGTGCTCGCCCTGTGTCTCGGGGTCGTCAACTCGTTCGACATGCCGATCAGGCAGTCGTTTGTCGTCGAGATGGTCGGCCGGCCGGACATCGCCAACGCCGTCGCGCTCAACAGCGCTGTCTTCAACATCACCCGGATCATCGGCCCAGCCATTGCAGGACTGACGATCGCCGCATTCACGGTCGCGCCGCTCTTCTTCATCAATGCAGTGAGCTATCTGGCTGTGATCGTCAGCCTCGTCTTCATGCGGCCGCACGAGCT
>JBBDRY010000063.1:9182-11235 GCA_040905225.1 Chloroflexota bacterium | reverse complement strand
GTTCGCGCTGCCACCGGTGATGGCCGTAATCGAGATCAGCTTCGACCCGCTTCTGCGACTGGGCGAGCTATCCGTCCGCTGGCAGACGATCGGCGTGACGGTCGCGCTTCTCGCCGCGCTCGCCGTGGCCGCGCTCATGGCACCGGACATCAGCTCGCAGCGGCCGTTCTTCCGACGGGGTCCGCGCGACCTGCGACCGCGCTTCCCGGAGGCGCCCGTCATTGCGCCGAACGGCGAGGTGCTGTCTGCATGGCCGCTCCGCCTGGACGACATGGTGCTGATCATTGCCGCCATCGTCCCCGGGGCGGTCGTCGGGGGGCGCCTGGTCCACGCCCTCGCCTTCTGGGATGCGTACGCCGCGAACCCTGGCCAGATCTTCAATCCGTCCGTCGGAGCGCTGTCGCTTACCGGGGCAATACTCGGCGGGCTCTTCTCCGGTTCTTACGTCTGCCGCTTGATCGGTGCGCCTGCCCGTCGCTGGATGGATGCAGCGGCCGTGCCACTGCTACTCGCTATAGCGCTGGGCAAGCTCTCCCAGTTTCTCGGCGGCAGCGGCCAGGGATTGCCGTTCGATGGTCCGTGGGCAGTCGCGTTCGGCGGCGGAGGTCCGTGGGTAAGCACGAATCCAGACCTTGCGTCACACCCGTCGCAGATCTACGAGGGCATCTGGGCGCTGATCGGCATCCCGGTCGTGCTGCGCCTGGCCGGTCCGCGCCGACGGCCCCTGCGTGTCAATACGCGCGTTGCATGGGCGGATCGGTCGGCACCTGAAGGGTGGCTTTTCGTACTCGGCCTGTCGTGGTTCCTGGTCGGCCGGGTGCTGATCGGCTTCACTTGGCGCGACGATGCGACGGTCGGCCCGCTCAACGGCGAACAGGTCATCGCGCTGATCGTGCTGGTTGGCGCCCAACTCTATTTTCGCGGTCGAACGCGACGCCGCGGCCTCCGGAGTATCGTGTCGACGTAGCACGAAGACGGGAGCCCCTTAACCATGACCGAGATCGCAGAACGCCCGATTGAGACTGCCGACCCGAGCACCGAGCTCGGCCGAATTTCGCACTGGATTGGTGGGCGAATAGTCGAAGGAACCTCCGGTCGACGCGGGCCGGTCTACGACCCGGCGACCGGCAGGCAGGCCAAGTGGGTCGATTTCGCGTCGGTCGACGAGGTCGACGCCGCGGTTGCGGCCGCCTCAGCAGCCTTCCCGGAGTGGCGCGCGACGTCGCTCTCCAAGCGGACCGAGATCATGTTCCGCATCCGGAACCTGGTCGATCAGCGGCGCAAGGAGCTCGCCGCGATCCTGACGGCGGAGCACGGCAAGGTCCCTTCCGATGCTTTAGGCGAGATTGCCCGTGGTCTCGAGAACCTCGAGTTCGCATGCGGCATCCCGCACCTGCTCAAGGGTGGCTACTCGGAGCAGGTCAGTGGCGGAGTTGACGTGTACGCCCTGCGGCAGCCGCTCGGCGTCGCGGCCGGCATAACTCCCTTCAACTTCCCGGCGATGGTGCCGATGTGGATGTTCGCCAACGCGATCGCCTGCGGCAACACCTTCATCCTCAAGCCGTCTGAGAAGGACCCATCGGCGTCGCTGTTCATGGCTGAGCTGCTCCACGAGGCGGGAGTGCCCGACGGCGTGTTCAACGTCATCCACGGCGACAAGGTGGCGGTCGACCGGATCCTGGACCATCCGCAGATCAAGGCCGTCTCGTTCGTGGGCTCGACGCCGATCGCCAAGTACATCTACGAAACGGGGACGCGCAACGGCAAGCGCGTGCAGGCTCTGGGCGGAGCCAAGAACCACATGGTCGTGCTGCCCGATGCCGACATCGACATGGCGGCGGACGCCGCTGTTTCTGCCGCCTACGGATCGTCGGGCGAGCGGTGCATGGCCGTATCGGTGGTTCTCGCGGTTGGCGATGTCGGCGACTCGCTTGTCGCGGCGATCAAGGAGCGCCTGCCCAAGATCAGCGTCGGCCCGGGCTCGGATCCCGCGTCGGAGATGGGGCCGCTCGTGACCCGCGAGCACCGCGACAAGGTCGCCTCATACCTCGAC
>JBBDRY010000063.1:0-9082 GCA_040905225.1 Chloroflexota bacterium | reverse complement strand
ACCACCTATCTCATGGCGTTTGGTGGGGTCACTGAGTGGGCTCGCAACCTTCGGGCGGCAGGGCGGGGCGAGCTGCGCCGCAGGGGTCGGACTCAGGCCTTCACCGCGACCGAGGTCGACGGCGACGAGCGAGACCGGGCCATCGCTCGCTACCTCGCCGGGTCGGGACCAATCAAGAAGGACTTCTACCGGCGCCCCGGCGCAGCCGACCACCCGACGTTCAGGGTGGAGCCGATCACATAGCGACAGCCGGGCGCTTCCTTGAGGACTTCACAGTCGGCGACGTGATCGCCTCGCTCGAGGAATACGAGATCACGCCCGAGCGTTTGGCGGCCTACGCCAGCGAGTTCGATCCGCAGCCAATTCACCTCGACCTTGAGGTTGCCGAGCGCGAGATGTTCGGCGGCATCGTCGCGAGTGGATGGCACAGCCTGTCGGTCACGATGCGGCTCGTGGTCCGCTCGCAGATCTTCGGCGGCGGCCCGGTTGTCGGCGTCGGCATCGACCGACTCCGCTTCCTTCAGCCCGTCCGCGCGGGCGACCGGCTCCGTGCTGAGGCGGAGGTGATGGAGGTCCGGCCGTCGCGCAGTAACGCCGACCGCGGCTACCTCGTCCTACGGATCACGACTCGACGCCACGACGACGTGCCGGTGCTGACGCAGGACTGGACCGTGCTCGTCCCGCGCCGACCCACAGACGGGAAGAAGTAGGATGCAGGCGGGCAGAGCTCGCGTCGCGCGGTTTCTTTGAGACCAGTCGTGTACGCGGGCTGACGACGCTCGCCCACGGGGAGCCTGATGGCACACTCGCCGCTCGCCAGACGCTCAGGCTTCGTGCTCGCGGCGCTGGCCCTGGCCGGCTCGAGCGTCTTCCTGGCGACGGCCCCAGGCACCGGAGCGCTGTCAGCCACCTCGACACCTGAAGCGTCACCCGTGCCACCGAATCCGAACTCGTCGATCACCATGACCGCCGAGCCGCTTCTCGGCCGGAACGTCCGATCGGGCACCTGGGCGGCCGTCCGCGTTCGACTCGAGAACCATGGCCCACAGGTGGATGGCGAATTGCGCATCTCCACGTCTGCGCAGGGGGCATCCACGTACGGCGTCCCCATCCAGCTCGCGCCGGGAGCTCGCCAAGAGCACATCCTGTACGGCAAAACGGCTTCCTTCGAGAGCCGCTTCCTCATCACACTCGTGAGCGGCGGGTCGGAGATCGTTCGTGCGAATGCACCCATTGATGCCAGCGAACCCGAGACGGACGGCGTCTATGTCATCGCGGAGCACCCAGAGGCGCTCGTCACGAGCATCCGTGGCGCGATCTCCTCGCCCGGTCGGCCGCCGCCTGCCGTGGTGGCCATCGGTGCGGCGGACCTGCCGGCCCGTGTCGAGGCCTGGGGGTCGGTTGACCGGCTGGTGTGGCAGGACATCAACTCGGCCAACCTCGACGGCGGTCAGCTCGAGGCGCTGCGCACCTGGGTCTCCTCGGGCGGGCAGCTGGTAATCCTCGGCGGAACGACCGGGACGACGACGCTCGGAGGGTTCCCGAGTGACCTGCTGCCCTACCAGGCGGCGCGCGTGATCGATGTGCCCACAGCGGATCTCCAGCTCCTCCTTGGAACGCTGCCAGCGGAGGCGACTGCATTACCTGCGTTGGCGGGGACCCTCGACCGTGGCACGGTCATTGCGCGGAGTGGCGACGACGTCATCGCGGCCGGCACAATTTACGGGCAGGGCAGCGTGGCGCTGTTCGGCATCGATCCGTCAACGCCATGGCTCGCCGGCTCGTCCGCGGCCGACGTCTTCTGGGCACGCGCGCTGCCGCCCAGCGCCGTTCGCACGGAACTGGGCCAGGCTCGAGGTGACGACTTCATCCTGAGCGCGCTCAACAATCTGCCGTCCGTGCAGCTTCCGCGAATGGATCAGCTCTTCCTGTTGATCGTTGCCTACATCATCGCGATCGGCCCGCTGAACTACGTCGTCCTGCGCCACCGCGACCGGCGAGAGTGGGCGTGGCTCACGATGCCCGCGGTGATCCTGTTCTTCGCAGTTGCGGCCTATGGCTTCGGGGTCCTGCTGAAGGGCACAAACGTGATCGTCAACGAGCTGGCCATCGTCTACGGGTCGGCCGGGACGGACCGCGGCATTGCCGAGGTCCATGTCGGCGTCTTCTCGCCCAATCGAGCGACGTTCGATGTCAAGGTCGGAGGCAACGCCCTCCTCTCTGCGCCGCCCCGGAATCCCTTCGAGGGTGGGGAGGAGAGGCCGCTCGACGTGCTCTTCGGGGACCCTGCGACGCTGCGTGGCTACAGCGTGGGTTTCGGTGTCCTCCGCGGCTTCCGGGCAGAAGCGTCGGTGTCGACGCCGCGGATGGAAGCAGACCTCAGGCTCGTCGGAGACGCGCTGGAAGGGACCATTACAAACGTCTCGGATCTCCCACTCGAGCACGTCAGCCTCGTCTACGGAAACGGCGTCCAGGTCCTCGGGGCGATGGCGCCCGGTGAAGCGCGCCCCATCGGCCTCGAGGTGCTCGGGTCTGACTTCTTCTCCGAGCGGCTGGCCGACAGGATCTTCGTCCGAGCGGACTCGAACGACGCAGAGGCCGCCCGGACCCTCGTCGCGCGGCGGGCCATCATCCAGCACCTCGCCGGCGGCTGGAACATGAACACGGGAGAGTTCGTCGCAGGGTCGCTCGGGAACGGGGCCGTGATCCTCGCGTGGCGCTCCGGAGGCACTCTCGACATCGACGTAGGCACCCCCGCTGAGCGCGTCGGCGAGACGCTGTTCGTGCTGCCGGCGCGCGCCACGGTGACCGGTCCGGTGGTGTTTGCCGGCGGCCTCATCCACTACGACATCGTGGAGAGCGATGCCATAGAAGTCTTCGACGAGGGTTTCGCGTTCACCATGGGGTACGGCACCATGACCGTCGAATACAGGCCCGTGGGTTTCGAGGGTGCCTTCGACGTGACTGGTCTCCTGCTCCGCGTCAACCAGGGGGAGGTCGATTCTCCGGCTGCCGATGGCGAGGACCTGCCGCCCCTGCCGGCGGAGGAGCAGCCCGATTCCGACGATCCCCTTGCATCCGAGCCGCGTCCCGATGAAGGAGCGTTCGACGTTCCCCGTGTCCAGCTGTTCGATCGCGTCGCGGGAACCTGGATCGAGTTCGAGCCGGTGACCATGTCAAGGACCTACCGGATCACGGACCCCGAGCGGTATGTCGATTCGTCCGGAGGTCTGCGCGTCCGCTTCGTGCTGCGCGACACGGAGGCTTACTCCAACTTTTCGCTGGCGGTTCGACTCGAGGGCGACGTGCGGTGATCCCAGCCGTGCGGATCCAGGGCTTGGCCAAGCGGTATGGGACCGTACTGGCCGTCGCCGGCGTGGACCTGGAAATCGGCGCCGGCGAGATCTTCGGCCTGGTCGGGCCCAACGGAGCAGGCAAGACCACCATCATTCGGATGCTCGCCACTCTCCTCGAGCCATCCGACGGAGAAGCGCAGATCTGTGGCTTCGACGTCCGTCGGCAGCCCAACTCGGTCCGCCGCGTCATCGGCTACATGCCCGACACCTTCGGGGTCTATGACGACATGCGCGTCTGGGAGTACCTGGACTTCTTCGCCCAGTTCTATGTGATTCCGACGTCCCAACGCAGGCAGATCGTGACTGACCTCCTGGAGCTCGTCGAGCTGTCGTCGAGACGCGACGACTACGTTCATACGCTGAGTCGCGGCATGCAGCAGCGACTGTGCCTCGCGCACGCACTCGTGCACGACCCCAGGGTCCTTCTCCTCGATGAGCCCGCGTCCGGCCTCGACCCCCGCGCTCGCGCGGAGTTACGCGAGCTGCTGCGCGAGCTCAGCTCGCTAGGCAAGACGATCGTCATCAGCAGCCACATCCTCCCGGAGCTCGAGGAGGTCTGTACCGCCGTGGCGATCATCGATCGTGGCCGGGTCCTTGCTTCCGGGTCGGTCGACCAGATCCAGGCACGATTCCGGCGTGGTTCTGTGGTCCGCGCACGCATCCTCGGCGACCCTGATGCGGTCCGCTCCGCGCAGGAATTCCTTTCCGCGCAGCCGGACGTCGCGTCCGTCGAGATCATGTCCGATGGGCGTCTCGAGCTGGCACTGACGGGCGACGACGATGCGTCGGCGGCGCTCTTGTATCGAGCCATGACTGCCGGTCACCGCGTCGTGTCGTTCGGGCCGGTGGCCTCGGATCTCGAGGAGCTCTTCCTCCAGGTCACCTCGCCGAACGAGCCCGACGAGCAGAGCGCCGCGTGACAGCGTCCACAGCGCCCATGACGCCCGACGACCCCGTCGTGGTTCGAGAGCGGGAGCCGAGCGCGCTGCGCAGCTTCTGGGCCAGCATCTCCGCCGTCTCGGCCAAGGAATCGCGCTGGCGGATGCGTGGCCGTCGCGCGTTCGTGATCGTGACGATCTATGTCGCTCTGCTGAGCCTGCTCGTCTACGCCGTGTACCAATTCATGTACGACCGGGCGCTTATGCAGGCGCAGTGGGAGTCGGATGGCCTCTCGGTGGACTTCGTGTCCGGTGCGTTATCGGCGCAGATCGGGCAAGCCATCTTCGGGGCGATCCTGGTCCTCCAGACGGTCCTAACCGTCATGGTGGCGCCGGCACTGACGAGCGGTGCCTTCTCCGTGGAGCGGGAGAAGCAGACCCTGGATCTCCTCATCACCACACCGGTAAGTACGCTGGGCCTGGTGGTGGGCAAGCTCATCTCATCGCTGGCGTACGTCTTCCTTCTGATCGCCGCTTCGGTGCCGCTGATGAGCGTCGTGTTCGCCTTCGGCGGCCTCGCACCGGAAGACCTGGTTCGAGCCTACATACTGCTGATCGCCGTGGCGTTCGGCATAGGTTCACTCGGCCTGTTCATGTCCGCGCTGACCAAGCGAACGCAGTTATCGACGGTGCTGTCGTACCTGATCGTGCTCGGATTGATGTTCGGGACGTTGGTTCTTCACACGTACTGGATGGCATCGTCGACCGAGCGCGAGAACGACGGTCGACCGATTGGACAAGTCCTGAGCCACCATGCTCCAGAGGCAATCCTCTGGCTGAACCCGCTGGCGGCCGACGTCGACCTGGCGTGCACTGCGACCGCCGAGTTCTATCAGTTCACATGCTCGTACATCTCGGTGGTCACCGGCCGGGGTGCCGAGGCGGCGGATTCCATGCGCGACGTCTTCTGGCCGGTCTCGGCAGCATCTTTCCTGGTCCTGGGTGTCGGGCTGACGCTGCTGACAACCCAGCTGATCGCTCCGTCGAGGCGCCTTCGGCTGCGCAGACGGCCAGCGGTGCCGCCCGAACAACCTCCCGAGGCCACGCCGCCCGAAGCCACGCCGCCCGACCCCAGCTGACCGTCAGCGCGGGATTGCGACCATCTCGCCAGGCGGTGTGATGAACACCATCACGTCGGGCGCGGTTTCGGCGGCGTAGCGCGCGAAATCAAGTGGTGGACGCTGGAGCTGATGGGGCGCCACGCGGCCCATGCCCATCGGCCACAGCGTGCCCCAGTGGATGGGCACGACCGCGCGCGGCTTCAGGACGGTCAGTGCGTGGGCGGCGCGGCGCGGATCCATATGCCCAGGCCCCAGTCGCGGCCCCCAGCCCCAGACCGGCAGAAGGGCGAGGTCGATGCCCGTCAAATCGGCCATCTCATCGAAGACATCCGTGTCGCCCGCGAAGTAGACGCGTTCGTTGCCCTGTTCGAGGAGGTAACCGACGGCCTCCGCGTTTGGCCCAAACGGCGGCCGAAACCCCGAGTGGGCGGCGGGCGTTGCGGTCACGCGCACTCCGGCAACATCGACCGATTGGCCGGTGGGGAGCTCGATCACGTTGGCGAAGCCCGATCGTCGCATCAGGCGTCCGGCGCCACGCGGCACGATGAGCGGCGTATTCGCACCGAGCAGGCGCAGCGATGGAATGTCCAGGTGGTCCAGGTGCAGATGGCTGATGACCACGGCATCTACGCGCTGATACAGCTCTGGCGGAAGCGGCGAGACCGTCCGACGCAGGATCGTGATCCGGTCGAACAACACCGGGTCGGTCAGGATGCGCGCGCCGCCCATCTCGACCAGGACTGTCGAGTGGCCAAGAAAGGTCGCGTCGGCCTTGATCACGCCGTCGCCACCGGCGTTCGTGAGCGGCCGCGGCGAGTCCACGCGGGCCTGCCGCGCCTGGACGATTTGGGCTTGACTGTCTCGGCGGGCTTGGGAGCGTCTGCCTGGCCCAGCCAGCGCAGCAGTTGCTCGTGCACGGCCGGCGCACCAACGAGTGTCTCAACTTCCAGCTCCCAATCGGACGGATGGAGGATCATCGGCTCGTTCTGCGGGCCGCCCATGCCACCGTGTGAGCCGATCAGTTCCTCGAACGCGGCGACCTGCCCGGTGCTGGGGTCGATCATGCTGATCAGCACGAGGTCGCCGCAGTTGGTCATGGCGTCCAGTGCCTTCAGCCCATCTGCCGCGTACGGCCCGAACGGCTCGAGCGGGTCCTCGCCCTCAACCTCCTTGCCACTGAGATATCGCACGCCCGACCCACCCAGTGCAAGCGGGCCATGCGCAGACGACCGAACCATCAGCACCCCAACGCCGGGGTGGTGGGCCAGTGCGTCGACCATTTCCGGGTACTTCTCATTGAGCGTCTCGAGCTCGGCACGGCCCTCGATTTCCGGGAAGTAGACCAACGCCAGGTTGCCCGAAGGGCACACGACCAGTTCCGGCCCATCCGGGTCCTGCGCGTCTGGCCGAACCGCCGCGGCAATATCGGCGGCCCGGGTTGCGCCGGTTGCACGTCTCATCACTCGCGAACGGAGAGCCCGCCGCGCGACCGTTGCCGCGCCGCGAGCTCGGGTCAACTCGGAGGCGAAGCTGTTCAGGACGCGCCACTCTTCGACCTGGCCAACCGCGGTGGAGACCGAGTCGGCACCGCCCATCAGCTGGCGTATGACGTCCTCGATTGTGCGGTCGAAGCGCTGCTTGAAAGTCGCGCCCAGGGTCTGTCCGTGATCGGAGAGGACCACGAATCGGTAGGGCCGCGGCGCATCCTCCGCCGCGCGGATGAGGCTGCCCAGCACCCGGTCGACCCCGTCGAGCGCATCGAGCGCCTCCGCGCGCTGGGGACCGCTGTGATGAGCGATCTCGTCGTAGTCGGTGTAGGTGACGTAGATGATCGAGGTGCCGCGCAGCATCTCCTCGATGACAAGGGAGGTCGACAGCGGCCGGAGCACCACGTTGGTGAGCGCCCGAAGGAACGGGTACGGGAAGTTGCGCGCCATACGCGGCTCGATGCCGGCCAGGCGCGACCGTCGTGCCTGGAACATCTCCTTACCGACCTCCGCCATTCCCAGCACGATGGCGTGGACGAAGCCGTACGGGCTCAGGAAGTACGAGAAATAGGAACGGCTGCGGCCGAGGCCCTGGCCGGGATCGCGCACGGTCGCGAGCGTGAGGTACGAGCGTTCCGCCCCACCCGACACCAGGTTGCCGATGCTCGCCCCGTCCTTCGCCAGCAGGCCCGGGCCTTCCTTTGCCAGCCTCTGCTCCAGTTGCTCGGCGTCCGCGGCGTGGTTGGACACGAACAGCCGCTTCTCATCCTTGATCCACCAGCGAAAAGCGGGGATGTCGTCGTTGCGGCCGTACATGATCCCGGCCTGGCTGGCACTCGTCTGCGAGGGAAGCAGCGCGACCCACGGCGCGAGCCGCATCCGCCCCTCGGCGATTCGGCGGGAGATGACGGGCACGCGTCCGGCATTTAGTTGCTGGGTGAGCACCGAGTGGGCCAGGCCGTCAATCTGGACGATGACCAGGCCGGGTTTTCTGGTGTGTTTCGCATCCGGGCGGCGCTTGAGGAGACGACGGACCAGCATCGAGTAGTAGGAGTCGTCCGAGTCGAGCGAAACGACCCATGAGATCACCGAGCTGAGGATCGAGAACACGACCGCGGCGAAGGCAGCGTCGCCGAGCTCGGCCAGATGGACCCCGGGCACGACCGCTTCCAGCGCCAGGAACACTGCGACCTGGAACACGAGTGAGCCGACCAGCAGCAGCACCAGCGAGAAAGGCGCCACCAGCGCCAGCAGGATGGGCCGAACGAGCGCGCCCAGTGCACCGATGACGATCACCGCGAGGCCCAGAGCGAGAGGGGTCTCGATCTGCACGCCGGGCAGGATTGTCGCGGTAGCCCCGAGCGACACGAATGCGACCACGAAACTGACGGTTGCGCGCCACAGCAGCTGCCGCCGACCGCGCCGCCAGTTCCAGATCAGCTCGACCTGGGCACGATAAAAGTCGATCAGCCGCTCAATGGCACTCACGCGCCTGAGTGTAGGTGCGCCAACGCCGCGCCCAGCCCTCGCGGCCCTGTCCGCCTCTCGTAAGGCAGTCGATATCGCCCACATCATTAGCGGTGCAGGAGCCGAGGTCATAGCGCTGCCGCCAGCCCGGTGGTCGCGGCCCTAAGGCTCGCCGTATCGCCCACATCGATACATGGGAGTGGTCTTGCCGATAGCGCAGCGCCGTCGCATGGTGCGGGCGCCGCAAACGAGGGTGAACCAGGCGCTAAGCCTTCGGTAAGTGCTCGACGTAATGATGCGGGCGATATGGGAACGCGTAGGCGCACGACGGCGGCACTCCAGGCAGCCCGGACGCTTCAGCCGGTCCTCACGCGCGAAGGGCAGAAGATCCGTCGCGCTCGAAAGAGGCGGCGTTGGACACAGGCGCTACTGGGGGGAAAAGTGGGGTTGGCGCAGGCGACGGTCAGCGACCTCGAACGCGGCATAGGCGGGACCCTGTCGCTCGAGGTGTGGCAGCAGGTGGCACAGGCGCTCGCTCTGAACCTCGACCTGACGCTGGGGCGAGACGCGCTCGAGGAGCCCGTCGACGCTGGGCACCTCGGGGTGCAGGAGCTCGTGCTCCGACTCGGTCGGCTCGCTGGTTACCGACGGACCTATGAGCTGCCGACCAAGCCCAGCGACCCGTCCCTGTCCACCGATGTGGGTCTGATTGACGACCTCAACCGGCGCCTACTCCAGGTCGAGTGCGTGAATGTGTTCGGCAACATCAACGC
>JBBDRY010000062.1:0-7167 GCA_040905225.1 Chloroflexota bacterium | reverse complement strand
ACTTCGCGTACTCCACGGCCCGCGTCTCGCGGATGACGGTGACCTTGATCTGGCCCGGGTAGGTGAGCGTATCCTCGATCTTGCGGACGATGTCTCGTGCAAGCCGCATTGATGCGAGATCGTCGATCTCCTCGGGCCGCACCAGGATGCGCACCTCTCGGCCCGCTTGGACGGCGAACGACTTCTCGACCCCCTCGAAGGAGTTTGCGATGGACTGGAGCTCTTCGAGCCGCTTGAGATAGGTCTCCGACGACTCACCGCGGGCGCCCGGCCGGCTGGCGGAGATGGCGTCAGCGATCTGGACGATCGGCGACTCGACGCACGCGTACTCCACTTCCTGGTGGTGCGCGGCAATGCCGTTGATGACCTTCATGGGCAGGTTGTGCCGGGCGGCGATCTGCGCGCCGAGCGCGGCGTGCGGGCCCTCCAGCTCGTGGTCGACCGCCTTGCCGATGTCATGCAGCAGGCCGCCCATCTTGGCGATCTGAATGTCCGCGCCCACCTCAGCCGCGATGCTTGCCGCAAGCCGAGCGGTCTCGATCGAGTGGTTGAGCACGTTCTGCCCGTAGCTGGTGCGAAACTTGAGGCGGCCAAGGAGCTTGATGATCTCCGGCGGCAGTCCCGGTACGCCGGTCTCGTACGCCGCGGCCTCGCCGGCCTGGCGCATGACGAGCTCAACGTCTGCCCTGGCCTTCGCCACGACCTCCTCGATGCGGCCCGGATGGATGCGGCCGTCCTGGATCAGCTTGGTCAGGCTCAGGCGGGCGATCTCTCTGCGGACTGGATCGAAGCCGCTGATGAGGACCGTTTCCGGGGTGTCGTCGATGATCAGATCGATGCCGGTGGCCTGCTCGAGGGCGCGGATGTTGCGCCCCTCGCGGCCGATGATGCGGCCCTTCATCTCGTCGCTCGGCAGCTGGACCACGGAGACGGTCATCTCCGCGGTGTGGTCCACCATCACGCGCTGGATCGCGGTGACGACCACGTCACGAGCCTTGTCTTCGGCGTCTTCCTTGGCCTTGCGCTCGATGGCGCGGGCGATTCGGACGGCGTCGTGCTCGGCGTCCTGCCTGACCTCCTCGAGGAGAATCCCCTTCGCCTCTTCCTGCGACATCTGGCTGACCCGCTCAAGCGCAGCGATCTGTTCCTGACGGGCCTGGGCAAGTTCCTCCTTGGCCTGGTCGATCTCGCGTTCTCGGGCTGTCAGCTTGCGGTCGCGTTCTTCGACCATGTCCGTACGCTGATCGAGCTGCTCGTCGCGCTGGAGGAGTCGCTTCTCGAGCGCACTGAGTTCGCCGCGGCGACTGCGGGCGTCCTCCTCCGCCTGACGTCCAAGCCTTACCTGCTCGTCCTTGGCCTGGAGGATCAGCTCCTTCTGCTGGGCGCGGGCCTCGGCAACGATGCGCGCGGCCTTGTCCGTGGCAGATCTGATCGTCTGCGACGCCAAGATGGAACGCGCGACAAACCCGATACCAAAGCCGGCCGCGATGGCGATAAGCGCCACCACCGCCAGAATGACGGGGTCATTCATATGTATCTCCCGTCTCGCTTGGGCAGCGAGACCACCTCTCAAATCGCCGACTCCGGCCGCTGGCTGGGCAACCCAACCGTTGGAGCGGTCATCGGCTCCGATTTATCTGGCGCGAAGCCTACGCCGGTTGAGAAAACTTGGTCAAACCAAGCGTGGCTCGTGCTGGCGCGGGCGAACTAGGGCGTGCAGATGGCCTCGGTGGTCGGAAAGAAGTCGGGTGTCCGGTGGCTGTCGATCTCCGGGTACTGCGGCAGATCGAATAGGCGTGGCGTCGCGTTCTGCGGCCCCTCGAAGTGGACCGGCACGACCTCGAGCGTGCCGTTGGCATTGATCACAAAGATGTCGATCTGGGTCCCGGGGCCCAGATTCGTCACGAACTGCCCGTCGGCCTTGTATACGCGCAGTTGTCGGGTGCCGCCCTCGCCGATATCGCCGACGGCCTCGTAGAACTGGCCGAAACCTCCCGGATCGACCCGGTAACACGTGTCGCTGGCGTCATCTCCGACTCGCAGCACGTAGGCCTGCTGGCTGCGGTTCCAGGCGTACAGCCAGATGTTCTGAGCGCCGCATCCGACGACGAGCGCCACCGCGACCACGAGCCCTATAACCGCGCGGACCCTCACCGTCACCCACCCAGCCGGAGGCGACGCCTGGTCGGCTCTCTACCCGGGCCAACCTCGTAGAGCGCCCAGCCCGGGAGTGGATCTGCGACTCTCTCGCCCGCGCTGATAACGCCACCAAGCCGCGTGACCAATTTGCGTGCCAGGGCTCGGTCCTTCTCGGGCAAGTCGTCAATCTCTGCCGCGAGCCTTCGTTCCAGGAGAGTGGACGCGATGGCAGGCAGCAAACCCTGTCGATCGCGACGTGCCAGGGCATCGGCATTCTCGATCCCTTCGGCTTCCAGGGTTCGGATCAGCTTCCTGACCTCGGCGGCTTCATCGCGCGGCAACAGGTCGATCCAGGTCGGCTTCGGCTTGTGAGGTTCCTTCTTGTCGGGTGCTTTCGTCGGTCGTGGCCGCGATCGCAGCAAAGGCTTCACGTCCCTTGCGCCAGGCATTCCGGCCTTGGCCGCCTTGAGCGACCCGAACGGGCCGTGGATCAGCTCCTGCCCAAACTCGTTGGTCTGCTCGCGGTCAACGACGTACCAGGTGGTGTCGGACTGGCGAACCTCGAAGCGCCCATCACCGGAAACGTAGTTGCCAGCCGTCTCGCGAACGAGATCGTCCGCCTCGGGCGGCTTCTTCGGCGCCTTCTTGGTCTTGGCCGTTGGCATGTGCCGAGATTATCGAATGGGCTGTGCGCGGCCCAAGAGCCTGAGGGTTACAAAGAGCCCGTAACCGACCACGGCCCCAGAGACGTTCAGGATCACGTCGTCGACGTCCGTTGAGCGGTACGCGAACCCGAGCCAGACCGAGATTGCCAGCTGGCCAAGCTCAATTGCGGACGACAGCGCGACGGCTCCGATAAGGACCGTGGCCAGCGGCCAGCGCGATCGAATGGCCATCGGCAGCAGGATCCCAAGCGGCACGAAGGCCGCGATGTTGCCGAGCATCAGCCGAAATGAAGGCGAACGCGGACCCAGCTCGAGCGCGCGGTCGATGGTTGCAAACGGCTCGAAGTTCAGTCGATCGCCGAGGTCCATACCGCGGCCGAAGGGCAGGAACACCAGCGCGCCCAGGACGAGGAGATAGGCGACTGTGACCCAGCGCCAGGCAGAGGTCGACGGCGCCGGTGTGGACTGAGCGGTCATTCGCTGACGAAGGACGCCGCGGCCTCGCGGCAGGTTTCGGGGTCGAAGCCATTTCGTGCCAACAGAGCGTAGGCCTTTTGGCGCCGACGGGCCGGATCGACCTCGCGTTCCAGCGCGGCTCGCCGGCGGGCCAGAAGCGCGCTGGCGGCCTCGTGGTTCGGATCGACACCCGTAGTGGCGCCCGCTCGCTCGGATAAGACCTCGTCGATGACTTCTCGCGGGACGCCTTTGAGCGCGAGCTCGCACCTAAGGGCCATCTCGCCTCGCGGGTGCGCCCGGTCGCGACTCTCGACCCACGCGCGGGCGAACGCGGCGTCGTCCAGATACTCCATCTCACTGAGACGTTCGATGACCGTGGCGACGAGCGTGGCCGGATATCCCAGATGAACGAGTCGCTTCCGCGTCTCATCGACGGATCGTGGGCGGACACCCAGGAATGCCGCGGCTGCATCCATGACCGGGCCAGTCTCCGTCAGGGTCGCTCGATGTTCCCTGGCAGCGACCTGTGATTCGGGTGTGCTTCGTCGGCGAGCCTTCAAGGTGCCTGCCTATTCGTCTGACGTATCAAACGTCCGCCGAGCCTCCCGTGTAGGCCCCGCCGGCCCCCAGATCGCGGCTTCGCATCCGAACTTATGCATGAAACGCATATTGCGTCGGGCCAGCGGCCTCGTGAGCATCGATTCGGGCGCCGATCCAGCCCTTACCGGACAGGTGATACGTCTGGTGTATAAACCGACGCCGGACGACCCGTGGACCGAGACATTTGGCGGTCCGGCGGACGAGATATGCCTCCCGCGCATAGGGAGCGGCCGGGTCGGCACCAAAGCCGGAGCAGACTGCATCGCTCGTCTCATTCAGTCCTGGTCAAAATCGCGGCGATCTTCAGGAAGAAATCAGGATCTTCGCTCTCCCGCGCTGCCGCCTTGAGGTCCTCCTCCGCGGTTGGCCAGTTCACTCCGCCTCAGTTATTCCTTCCACGGGGATCTGGATCGTTGCCACTTTGGCGCGGATCTCGGTCTCGAGCTTCTGCGCCACGTCCTGGTTGGCCTTCAGGAACTCCTTGGCCTGCTCCCTGCCCTGGCCGAGGCGGAGCTCGCCGTAGTTGAACCACGCCCCGGTCTTGCTGACGAGATCCGAGGCCACGCCGACGTCCAGCAGCCCGCCCTCGCGCGAGATGCCCTCGCCGTACATGACGTCGAACTCGGCCACGCGGAAGGGTGCCGCGACCTTGTTCTTCACGACCTTGACGCGTACGCGGCTGCCGATGGATTCCGTGCCGTTCTTGATCGTCTCGATGCGCCGGATGTCGAGCCGCACGCTGGCGTAGAACTTCAGCGCTCGGCCGCCGGGCGTGGTCTCCGGACTGCCGAACATGACGCCGATCTTCTCGCGCAGCTGGTTCGTGAAGACGAGAGCGGTATTTGAGCGGCTGACGGCACCAGTCAGCTTGCGCAGTGCCTGGCTCATCAGTCGGGCCTGCATGCCCATTGACGAGTCACCCATCTCGCCCTCGATCTCGGCGCGCGGTACGAGGGCCGCCACCGAGTCGACGACGACACAGTCCACGCCGCCCGAGCGGATGAGCGTCTCGGTGATCTCCAGCGCCTGCTCGCCCGTGTCGGGCTGGCTGACCAGCAGCTCATCGACGTTCACTCCGCATGAGCGGGCATAGGCCGGGTCAAGGGCGTGCTCCACGTCAATGAACGCCACCACGCCGCCCCGCTTCTGAGCCTCGGCAAGGACGTGCTGGCAGAGCGTCGTCTTACCCGATGACTCGGGACCGAAAATCTCCGTGATCCGGCCGCGCGGCACACCGCCAACGCCAATCGCCAGGTCCAGCGCGATTGAGCCCGTGGGAATGGCATCCACCGCCTGCCGCTCGGACGTACCGAGCTTCATGATCGACCCGCGACCGAACTGCTTCTCGATGGACAGGATCGCCGCATCTACGGCTCGCGTGCGCTCCGTTGCCGGACGCTCGACCTTCTCCACGCCGTTCCCGTTGGTTCCCTCTGTGCCGGCTACCTTGCCGGTCCCCGTCATGGTCATGCCTGGTATCCCTCCTGGCTCAGGCCGGGGACCTGCGACGGGACTACTCCTCGTCCGGCTCCGACTCTTTCTCGTGGCGTGGCTTGCGCGTTGGCTTGATCACTTCCACCGTTGGCGGCGGAGCCTGAAGCAGCGATTGCAGCATCGGCTTGTTCTCTTTGGCCTTGGGCTTCTTCTTTGCCTCTTTGCCCGGGCGATCCCTTGATCCCATGTCTGTCGCCTCCGCGGTTCCGGCAGGCTAGCCGGCTGCACTTCACTGCCAGTTCACCATGACTTTGCGCCAGCTTGTGTGTCACGCCTCGACACCCGCCACCGATGTGGACGGGGTTCACGTGGCCAGCTCGTGCACAAGTTTAGGGAACTTTCCCTCGGCCAGAGCAGTGCGGATGCGCGCCATGAAGTCGGTCAGGAAGGTCAGATTGTGGAGAGTGGCGAGGCGGTAGAAGAGCAGCTCGTCGGCCCGCAGCAGGTGGGCCAGGTATGCCCGTGAGAAGGATCGGCAGGCTCGGCATCGGCACCCCTCCTGGATCGGGGCTGGATCGTCCATGAACCGCGAATTGCGCAGGTTGAGGCGACCCTCCGGCACGAGCACGGTGCCGTTGCGCGCGATCCTCGCCGGCAGGACAGAGTCGAACATATCCACCCCCGCATCGACCGCGTCGAGGAGGTCCAGCGCCGAACCAAGGCCCATCAGATAACGCGGCCGAGGATCATCGGCCAGCAGCGAGATGCACACGTCCAGCGCTTCACGTCGTTGCGCTGGGGTCTCGTCGCCCGCGAGGCCGCCGATGCAGATGCCGTCGAACGGCATCGCGCTTATTGCCCGCGTGGACTCCTCCCGGAGATCAGCCTCCAGCCCGCCCTGGACGATCCCGAACAGTGCCTGGTCCGATCTACGGTGGGCCGACAGGCAGCGTTCCGCCCACGCATGCGTGCGTACCACTGCCTCTGCCACGGTGCGCCGAGTCGAGGAATGCGGCGGCACCGGTTGATCGAGGCAGACGGCGATGTCCGAGCCGAGCGCCTCCTGGACCGCGATCGAGTGCTCCGGCGTGAAGCGGTGCGTGGAGCCGTCGAGGTGTGATCGGAAGGTGACTCCGTCGTCGTCGACGGATCGGAAGGCGCCCAGGCTGACCACCTGATAGCCGCCCGAGTCGGTCAGGATGGGCTTGTCCCAGGCCATGAACTTGTGGAGGCCGCCGAGACGGGCGATCCGCTCGTGGCCCGGCCGCAGGTACAGGTGGTACGTATTGCACAGGATGATCTGTGCGCCAACCTCGTCGAGGTCATCCGGATCGAGCGCCTTGACCGTCGCGTTCGTTCCAACGGGCATGAATACGGGCGTCTGGATCTGGCCGTGGGGCGTGCTCAGGTGACCCAGGCGGGCACGCGTCGAACCATCGGCTGGCGCAGGCTTGAGCACGTCGAAGGAGACCGGCCGGTTCATCGGCGGTCACGTGATCTCTTGGCGATTGAGGGCAAACACGGCCACGACGATGGAGACGACCGTGTAGATGAGCACGGTGGGCAGGGCAATCTCGAGGGGCACCGGCTTGAGAATGAATTGCTCGAAGCCACCTCCCAGCCCCAATGAAGCGCCCGGCGCCGCGCCGACCACATAGTCCCCGATGCTGACGGGAAGAAACTGGTACCACTCAGGACCGGTGGCTTCGAAGCCGCCGCCGGTGAATCCGCCGAGCGCATTCGAGGCCGCCGTCAGTCCGACCAGGGTGAACTTGACGATTGATTCGCCCAGGAAGAGGACGATGCCAACCACCGCTCCGGCGAGCTGGCTGCGCAGCACGACCGCCACGGCGAACCCGATTGCAGCTCGCTC
>JBBDRY010000061.1:33047-40063 GCA_040905225.1 Chloroflexota bacterium | reverse complement strand
GCCCAGATGGACGGCGCCATCCTGGTCGTCGCCGCGACCGACGGGCCGATGCCCCAGACGCGCGAGCACATCCTCCTGGCACGCCAGGTCGAGGTGCCCTACATCGTCGTCTTCCTGAACAAGGTCGACATGGTCGACGATCCCGAGCTGTTGGAGCTGGTCGAGCTCGAAGTGCGCGAGCTCTTGAGTAAGTACCAGTTCCCGGGCGACGACGTGCCCGTCATCAGAGGCTCCGCGCTGAAGGCGCTCGAGGCACCCAACGACGCGTCCGACCCGGCCTATGCCCCGATCCAGGAGCTGATGGACGCGGTCGACTCGTATATCCCGACACCTGAGCGCGCCATCGACAAGCCCTTCCTGATGCCCGTCGAGGACGTCTTCGGCATCAAGGGCCGCGGCACCGTGGCCACCGGGCGGATCGAGCGCGGCATCGTCAAGGTCGGCGAGGAGGTCGAGCTCGTCGGCGTCAAGGCCACGCGCAAGGTCGTCGTGACCGGCGTCGAGATGTTCAAGAAGCTGCTCGACGAGGGTCGCGCCGGTGACAACGTCGGTTGTCTGCTGCGCGGCATCGAGCGCGAGGAGATCGAGCGCGGCCAGGTGCTGGCCAAGGCCGGGTCGGTCAAGCCGCACACCAAGTTCACCAGCCGGGTGTACGTGCTGACCAAGGAGGAGGGCGGCCGCCATACGCCCTTCTACAACGGCTACCGGCCGCAGTTCTACCTGCGCACGACCGATGTCACAGGCGCCATCGGTCTGACCGGCGGGGCCGAGATGGTCATGCCCGGCGACAACGTCGACATGAACGTCGAGCTGATCACCCCGATCGCCCTCGAGACCGGCCAGCGCTTCGCCATCCGCGAGGGTGGCCACACCGTGGGCGCCGGCGCGATCACCGAGATCCAGGAGTAATTCGACCGTGGCCAGGCAGCGCATTCGCATCCGCCTCAAGGCATACGACCACCGGTTGCTGGACCAGTCGGCGCTTCAGATCGTCGAGACGGCCCAGCGCACCGGCGCCGACGTCGCAGGGCCTGTGCCGCTGCCTACCCGGATCGAAAAGTTCACAGTCATCCGTTCGCCATTCATCGACAAGGACAGCCGCGAGCAGTTCGAGATCCGGACCCACAAGCGGCTGATCGACATCCTCGATCCACAGGCCAAGACGGTTGACGCATTGATGCGGCTCTCGCTTCCAGCGGGCGTCGACATCGAGATCAAGATGTAAATGAGTATTGGCGTAATCGGCAAGAAAATAGGAATGACCTCGATCTTCGCCGAGGACGGCACGTCCGTGCCCGTCTCTGTGGTGGAGATCCAACCGAATACGGTGACCGCTCTGCGCACCACGGAGCGCGACGGATACACGGCCGTCCAGATGGGCGCCGGTAGGGCGCGCCGCCTGACCAAGCCGCGGAAGGGCCAGCTCAAGGACCTGCCGCCGGTCAGGCACAACCGCGAGTTCCGCGTCGACGACATCTCCGAGTACGAGGTCGGCCAGACGCTCGACGTGTCGCTTTTCGCGGACGGCGAGATCGTCGACATCAGCGGTGTCTCCAAGGGCCGCGGGTTTGCCGGCACGGTCAAACGCCACGGGTTCCACCGCGGACCCGAGACGCACGGTTCCGACTCTCACCGCCAGCCAGGCTCTATCGGTGCCGGCACTTACCCGGGCAAGGTCTTCAAGGGCACGCCCATGGCCGGCCGGATGGGCAACGACATGATCACCGTCAAGAAGGTGACCGTCGTGCGCACTGACGCCGAACGGAACCTCTTGCTCATCAAGGGCCCGCTCCCGGGCGCGCGCAACACCTTGATCGTCGTGCGGAAGGCAAAGTGATGCCGAGCACGACCCTGTTCTCCAAGACGGGCGCCGAACTGGGCACCGTCGAGCTGCCCGAGGTGCTGTTCAACGCACCCATCAACGAGGCGCTCATGCACCAGGCAGTCACTGCTCAGCTCGCGGGGCGCCGCCTGGGCACGTCCGACACGAAGACCCGCGGCGAGGTCCGTGGCGGCGGCGCCAAGCCATACCGCCAGAAGGGCACCGGCCGCGCCCGTCAGGGTTCGAAGCGCGCTCCGCATTACGCGGGTGGCGGCGTGGTCTTCGGGCCCCATCCGCGCAGCTACGAGCAGCGCCTGCCCAAGCGCATGAAGCGCGCAGCGTTACACGGGGCGCTGACGGCCAAGTTCGGCGACGGCGCCATCCGCGTGGTCGATGAGCTCGGGCTGGACGCGCCCAAGACGCGCGATCTCGCGGGCTATCTCGACGCGCTCAAGGCCAACGGACGCGTCCTCGTGGTCGCCACCGGGGCCGACGCGAACCTCGAGATTTCCGCACGCAACCTCCCGCTGGTGGTCGTGATACGTGCCGACTCTCTCAACATCGTCGACGTGCTCAACGCAGACACGCTACTGATCACCCAGCCATCCCTCGACACGATGGCGGAGGTGTACGCATGACGCTCCAGGCAGCGCAGATCGTGCTCAAGCCGGTCATCAGCGAGAAGTCGATGGATGAGACGCAACGCGGCAAGTACACCTTCCGCGTCCATTCCGACGCCAACAAGTTCCAGATCGCGGAAGCGATCGAGGAGCTCTTCAAGGTCGACGTCCTGACCGTCAACGTGTCGACGACCCAGCCCAAGGAAAAGTCGCGCAACAGGGGCCGGACGCGGATCAAGGGCTTCACTTCGCCCTGGAAGAAGGCCGTGGTGACGATCGCCAGCGGTCAGAAGATCGAATTCTTCGAGGGGGTCTAGAAATGCCGCTACGCAGCTATAAGCCCACCTCGCCCGGACGCCGGTTCGTCACCCGATCCACGTTCGAGGAGATCACGACCGACAAGGCGCACAAGCCGCTGCTCGAGCCAACGACTCGTATCAGCGGACGCAACAGCCAGGGCCGCCTCACCGTGCGCCACCGCGGCGGCGGGGAGAAGCGCCATTACCGGCTCATCGACTTCAAGCGCGACAAGTTCGACGTGCCGGCGCGCCTCGCCACAATCGAGTACGACCCGAACCGCTCGGCGCGCATCGGCCTGCTCCACTACCTCGACGGCGAGAAGCGCTACATGCTCGTGCCCAACGGCCTCGGCGTCGGCGACGTGGTGGTGGCTGGTGCTCATGTCGAGGCACGTGTCGGCAACTCGTTGCCACTCAAGAACATCCCCCTCGGCACGACGATCCACAACATCGAGCTGGTCCCGGGCCGCGGAGGTCAACTCGTCCGTTCAGCCGGCACCGCGGCACAGCTCCTGGCCAAGGAAGGCACTGAGGCGCAGGTGCGCATGCCTTCCGGCGAGGTCCGCCGCTTCGACACGCGCTGCATGGCGACTGTCGGGCAGGTCGGCAATCTCGACCATGAGAACCAGAGCATCGGCAAGGCCGGTCGTGCCCGTCACATGGGCAAGCGACCGGAAGTGCGCGGCGTCGTGATGAACCCGCGCGACCATCCGCACGGCGGCGGTGAGGGCAAGTCCCCCACGGGCATGCCGCCCAAGACGCCATGGGGCCAGCCGGCGATGGGCCATCGCACCCGGCGCAACAAGATCACGGGGCGAACCATCGTGCGCTCCCGGCACCGCAAGAGTTAGGAAAGGAGGTCACCGATGTCTCGTTCCCTCAAGAAGGGACCCTTCGTCGAGGCGCGCCTCCTTGGGCGCGTCCAGACAATGAACAAGAAGAACGAGAAGAAGGTCTTGAAGACCTGGTCGCGCGCGAGCGTGATCTTCCCGGACTTCGTGGGCCACACGATCGCGGTCTACAACGGCCGCAAGCACATCCCCGTGTACGTGACCGAGAACATGGTGGGCCACCGCCTGGGCGAGTTCTCGCCCACGCGCAGCTTCCGTGGACACGGCAAGCACACCGAGCGCTCTTCGGCGCTGAAGTAGATCGAGATGCGCGTTTCAGCCACCGCCAAGTACCTGCGCCATTCGACGCGCAAGACGCGTCTGGTTACCCGGGCGATCGTCGGCATGCCCGTCGCGCAGGCCACGCAGCTGCTCAAGTTCATGCCCCAGGAGGCGGCGCGTGACGTCGCCAAGGTGCTCGGCAGCGCCGCGGCCAACGCGGAGAACAACCACGACCTCGCGGTCGACGACCTCTTCATCGTGGAGGCGACCGCCAACGAGGGGCCCACGCTCAAGCGCTTCCGCCCCCGCGCCCAGGGTCGCGCATTCGCAATCCACAAGCCGATGACCCACGTCACCGTCGTCGTCGAGAACAAGGAGGCCTAGATATGGGTCGCAAGGTTCACCCGTACGGCTTCCGCCTCGGCACCTCCAGGACGTGGAACGCCAAGTGGTATGCCGACAAGGCGTACACCAGCCTGCTGAAGGAAGACATCCTTATCCGCCAGTTGGTCGGCAAGCGCCTGTCCAACGCCAGCGTCAGCCTGGTCGACATCGAGCGCGGCATCAACCACGTCACGGTCACCGTGAACACCGCCAAGCCCGGCATCGTGATCGGCAAGGGCGGCGCCAACGTCGAGGCGCTGCGCCAGCAGATCGGCCGGCTGACCGAGAGCAAGGTCAAGCTCGAGATCAAGGAGATCCGCCAGCCGGAGCTCGACGCTGTCCTCGTTGCGGCGAACATCGCCCAGCAGTTGACGCGTCGTATCGCGTTCCGGAAGGCGATCAAGCAGTCCGTGCAGCGAACCATGAAGGCCGGTGCGAAGGGCGTGCGGATCCAGGTTTCGGGCCGCCTGGGCGGGTCAGAGATGGCGCGCCGCGAGTGGGACAAGGAAGGCCGCATCCCGCTCAACACGCTGCGCGCGGACATCAGCTATGGCCAGGTCCACGCCCATACGACCTACGGGCGCATTGGCGTCAAGGTCTGGATCTATCGCGGCGATGTGATCCCGGACAAGGTGGCGCCGCCCGAAGCGGCAGCCGTGGCGGCAGGAGCGTAGCAATGCTTCTTCCCAAACGAGTCAAGCATCGCCGCGTCCAGCGCGGCCGCATGTCCGGCCTGGCCAAAGGCGGCCACACGATCGCGTTCGGCGACTTCGCGTTGATGACCGAGGAGCCGGCGTGGATTACCGCCCGGCAGATCGAGGCAGCCCGACGTGCCATGACCCGCTACGTCAAGCGCGGCGGCAAGATCTGGATCCGCATCTTCCCGGACAAGCCCGTAACCAAGAAGCCGGCCGAGGTGCGCATGGGCTCGGGCAAGGGCGCGCCGGACCACTGGGTCGCGGTCGTCAAGCCCGGCCGAATCCTGTTCGAGATGGCCGGGGTTCCGGAGACAGAGGCGGCCGAGGCAATGCGCCTGGCCGGCCACAAGCTGCCGATCAACGTCAAGTTCCTGGTTCGCGAAGGAGTGGGTGGCGATGGACATCGATAAGGTCCGCGCACTGACCGACGCCGAGCTCGGTGGCGAGCTTGCCACCCAGCGGCGCCATCTGTACGACCTGCGCTTCCAGCTGGCCACGCGTCAGTTGACCGATCACAGCCAGCTGACCGCATCGCGGCGCACGATTGCCCGCGTGCTGACAGTCATGACCGAACGCGGCCTCGACGAGAGCATCGTCGCCCGCACCCAGGCGCCCGCTCGCACGCGCGCGCCCGCGACTCCCACCCGCACCCGCAGCAAGGAAGCGGCCGCCAAGACCGCAACCGGAGGTAAGAAGGAATGAGCGCCGAGGCGCTGCGCTCGATGCGCAAGGAAAAGGTCGGACGCGTCGTGTCCGACAAGATGGACAAGACGATCGTCGTCTCGGTCGAGCGCCTGTCGCGCCACCCGCTGTACAAGCGCGTCATTCGGCTGACCACGAAGTTCAAGGCCCACGACGAGCGCAACGAGGCGCGCATCGGTGACACCGTGCGCATCGTCGAGTCGCGGCCGCTGTCCGCGACCAAGCGTTGGCGGATGGTCGAGATCATGGCGCGCGCCACAGAGGGCTCGACCGAGGCTGTCGTGAGCGAAGAGGAAGCCACCAGCGAGGCGATCCACGCTGCCGCGCACCCGGGTCGGGACCGCGCCGCCGAGGCCGAGCCCGAGTTGGAGGAGGCCTCCTAGGTGATCCAGCAGCAGAGCCGTCTGAAGGTCGCCGACAACACGGGTGCTCGGGTGATCCAGTGCATCCGCGTCATCGGCCGCTCGCAGAAGAGGACTGCCGGCATCGGCGACGTCATCATCGCGTCCGTCAAGCAGGCCATCCCCAACGCCGCGGTGAAGAAGGGCGACGTGGTTCGGGCCGTGATCGTGCGCACCACTAAGGAGCTCGGGCGCCCCGACGGCAGCTACATCCGTTTCGACGAGAACGCAGCGGTGCTCATCAACAACCAGGGCAACCCGCGCGGCACGCGCATCTTTGGCCCAGTCGCGCGCGAGCTGCGTGACCGCAACTACATGAAGATCGTTTCCCTCGCGCCGGAGGTGCTGTGATGGCCAGAGCAGACGTCCATCCGCGCGCGCCTCGCGTTCCCGACATCCGCAAGGGCGACCAGATACTGGTGTTGTCCGGCAAGGAAGCGGGCAAGCGCGGCACGGTCGAGCACGTAGTACGCAACAGGCAGGGCTACAAGAAGACCGTCGGCAAGTACGGCGCGGACTGGCGCAAGGTGAGCCCGCTGGCTGGCGTCGCCGTGGTGGTTGAAGGGCTCAACATCGCCAAGCGGCATACCAAGCCGCGCCCGAAGTCCGGTCGTACGGAGCGGGCGCCGCGCATCCAGCAGGGCGGCATCATCGACGTGTCCCAGCCCATCCTGGCCAGCAAGGTCATGGTCATCTGCCCGCATTGCGGCGAGCCAACACGCATCAAGCACGGCCTCTCAGGGGAAGGTCGCTCGATCCGGATCTGCAGCAACTGCGGCGAGCCGGTTTCGCGCGAGGAGAAGAAGTGACCGACGAGACCGCAGTCGAACAGGAAACGCCGGTGGAAGAGCAAACGGACGCGCCCGAGCCCGAGACGGCGCCCGAGTCCGACGCTGCCGCACCGGCCGCCGACGAGGCTGCGGCTGAGCCCGATGCTGCGGCTGAGCCCGATGCTGCGGCTGAGCCCGATGCTGCGGC
>JBBDRY010000061.1:18037-32947 GCA_040905225.1 Chloroflexota bacterium | reverse complement strand
CTGAGCCCGATGCTGCGGCTGAGCCCGATGCTGCGGCTGAGCCCGATGCTGCGGCTGAGCCCGATGCTGCGGCCGAGCCAGCACCAACCACGACGCGCAGGCAGCGCGAGCGCGAGACCTCGCGCAAGCAGTCCGCTGAGCCCGGCCCGGCATCAGCCGGCGCGCGCCAGGACGGCCTGCGCGGCCGCTACCACGACGAGGTCGTTGCGGCGCTCCAGAAAGAGTTCGGATACGTGAACCCGATGCAGGTGCCGCGCCTGTCGAAGATCGTCGTCAACATCGGCATGGGCGAGGCGTTGACCAACGCCAAGGCCCTCGATGCGGCGGTCGGCGACCTGGCCGCCATAACCGGCCAGAAGCCGATCATCACCAAGGCCCGGCGGTCCATTGCCCAGTTCCGCCTGCGGACAGGCAATCCGATCGGCATCAAGGTGACCCTGCGCGGCCAGCGCATGTGGGATTTCCTGGAGCGGCTCACTCGCCTCGCACTGCCACGCATCCGCGACTTCCGTGGCGTGCCCAGCAAGTCGTTCGACGGCCGCGGCAACTACTCACTCGGGCTGCGCGAGCAACTCGCTTTCCCCGAGATCGACTACGACAAGATCGACCGGTTGCGCGGGCTCGAGGTGAGCATCGTCACGACCGCTCGAACCGACGAGGAATCCAAGCGGCTACTGCAGCTGCTCGGGATGCCGTTCGGCACCTGAGACGACGTACGGCAGACAAGGAGTATTGATGGCCAAGAAGTCACTAATCGCGAAGCAGAAGCGCAAGCCGCACCACCCGGTGCAGGGCTACAACCGGTGCTTTGTCTGTGGGCGGCCGCGTGGCTACCTGCGCCGCTTCGGCCTGTGCCGCATCTGTTTCCGCGAGCGAGCGCTGATGGGCGAGCTGCCCGGCGTGACGAAGTCGTCGTGGTGAGCAGATGAACATTTCAGATCCGATCGCAGACATGCTCACGCGCATCCGCAACGGGAGCCGCGCGCGCCATACGGAGATCCTCGTGCCCGCGTCGCGGACCAAGCGCGCGATCGCCGAGATCCTCGTTACCGAAGGCTTCATCGAGGCCTTCGACGAGACGCGCGACGGGCCAACCGACTACCTGCGCCTCCAGCTCAAGTACGTCGGCAAGGTCCCGGTCATCAGCGGGCTCAAGCGAGTCAGCAAGCCAGGCCTGCGCGTCTACGCGGCAAAGACAGACATCCCGCGCGTACTCGGCGGCCTTGGCGTAGTCATCGTCAGCACGAGCCACGGCATCATGACCGGTTCCCGTGCTCGTAAGGCACAGCTTGGCGGGGAAGTCCTCGCCTACGTCTGGTAGGTCGACCATGTCACGCATCGGCCGTCTCGCCATCACCATCCCCAGCGGTGTCCAGATCGACATCGAGGGCAACCACGTCGCTGTCTCAGGGCCGCGCGGAAAGCTCGAGCGCGACGTCGCGCCGGAGCTGCGCATCATTCATGAGGATGGCACGCTGCGAGTCGAGCGACCGAATGACGACAAGAAGTCGCGCGAACTGCACGGCCTGACGCGCACGCTGCTGAACAACATGGTCATCGGGGTGACCGAGGGTTATCGGAAGGGGCTCGAGATCACCGGAGTGGGCTACCGGGCCCAGCTCGTCGGCAAGAAGCTCCAGCTCAACCTGGGTTACAGCCATCCAATCGAGATCGATCCGCCCGAGGGCGTCAGCTTCGAGGTCGAAACGCCCGTCCGCCTGGCGGTCCTGGGGTACGACAAGGAGCTGGTCGGCCACATCGCCGCGCGCGTGCGCAGCATGCGCAAGCCGGAGCCCTACAAGGGCAAGGGCGTGCGCTACGCGGGTGAAGTCATCCGCCGGAAGGCCGGCAAGGCGGGCAAGATCGGAGGCAAGAAGTGAGCCTCGCATTCCGCCGCGGCGCCGCACGCACCAAGCGCCACGAGCGCATCCGCCTGACTCTCGCCGGTAACGGCGAACGCCCGCGGCTGGCCGTGTTCCGCAGCCTCAACCAGATCTACGCCCAAGTCATAGATGATGCCGCCGGCCACACGCTGGCCAGCGCCTCGTCGCTCGAGAAGGGCGTCCGCGAGAGCTCGGGCAACAAGACCGAGCACGCCAAGGTCGTCGGCCGCCTTCTCGCCGAGCGAGCGCGCGGTGCCGGCGTCCGCCAGGTCGTTTTCGACCGCGCCGGCTACCGCTATCACGGTCGCGTTCGCGCGCTGGCCGACGCAGCCCGCCAGGCCGGGCTCGACTTCTAGAACGAAACCGAGGAGAACCCTTTGCCCAGGATCGATCCCGCCCGACTGACACTCGAAGAACGCGTTGTCCAGATCAACCGCGTTGCGAAGGTCGTCAAAGGTGGCCGCCGCTTCTCGTTCAGCGCCGTCGTAGTCGTCGGCGACGGGGCCGGCCACGTTGGTGCCGGGCTGGGCAAGGCAGGAGAGGTTCCCGAGTCGATCCGCAAGGGCGTCGAGGACGCCAAGAAGAACGTGATCAAGGTGCCGATGGTTGGGACGACCATCCCTCACGAAGTCACGATGGCCTTTGGCGCCAGCAAGGTGCTGCTCAAGCCTGCCTCGCAGGGAACCGGCGTCATCGCCGGCGGCTCGGTTCGCGCCGTCGTCGAGGCGGCGGGCATCCGCGACATCCTCAGCAAGTCGCTCGGCTCCAACAACCCGGTCAACGTGGTCCGCGCAACCATCGAAGCGTTGCGCAGCATGCACAGCGCCGAGGAGCTCGGTGAGCGCCGCGGCCGGATGCTGCACAGCGTCATCAGCGGCCAGCCGGCGCCCGGCCAGGCCGACAGCCAGCCGCAATCCAATGCACCCAGGGGCGGTGGCAGTGGACGGCAGACATCCGCAGGCGCGGGCGCGGCTCCGGCCGTGGGCTCGGCTGTGGTTCCGCCACCGCCTCCGGTAGAGATCGCACCTGAGGCGGAGAGAGAGACTGACGCCCCGAGCGCGGTTGAGGCCGAGACTGAGACCCCCGCCGCGGCCGAGACTGCGGTTGAGACTGAGTCAGCCAGCGAGCCCGAGGCCACGGCCGAGACTGAAGCCGCCAACGAGCCCGAGGCCAAGACTGAGCCTGAGGCCGCAACCGAGCCCGAGGCGGCGGCCGAGACCGAACCCGCCAGCGAGCCAGAGGCGCCGGATGCGCCGGAGGCGGAGGTACCTACAAATGCCGGATAAGCTGCGCGTGACGCTCATCAAGAGCACGGTCAGCCATACGAAGCGGACCCGCGCAACAGTCCGTGCGCTGGGCCTGCATCGCATCGGCGAGACGGTCGAGGTAGCTGACACCCCAGAGCTGCGCGGCATGGCCAACGCCATCCGTTTCCTGGTGCGTACCGAAGAGGTCAAATCGTGAAGCTGCATGACCTGCACCCAGCCCCCGGCTCGCGCCGCAAGCGCACGCGAGTTGGTCGCGGCATCGCCGCCGGGCAGGGCAAGACCGCGGGCCGTGGCACAAAGGGACAGAAGTCCCGAGCGGGGGCGAGCATCCCGGCCTGGTTCGAGGGTGGCCAAACGCCCATCCACATCCGCGTGCCCAAGCTGCGCGGCTTCAAGAACCGTTTCAAGATCCACTACTCCGTCGTAAACGTCGGCGCCATCTCCGAGTACGCAGCCGCTGGCCGCTTCGGAGTCGACCTCGAGGCGGGCAATGCCAAGCCGGCCAAGGGCAAGGCGGCAGACAACTCCCCCGCGACTGTGAATGCGGAGGTGCTCGCTTCGGCCGGTTTGATCGGCTCGACCGAGCGGCCGGTCAAGGTGCTCGGCCACGGTGACGTGACCAAGAAGCTTTTCGTTGCCGCGGATGCCTTCAGCGCCTCGGCGCGCCGCAAGATCGAGGAGGCCGGCGGGTTCGTCCAGGTGCTCGCGCCCGAGGCGCCAGCCAAGGAAGAGTCAAAGCCCGCGTCGACCGCCGAAGCATCAGCCGAGCCCACAGCGATGGAGCCCGAGCAGGCGACTCCAGATGAGGCTGCGCCTGAGCCCGAGCCTAAGTCCGAACCGACCGAAGCGACGGAGCCGGAAGCGAAGCCCGCTCGTAAGCGATCCACGAAGAAAGACGGCGACAACTAGGTGAACCCATTGGATCGCTCCTTGGGCCGCGAAATATCGGCCTTCTTAATATGCGCGGGCCTAGATCGCCATAACGCTGGTCTGGCCCCCTCGAATCGGGGCAGGTCGAGCGCGGCCAAGCACGGCTCGCGGCCCGGGATCGTCCCTAACGGCTCATTTACGACAGCTATATCAACCTGGCCGATATCGGCTGCGCTAAGCCCGTCCGGCGTGGTCGGATTCGGGGACCGGAGGACATAGCCGGTGTTTGAGGCCCTGATCAACGCGTTCCGCGCGCCGGATATCCGCCGGCGCATCCTGTTCGTGCTGGGCATGTTGGTCGTCTATCGGGCGCTGGCAGTCGTGCCCGTCCCCGGCGTCGACGACGCGAGGCTCGCAGAGTTGATCGAGCAGCAGCAGTTTCTTCAGCTGCTCGACCTATTCTCGGGCGGCGGCCTGTCGTCGTTCTCGATCGTGGCGATGGGCGTCAACCCGTACATCAACGCTTCGATCATCATGCAGCTGATGACGGGGGTAGTGCCCCGCCTCCAGGCGCTCAGTCGCGAAGGCGAGTACGGCCGCACCCGGATCAACCAGTACACGCGGTATCTGACCGTACCGCTAGCGCTGCTCCAGGCGTACGGCTACCTGGCCATCCTGGCCTCCAGCCAAGCGCTGACTGGCGAATTCGACATCTTGAGCATCTCGACTCTCGGGCAGATGATCACCCTGGCCGCCGGGACAGTACTGGCGATGTGGATCGGCGAGCTGATCACGGAGCGCGGCATCGGCAACGGCATCAGCTTCATCATCTTCGCCGGCATCGTCGCCGGCGTGCCACAGGGCGTTGCCACATTCCTGAGCGCGCCGGACATCTCCCTGGGTGTCGCCTTCGTGATCCTCGCGATTGTCGTCGTGGCCGTCATCGTGTACATCCAGGAAGGCCAGCGGCGCATCCCCATCCAATACGCCAGCCGCGTGCGTGGGCGTCGCATGTACCAAGGCGGGGCGACGTTCCTGCCGCTGCGCGTAAACCAGGCGGGCGTGATCCCGATCATCTTTGCCGTCAGCATCCTGCTGTTCCCCACCCAGATCGCTTCATATTTCGCATCGGCGCCTGGAGCTGACCCGGGTCAGATCACGATCGCGAACCAGATCGCCGACGGGATCGTCGCCTTCCTCAACCCGCAGGGGATCGCGTATATCGTCGGCTACTTCCTGCTGACGATGGGGTTCACCTACTTCTATACGGCATTCACCTTCAAGCCCGATGAGACGGCCGATCAATTGCGCAAGAACGGCGGCTTCATACCGGGCATCAGACCCGGCGCCCCGACGCGCGACTACCTGGCCAAGGTCGTCTTCCGCCTGAGCCTCGCCGGCGCGATCTTCCTCGCCCTGATCGCCGTGTCGCCGATCGTTCTCTCGTCCTTCTTCCAGGGTGGCGTGGCCGGCGGCTTTGCGCTGGGCGGCACCGCGCTCCTGATCGTCGTCTCCGTGGTGGTCGAGACGATGAAGCAGATCGAGGCGCAGCTGATGATGCGCAACTACGAGGGCTTCATTCGTTGAGGGTCTACGTCATGGTCGGGGCGCCGGGCGCGGGCAAGGGCACGCAGGCGGCGCTCCTCGCACAGCGATTGGGCGTGCCTCACGTCGCATCCGGCGATCTTTTCCGGGATCACATCAGGCGCGGGACGGCGCTTGGCAAGAAGGTCAAGAGCTACATCGACCGCGGGTCGCTGGCGCCCGATGACATGACGGTCCAGATGATCTCCGACCGTCTTTCACAGAAGGACGCCGCCGAAGGAGCGATCCTCGACGGGTTCCCACGCACGCGACCTCAGGCCGAGGCGCTCGACAAGATGCTCGATCGCCACGACGGCCGCGTCGCCGCGGCGCTTTACCTCGACGTCGATCGTGAGGAGCTCATCCGCCGCCTGTCGGGCCGCTGGCTGTGCTCCGCCTCGTCCGATCACGTCTACCACGCGACCGCTCGTCCGCCGAAGAAGCTCGGCAAATGCGATGTCGACGGCGCCGCGCTCTACCAGCGCGAAGACGACAAGCCTGAAACCATCCGCGCCCGCCTGGAGCAGCAGCTCCCGCCGATGTTCGAGGTAATCGACTATTACGCCGATCGCGGCGTGCTCAGCGCGGTCGAGGGCGACCGATCGATGGCCGAGGTCACCGACGAGCTGATGCACGCCATCGCCCAGCCCGCACGATGAGCGCTCTCGTGGCCGAGCGCCGCGTCACGCTGAAGAGCGCGGGCCAGATCGAGAAGATGGCCGTGGCCGGACGGCTGGTTGCCGATGTGCTGGACCGCCTCGAGTCGGAGATCCGGCCGGGAGTGACGACAGAAGCTCTCGACGCCATCGCCGAGGAGATGATCCGCGCGCATGGCGCCACCCCTTCGTTCATCGGCGTTCTCGGGCGACTTGCGCCGTACCGCCACTCGCTGTGCATCTCCATCGACACGGAGGTGGTACACGGCATCCCCGGCGCGCGGCAGATCCGCGAAGGCGAGATCGTGTCGGTCGACGCCGGCGCGATCGTCGACGGGTGGCACGGAGACGCCGCACGGACGTTCGTCGTCGGCAGCGTGCCCGCCCCGGTCGCCGAGCTCGTTGAGAACACGCGCCAGGCTATGTACGCGGGGATTGCCGCGGCCGTGCCGGGCAACCACCTCTCGGACATATCGGCCGCGATCGAGGACATCGCTCGAGCCAACGGATATGGCATCGTCCGCGCGTTCGTCGGCCACGGCATTGGCAACGAGATGCACGAGGAGCCGCAGGTGCCGAACTACAGGACGGGCAGCCGCGGCCGGCGTCTTGAGCCGGGCCTTTGCCTGGCGATCGAGCCAATGTTCACGCTCGGCTCGCACGAGGTACGAGTGCGGGACGACGGTTGGACGGTCGAGACAGTCGACGAAAAGCTGGCCGCGCACTGGGAGCACACCATCGCCATCACTGTCGATGGCCCGCGCATCCTGACGACAAACGACAGCCAGGCGTTGCCGTGAATGAGGGTTTTCTGGTACACTCCTCGATCGTGCGTCGGGCCTCGTCCGGCCACTTTTCGCGCTTGATAACCGGCTGCGGCCGGCTCGTCGGACGCCCCATCCACCACTGAATTAGCACCGGGAGATAGCCGCCGCCTGTGGCCAAGAAGGACGCGATCGAAGTTGAGGGAACGGTCATTGAACCGCTTCCGAATGCGATGTTCGCCATCGAGTTGGAGAACAAGCATCGCGTCTTGGCTCACATCAGCGGGAAGCTGCGGATGAACTTCATCCGCATCCTGCCCGGGGATCGAGTTCGTGTCGAGCTGTCGCCTTACGACCTCTCGCGCGGGCGCATCACATATCGGCTCAAGTAGTCAGACAGAACGGTTAAGGGGAATTGGTGAAGGTCTCGGCATCCGTCAAGACGCGTTGCGATAACTGCAAGATCATCCGCCGCCACGGCGTCGTGATGTGCATTTGCACGAATCCAAAGCACAAGCAGCGCCAGGGCTAAGCACCTAGATGGCACGTATCTCCGGCATCGACATCCCGCGCGAGAAGCGCGTCGAGATCTCGTTGACGTACATCTTTGGGATCGGCCTTCCGACGAGCCAGAAGATCCTGGCCCAGGCCAACGTCAACGCGGACACGCGTGTTCGCGATCTCACAGAGGACCAGGTCAACCGCCTGCGCGAGATCATCGACCGTCGCTACAAGGTCGAGGGCGACCTGCGCCGTGAGGTCGCGCTGAACATCAAGAGGCTCCAGGAGATCGGCTCGTACCGCGGCCAGCGCCATCGGCGCAACCTGCCCGCGCGCGGCCAGCGAACGAAGACCAACGCCCGCCAGCGTCGCGGACCGAAGCGCACCGTCGGCGTGCGGCGCAAGAAGTAGGGGTAGACAAGAAACCAGATGGCTGAAAAGAAGGGCGCCAAGAAGACTCGTCGGCGCGAGAAGAAGAACGTGCCGACGGGCCACGCCCACATCCAGGCCAGCTTCAACAACACGATCATCACGATCACTGACCTCGCCGGCGCGACGGTCGCGTGGGGCAGTGCCGGCACGGCCGGCTTCAAGGGCTCGCGCAAGAGCACGCCGTATGCGGCTGCTCTCTCCGCGGACGGCGCCGCCAAGCGAGCGATGGAGCACGGCATGCGCCAGGTCGAGGTCTTCGTCAAGGGTCCCGGCGCGGGTCGCGAGCAGGCCATCCGTTCGCTACAGGCCGCCGGGCTCGAGGTCTCCGCGATCACCGACGTGACGCCCATCCCGCACAACGGCAACCGCCCGCCCAAGCGGCGCCGGGTCTAGGGGAGCAATAAGAGATGTCACGTTATCGCGGCCCCGTTTCCCGTCTGTGCCGGCGCGAGGGCATGAAGCTCTACCTGAAGGGCGCCAAGTGCTACACCAAGAAGTGCCCCTTCGAGCGCAGGCCCAACCCGCCCGGCCAGCACGGCGTTCGCCGCCGCAAGATGTCCGAGTTCGGCGTCCAGTTGCGCGAAAAGCAGAAGATGCGACGCATTTACTCGGTCCATGAGCGCCAGTTCAAGAACTACTTCGACGTCGCCGAGCACCGACCCGGCGTGACTGGTGAGAACCTGCTGCGCCTGCTCGAGACCCGTCTCGACAATGTCGTCTTTCGGATGGGCTTCGCGGCCAGTCGCGCCCAGGCGCGCCAGCTCGTGGCCCACGGCCACTTCACCGTCAACGGCCGGGGCACGAACATCCCCTCGTACCACGTCAACGAGGGTGACCGAGTCGAGGTTCGTGAGACAAGCCGCAAGTCGGAATATTTCAAGAACGCCCGTGAGCAGATGAAGGGCGCGCTGCGACCGGATTGGCTGAACGTGGACGTCGACAAGCTGAGCGGCGACGTGACGACGCTGCCGCGTCGCGACCAGATGCCAGTCGAGCTCAATGAGCAGCTCGTGGTCGAGTTCTACTCGAGGTAGGTAAGGAATACAAATGATCGAACTTGAAAGCCCGCAGATCGAGCCGGTAGGCGAACCGGAGGAGTCGTACGCGAAGTACGAGGCCAGCCCGCTCCCCGCGGGATACGGCGTAACCATCGGCAACGCGCTACGGCGCGTGCTGCTCTCGTCTCTCGAGGGCGCCGCCGTGACGTCGATCCAGGTCCGCGACGTGTATCACGAGTTCAGCACGATCCCGGGCGTCAAGGAAGACGTAACGGCGATGGTGCTCAACGTCAAGAAGCTGCGCCTGAAGAGCTACGCCCCGCACCCCGTCCAGTTGCGGCTGCTGAAGTCCGGAGCGGGTGCCGTCACCGCGCACGACATCGAGCAGAACCCGGACGTCGAGATCGTCAACCTTGACCAGCACCTGCTGACGCTCGACTCAGACGACGTGACTGTCGAGATCGACATGACCGTCGAGCGCGGCGTGGGCTACCTCGCCGCCGAGCGCTCCGAGCAGCTGCCCATTGGCGTGATACCGGTCGACGCGATCTTCTCGCCCGTGCGCAAGGTCAACTACACCGTCGAGAACACGCGCGTCGGCCAGATGACCAACTTCGACAAGCTGACCATCGAGATTGAGACAGATGGCACGCTCACCCCGGAGGAGGCGCTCAGCCGCGCGGCAGAGATCCTGGTGAGCCAGTTCAGCCTCTTTACCTCGGCGGGCAAGTCTCTCGTCGCGGGTGATCGCGGCGTGATCGGCGCACCGGCACTGCCGCCGAACATGCTCGACATGCCGATCGAGGAGCTCGACCTGCCGATGCGGGCGTACAACTCCCTGAAGCGCAACAACATTATCAAAGTCGGGCAGCTGCTCCAGCTCCAGGACGAAGACCTGCTGCGGATGCGCAACTTCGGTAAGAAGTCGCTCGACGAGATGAAGGAGCGCCTGCGCATGCGCGGCTTCCTGCCGCCCGACGACGGCTCCGAATCGGCCGACTACGACGCCGAGGATGGCCTCGACGCGCTGCCCATGGACGAGGACGAGTAGTCCCCATGGCTCACCGCATCGGCGGTCGCAAGCTCAGTCGCAAGACGGCTCCGCGCATGGCGCTGTACCGCAACCTGATCGTGTCCGTACTGCGCTATGAGCAGATCAAGACGACCGAGGCACGGGCCAAGGAAGTCCGCGGCCAGGTCGAGAAGGTCATCACGCTGGCCAAGGACGGCACTCTCGCGTCACGTCGACGCATCATCGCCCAGCTGCCAGACGAACCCCTCGTCATCGACAAGCTGATCAACGAGATCGCTCCCAAGTATGCAGACCGCAGCTCGGGCTACACGCGCATCATCAAGCTCGGCCTGCGCGCCGGCGATGCTGCGCCAATGGTTCAACTCGAGCTGGTCTGAGGCCAACGCCCGTCGTACAGACAGGCCCAGCCATAGGCGACCGAAAGGGAGCCGTAAGAAAGCCGGCCCGAGAGGGCGGCCCCGTTCGCTACAGCGCGCGGGTTGAATACGACGGAACTGACTTTGCCGGCTTCCAGTTGCAAAACGGAGCCAGGACTGTGCAGGGAGAGCTGGAACGCGCTCTGACGCGACTCTCGGGCGAAGCCCGAGTGAGGGTCGACGGCGCGGGACGGACGGACGCCGGAGTCCACGCTCGCGGGCAGGTGATCGCATTCACCTACACCGGGCGCCTCGGGCGCGACGAGCTCGGAAGGGCCCTCGCTGCTCTGGTGCCAACCGACATCGGTCTGGGGCCGCTGCGCAAGGTCGATCGAGGCTTTCACCCGCGAACCTCTGCAAAGTGGCGCGAATACCGCTACTTCATCTGGAACGGGCCACACAGCCCGCTGCGCGAGCGAGATGCCCTCGGCGTTCACGATCCCCTAGACGTCGCGGCGATGGCCGACGCGGCACAGGTATTCGTTGGACGTCACGACTTCTCCGCGTTCGGTGGGAAGGATCGACAGCCAGTCCGAACCCTTCATCGGGTCCGAGTGCGAAGACAGGGCAGGACGATCACCATCGAGGTGGTCGGGGATGCGTTCCTGCGCCAGATGGTGCGCAGGATCGTGGCGGCGCTATTGCGCGTTGGCCATGGGACCGCATCCGCCGCAGACGTTGCGGCAAGCCTGGAGTCCAAGCAGCCGGCTTTCGGCGGCGACACGGCTCCGGCACATGGATTGGTGCTCTGGCGAGTGCCGATGAACTACGAGGAACAGAAAGAGAACGATGAGCAAGACATACAGCCCGCGAGCGAGTGAGATCGAGCGCAGCTGGTTCGTGGTCGATGCCGCGGGCCAGCGTCTCGGCACGCTCGCGTCGCGCATCGCTCTTTTTCTGGAGGGCAAGCACAAGCCCACGTACGCGACCCACATCGATACCGGGGACCACGTGATCGTGCTCAACGCAGCCCGGATCGACATCGGCCGCGGCAAGGCTGAGCAGAAGCTGTACTCGCGTCACAGCGGCTATCCCGGCGGCCTGCGCCAGGAAACCCTTGGCGAACTGCTCGCACGCCGGCCCGAAGAGGTCATCCGCCGCGCCGTCAAGGGCATGCTGCCGCGCAACAAGCTCGGCGTGCAGCAGCTGCGCAAGTTGAAGATCTACGCGGGCAGCGACCATCCGCACGAGGCGCAGATGCCTGAGCCTCTGCCCGCCGGACGCTCCAGCGCGAGCCCGAGCGCGAACACGAACGCGAACACGAACGCGAGCTCCACCACCGGAGGATCCAACAGCTGATGGCGAATACAGCGTTCTTCTACGGCACCGGCCGGCGCAAGACCAGCATCGCGCGCGTTCGGCTTCTCGCCGGCGAGGGTGAGATCGTGGTCAACGGCCGCTCGCTGGAGGAGCACTTCGGCGGCGCGATCGACCTGACCGAGATCTCGATGCCATTCCGCGTGACCAACACCGAGGGGCGCTACAACGCGATGATCAAGGTCGAAGGCGGTGGTCATCACGGCCAGGCAGGAGCCATCCGCCACGGCATCGCCCGTGCGCTGCTCCAGTCGGATCCCGAGGGCGCTCGCGTGCCGTTGCGCCAGGCGGGCCTCCTGACGCGCGATCCGCGGATGAAGGAGCGCAAGAAGTACGGCCTCAAGCGGGCACGTAAGGCGCCGCAGTACACCAAGCGCTGATTTCGCGGTTTGCCGGCCGTGGCTGCGATTCGCAGTCCCGCGTCGTCAAAACAGCAGGTTTGTACGTCACGTCAACAACCTCGACTGTTTCCGGTGAATTCGGCCCCGACGAACGCTTGGAACGGTCCCTTTTGGACGTCACGTACAAACATGTCCGTGTGTTGGGTACGTTTCGAGCGCAACTGCGCAAATTCGACTACGACGTGTTGACGTCACGTTCAAAAACGGCGTCAGCAGGTTCCGGGAGGGCATAGGCAGCTCGATGGACGACGTCTACGCGCGTTACCGGGAGGCGCTCCGGCTGGGCCACCAGGAAGCCGCCGAAGGTCGCTTCGCCGAGGCGTTGCGCCACTACGGCTTCGCCGCAGAGCTCGCGGGTGACCGCGCGTTGCCGCACATCGCCGTCGGCGGCATGCATATGCGCCTTGGCCGGCCGAAGGAGGCCCTGGCCGCGTACGACCTGGCCCTCAAGGCAGAACCCGCCAGCCTCGACGCCCTGACCGGTCGCGCCGCCGCGCTGCTGGCCGCCGGTCGGCGCGATGAGTCCGCCCGGGTGCAGAGGCAGATCAGCGACCTGCGCCAGTCGGCGAACCCGTCCGGTGCGCCGGCAACGGACGCCGACTCGACCACCATGTCTGCGGCGGACACGATGCACGCAGCCGGCGCGGAGGCGCTCCGGACGGGCAAGCACGATGCCGCAATCGACGCCTTCCTCGCCGAGAGCGCCGAGCATGCGTCGGCCGGCCGGCTCGACGCCGCACTCGACGCGGCGCTCCGCGCACTGGCCATTGCGCCGGGCTCAGCGCGCATCCATCTCGAGTTGACGCGGCTGTACTTCAGGCGCGGCTGGGCGGACAAAGGCGTCGAGCGAGCGCTGTTGATCGATCGGTTGTTGAGCCTCGATCCGGACCCAATTGTCGCGGCCGAGCTTCGACAACTGGCCGCCGACAACGCATCGGCCGATGAGCGCCTCGCCGCCCTGGCCAACCGGCCAGGCTGACGGACGTACAATCGGCGCAATGCTCGACCAGCTTCTGGAACTGGTCAGGGGCTTTGAGGTCCAGCCTGTCGCGCTGCTGGACATCGCGATCACCGCGCTCCTGATTTATGGCCTGCTGAGCCTCATTCGCGGCACGCGGGCCGTTCGCCTCGTGATCGGCGTGACCGTGCTTTACGCGATCTACGTCGTTGCTCAGCTCCTCGGGCTGGCGCTGCTCCAGCAGATCCTCCAGGCGGGTGCAGTCGTCGGCCTTCTCGCTCTGGTAGTCGTGTTCCAGCCCGAAATGCGCCGCGCGCTGGAGCGGATTGGTCGTGTCGGTTCTCTTGGCTGGCTTCTCGCGCCGAGCACGCGTCGTGAGTACGAGCGGGTGGCGCGCGTGATCGCCCAGGCAGCCACCGGCCTCGGGACCGAGAAGGTCGGCGCACTCATCGTCATCGAGCGCGACACGGGTCTCCAGGATATGGCCGAGACCGGCGTATTGATTGATGCCAAGCTGTCGCTCGAGATCCTCGAGACGATATTCACGCCGCGTTCGCCGCTGCACGACGGTGCCGTGATCGTCCACCACGACCGAGTCGTCTCGGCCGCCGTCGTGCTGCCACTGTCCGAGACATCCACGTACCGCGAACGCTTCGGGACGCGCCATCGCGCCGCGCTCGGCATCACCGAGCAGACCGACGCCGTCGCCATCGTGGTCAGCGAGGAAACGGGGACGGTCAGCCTCGTCGAGCGCGGCCGCATCGTGCGCAACCTGGACGAGGAGCGCCTGCGCCGTGGCCTGATGGAGCTACTCGAGCACAACACGCTCTCCGCAGCACGCATCCCGGCGCGAGCGAACGCGTTGCGTCGTACGCTGCCGCCGCTCCGCAGACCCACCCGCTGCCGCCGCGCCGCAGACCCCGCGTCCGGTACCACGACTCCATCCTCCGTTGCCTCGTCCTCGGGCGCACCTGTTGCCCAGGCGGCGAGCGCTGCGAGCGGGGCCTCAACCACAGGCCGGGCCGAGTGAGGCGCGTAGCCGACTTCCTCATCCGCAACTGGCCGCTGAAGCTGGGGGCGATCCTGCTCGCGACCGTCCTCTACAGCGGCCTGGTCCTGGGGCAGAACGTGCGCACCTGGACGGGAGTTCTGCCGGTCGAGGCGCCGGACCCGCCGGCAGGCGCAACGCTGCTCTCCGAGTTACCCCCGATAACCCTCGTCCGTTTCCGCGCTCCGCTGGACGTCGGCGTGCTGTCGCCCGATTCGTTCCGCGCCACGGTCGACCTCTCGGACGTCGAGGCTCGCGCTGGTGGCCCACCGGAGGATGTCGCCGTTTCCGTTGAAGCTGTCGACCGGCGCGTACAGGTCATCGACTTTCAGCCGCGCGTCGTACAGGTGCACCTCGACCCGGTGTTGGAGCGCGAGCTGCCCGTGACGATCGATCTCGGCGCTGTGCCGGAAGGGCTCAACGTTGGCCCGCCGCAGACTGGTCCGTCGGTTGTCACGATTCGTGGCGCGAGCTCCCGCGTCGAGCAGGTCAGCCAGGTCGTCGCGCGCGTGACGATCGACGCCAGCGCATTGAACATCGATCGCGAGGTCGAGCTAGTCCCAATGGACGTGAACGGCAACCAGGTTCCGAACATCGAGATAGACCCGTCCCGCGCTCGGGTGCGCATTGCGATCGCGCGCGAGCTGGCCAACCGGACTCTGCCGGTCGTGCCCCAGCTGACGGGCCAGCCCGCGCCGGGCTACCGCATCACCTCGGTCACGGTAGACCCGCTCGTCGTCACAGTCAGCGGCGAAGAGGCCACGGTGACGCGGCTCGAGAC
>JBBDRY010000061.1:0-17937 GCA_040905225.1 Chloroflexota bacterium | reverse complement strand
CGGCCTCTCGGCTTGCCAATGGTGCGGGCGGCCACCTCCTGATCGGCCAGGACACGCGACGATCCGGCGACATGTTCGTCGCGGCTGTCGGCGCTGGTGCGATGTCCATGGGCACGGACGTCCACCGCCTCGGTGTCTGCCCCACGCCGGCTCTCGCCTACGTCACGGCGGCGGGGCACTTTGGCGCCGGCCTGATGGTTTCCGCTTCCCACAATCCCGCTCGCGACAACGGCCTCAAGGTCTTCGATGGCAGCGGCCTCAAGCTCGACGACCAGCTCGAGGAAGAGCTCGAGGCGCTGATGCTTCGGGCGGATGAGCTCACTGGTCCCGAGAACCATTCGCTCGGACGCGACCTGGATGCTCGTGGAAGGCTCAACGAGTACGTCGAGCACCGCATCGCGCTCGCTTCGCGGACACCGGTCACGGCCAGGGTCGTGCTCGATTGCGCTCACGGCTCCGCAGGCATCGTCGCGCCGCAGATCATCGCCAGCAGCGGCGCCCAGGTGGATGCGCGGTATAACGAGCCGGACGGCAACAACATCAACCTCGACTGCGGCGCCACGGCGCCCCAGAACGCGGCGCGCATCGTCTCCGAGACGCACGCGGACATCGGCTTCGCCCTCGATGGGGACGCGGACCGGTGTGTCGCGATCGATGAGCACGGAAACGTCGTCGACGGCGACCAGCTGATCGGCATCATCGCGCTCGACCGCCTCGCGCGGGGCACGCTGGGCAATGGCCTGACCGTCGTCAGCGTGCTCTCCAACGGCGGCCTCGAGGAGGCCATCACCGCGGCCGGCGGCACCGTGGCGCGCACTCCGGTCGGCGACAAGTACATCCTCGACGGGATGCTGGTCATGGATGCCGCGCTTGGTGGCGAGAAGAGCGGCCACATCATCATCCGCGAGCATGCCAACGCGGGCGATGGCATCGTGACAGCGCTCGAGGTGCTTTCGATACTGGTCAGCACCGGCAAGCCGCTCTCGGAGCTGGCTGCGCAGATCCCGTTGTACCCGCAGCAGCAGCGCGCCGTCCCCGTTCGTCACAAGGATCAATGGGAGGCGGAGCCGGGGTTCGCTCGGGCTGTCGACGAGGCGCGACGCTCTCTTGATGGGCATGGCCGCGTACTCGTTCGGCCGTCCGGGACGGAGCCCGCTCTGCGGATCATGGTCGAGGGCGACAGCGAGGCCAGCGTCGCGCAGGTCGCCGACCAACTCGCGGCGCTCGCAGTCGAGCGTCTAAACTAGCCCGCCTCCACGCAGCGGCAGCTGGTGGGGAAGGTGGGGAAGGGATCTGACACAGCATGTGTGGAATCGTCGGCTACATCGGACCGCGCCAGGCGGCGCCCATCCTGCTCGAGGGCCTCGCGCGCCTCGAGTACCGCGGCTATGACTCGGCCGGGATCGCCCTCGTAACCAGCAACGGCGAGATGTTCGTCGAGAAGCGTGCCGGCAAGTTGGCCAACCTGCGTACGGCACTCATCGACGGCACTCCGGCGGCCGCGGTGGGGCTGGCCCACACTCGTTGGGCGACCCACGGCCGCCCGAACGACCTGAACGCTCATCCGCACACGGACTGCAGCGGCCAGATCACGGTCATCCACAACGGCATCATCGAGAACTTCAAAGCGCTGCGCGACGGCCTGCGAGCGCGCGGCCACAAGCTGAAGTCCGACACGGACACTGAGGCTCTGGCGCACCTGATCGAAGAGGCCTACGACGGGGACATTGCCGCGGCGACCCGTGCGGCGCTCAACCAGGCCCACGGAGCGTACGCCGTCGCCGTGATGCACGCCGTGGAGCCCAACCGGCTCGTCGGCGCGCGGTTGAACGTGCCGCTCATCATCGGGCTCGGCGATGGCGAGAACTTCATCGCATCCGACGTTGCCGCTGTGCTGCCGCACACGCGCCGGGTCATCTTCCTCGAGGAGGGCGACGTCGCGGACATCACCGCCAACTCCGTCGTCGTAATGGCCCTCGATGGGTCGCCACGAGAGCGGCTGGTGCACGACATCGACTGGTCGATCGAGAAGGCGGAGAAGGGCGGTTTCCCGCACTTCATGCTCAAGGAGATGCACGAGCAGCCCGAGGCGATCCGTTCGGCCCTCGCCGGTCGAGTCCACGATCACACGATCGAGCTGGACGAGCTGGAGCCTATCGCCGAGCGGCTGAAGCAGATCGAGCGCGTCGAGTTCGTCGCCTGTGGAAGCGCCGCGTATGCCTCGGCCGTCGCGGCCTACGTCTTCCAGGCATGGACCGGCCTGCCGGCACGCTGGAACGTGGGCTCCGAGTTCCGCTACAGCCCGCCGCCGCTCGATGATCGGACCCTGGTCGTCGCCGTGACCCAGTCGGGCGAGACGGCCGACACCCTTGCGCCGGTGCGACTTGCCCGTCAGCGCGGCGCGCCCGTGATCGCCATTACCAACACCGTGGGCTCGGCGATCACCCGCGACTCCGACGCAGTCCTCTTCCTGCAGGCAGGACCGGAGATCTGTGTCGTCGCGACCAAGACGTTCGCCACGCAGGTCACCACTCTAATCCTGCTTGCCGCTGCCATAGCCAAGGGGCGCGGTCTCTTGTCGGCCGATCGCGAGCGACAGCTGGTGGATGAGCTGCGGGCTCTGCCAGAGAAGGCCGAGCGCGCCCTTATATTGGCCGAGCCGGCGAAGGAGCTCGCCCGTCGCTATATCAACTCGCGCGGCTTCATGTTCGTCGGCCGCGGCGTTGGCTTCCCTGTTGCGCTCGAAGGCGCGCTGAAGCTCAAGGAGGTCAGCTACGTCCATGCCGAGGGCTATGCGGCAGGCGAGCTGAAGCACGGTCCAATCGCGCTGCTCGACATCGAGGTGCCGTTGGTCGCGATCGCCACGCGCTCCTCTGTCCAGGAGAAGCTGATCAGTAACGTCATGGAGGGCCGCGCCCGCGACGCGCGCGTGCTCGCGGTGGGCACCGAAGGCGACGACGCCATGCTCGACTACGCCGACGACATCCTGTGGGTGCCCGAGACGATCGAGGAGCTCAGCCCGATCCTCGCCGCGATCCCACTCCAACTCTTCGCATACCACACGGGCGTTGCACGTGGCACCGACATCGACCAGCCGCGCAACCTCGCGAAGTCGGTGACGGTCGAGTAGCCTCACGCGCCTATGGCGCTGCCTCCCGTGCCCGAGGGCACAACCGAGCTTGGTATCGACATCATCAAGATCGAGCGCATCGCGTCCGCGCTGAAGCGCTTCGGCGACCGCTTTCCGAAGCGGGTCCTGACCGACTCTGAGCAGCGCTACGTCCGCAATCGGCCACAGAACTTTGCCGGCCGGTGGGCCGCCAAGGAGGCTGTCTCAAAGGTGCTCGGGCTCGGCGTGCGGGGCGTCGGCTGGCGCGACATCGAGATCCTCCGCCTGCCGACGGGGGCGCCCTCGGTACGTCTCCACGGACGCGCGAAGGCACGCGCCGAGCAGTTGGGCATGGGCCGCATCGCCGTCTCGATCAGCCACGAGGGCGACTACGCGGTCGCCATCGCGTTCGGCATTCGCACGGGTGGCGGTGCGTTCATCTTCCCGCCCGACATCGAGGAGCGGCTGGACAGCCGCGAGCGGCAGATACTGGCGCGCATGGAACGTCTGCGTGACATGGAGCGCGAAAGCAGCAGTGGCGGAGGCTGACGCCGGCGTAGTCCATCTCGACGAGGCCTATTGCGCCCGGCTGCTGCCAGCACGAGACCCGGCCGGCCACAAAGGGACGTTTGGCACGGTGCTCTGCGTTGCCGGCTCGCTCGACTACGTTGGGGCGGCCCTGCTGACAGCCATGGCTGCCGCCAGGGGTGGTGCCGGCCTGGTCGTTCTCTGTGTGCCCAAGTGGCTGCAAGAAGTCGTTGCGGGACGTGTTCCGGAGGTCGTGACGCTGGGCCTGCCGGCATCGGACGATGCGTCAGACCTGGATTACTCCGCGACAGTCGCATTGCTGGCGACGCGGCGGATGGACGCGATGGTGTTCGGGCCGGGGCTCGCTGACACCGAGGGCTACCGATCGCTGCTGCTGAATTTGCTGTCCGAGGATGGCGCCCCGGTCGTCATCGACGGTAGCGGAATGAGCCTGCTGGCGCGCAGCCCAACCTGGTGGTCCGAAGTATCGCGAACGTGTGTCCTCACCCCGCATCCGGGTGAGTTCGAGCGACTGACCGGTTTAGCGGTCGGCGAGTCGGACGAAGAACGCATGGAGCGATGTGTGAGGGCGGCAAGCACGTTCCGCCAGGTCGTCGTGCTGAAGGGCGCGCACACGGTGGTCGCTGAGCCCGAGGGCAGGGTCGCCATTTCGCCGTTCGCCAACCCGGCGCTCGCCACTGCCGGCAGCGGCGACGTGCTTGCAGGGTTGATCGGCGCCCTTCTTGCGCAGGGTGTCGAGGCGTTCAATGCCGCGTGCCTGGGCGTCTATCTGCATGGAATGGCAGGGGAGAGGGTCAGCGAACGTCTGGGCGACTCCGGGCTGCTGGCTTCCGACCTTCCGTACGAGATCGCTGTTGCCCGACACGACCTGGGTGCCAAGCGTGGCGACTGAGTCCATCGAAGCGCGGCTGCTCGCAGCCGGCCTCCCAGCGCTGCCGCGCGGGGTCTGGCTCGAGATCGACCTTGATGCGCTCGCCAACAACGTCTCGATCCTGCGCGAGATGGTTGGGCCCAGCGTCGAGGTCAATGCGGTGGTCAAGGCCGACGCCTATGGCCATGGATTGAAGTCGGCCGGTCTGGCGTTCGAATCGGCGGGCGCGGACCGGCTGTCCGTCGCGTCGCTCGACGAGGCGCTGGCCCTGCGCGAGGCGGGCGTGGAGATCCCGGTTCTAGTGCTCTTCGCGATCCCGCCCGGAGAGGTCGTGCTCGCCGCGCATGAACGCGTCGAGGTGGTGGCCGCGGACCTGCCTGGCACGAGCGCGATGCTCGATCGATGGGCCGCGGAAGGTGGCGACACCGAGCTCGTCGTGCATGTCGAGGTCGAGACCGGGCTGACGCGCGCCGGCGTCATGCCGGAAGACGTGCCCGCGCTCATCGAACGCCTCAACGGAGGACCTCGAGTCCGCGTCGCTGGACTGTGGACGCACCTCGCCTCCCCGGACGACGAGAGTGCCACAGCCGCGCAGATTGCCGCGTTCGACCGAACCGCGGCGCTCGTGCGCAACGCCGGTTTGCCTCTCCCGGCACGCCATGTAGCGGCGACAGGTGGTCTCTTCACGGGCCGCGCTCCTGTTTACGAGGGGGTGCGCATCGGACTCGGCCTGTACGGACTGCTCCCCGCGGAGCTGCCCATGCCCGAGCGCGAGCGAGCCTTCGCCGAGAGACTCCGCCCGCTGATGATGCTCAAGTGCCGGGCGCTGCGAATCGAACGATTCCCTCCTGGCGTGGCGGTCAGCTACGGCGGGCGCTGGCGCACCGAGCGTGAATCGGTCATCGCGACCCTGCCGGTGGGGTACGCCGACGCGATCCCGCGGCCGGCGCCGTGGGGCGAAGCGCTCGTCGGGGGCCTCCGCGTCCCGCTGGTAGGCACCGTCGCAATGGATGCGGTCATGGCCGACGTGACCGATATCCCCGAGCTCTCCATGGATGACGAATTCGTCCTGCTCGGCGCCCAGGAAGGGCAGGAAATCAGTACTGGTGAGCTGGCGCGGGCACGCAACACGATTCCGTGGGAAGTGGCAACAAGCATGTCCTACCGCATACCTCGGGTGTACCATGCCGGCTCGGTACTAATGGGACTCCGGACACTCAATGCGGAGACCCGGGTCGCGACCACCGGTGCATTGAAAGAGGGAGATCGGAAGGGATGAGCGCACCCGTCGGCGAAGAGTTTCGCTACGACGATCCGGTCGAATACGTCGCCCGCGAAATCCAGCTGTACGGCATGACCGGCCCGGCGATGATGTTCCTGGAAGCGAGCCGCCCGTATCGCGCCCTCGGCTCCCAGGCGATGCTCTTTTTCGATCCGGTCCTGCGTTCGATCTTCGGCGGCGGATCAGAAGCGATGCAGCGAGTGCTCGCCGACGAGGCCGGGATCGAGCGGCTCATGGAGCGTCTCGAGGAGATCGACGAGGAGCCCGGCTGCGACGCCTGAGGCGCTCGATCTTCCGATAACCGGCAAACTGGAGATGTGACCACCAGCACTCCCTTGCCTGCCGCGCCAACTGCCGTCGTTCAGACCAGCTCAGTGGACCAGACCCGAGACTTCGCCGCTGCCCTGGCTGTCGTAGCGCAACCCGGAGATCGCATTGCTCTTCTCGGGCCGCTGGGCGCGGGGAAGACCCAGTTCGCCAAGGGTTTCGCGCGGGGCCTGGGTGTCACCGAGATCGTCAACAGCCCGAGCTTCACGCTGATGGCCGAGTACGCCGGGCGGCTGCCGCTTTTCCACCAGGATCTGTATCGCCTGACCGGCGCCGAGGAGGCTCTCGGAGGCGGGATGGTCGATGAACGCCAGCTGGGCGGCGTGACGCTCACCGAATGGGCCGAGCGACTGCCAGCCGAGATCGACCCCGAACGAATCACAGTGTCGATCGAGGTCCTGGGCGACGACGATCGACGCATCACTGTGGCGCCATCACAGGTGGAACAGCAGCGCTACGTGGTGGCCGCGGAAGCGTGGCGGCCTGAACGGAAGCCGGCCGAGTGACGGACAGGGGCCTGCTGCTGGTGCTTGACACGGCAACCCGAACGCCGACCCTGGCGCTGGTCGACCCCGACGGTGGAGTGATCGCAGAACGCCAATGGCAGAGCGAGCATCGGCACGGCGAACAGCTCCTGCAAAGGCTCGATGAGCTGCTTTCCGAAATAGGTGCAGAACCACGGGATCTGAACGGGGTCATCTGCGGAATTGGCCCGGGCAGCTTCACCGGCCTGCGCATCGGGCTGGCCACTGCCAAGACCATCGCGTACAGCCTCGACGCGCCGATCGTGGGCGTATCCACGACGAGGGCTCTCGGACTCGCGGCCGTTTGGGGCGACGGCGCGAGACACGAGATCTGCGTCGTGCTGCCGGCCGGGGCTGCCGATCGATACGTAGATCGCATGATCATCGAGGGAGAACTCGTGGATGACGCGGATCCGCCGCAGCTCGTAGCGGGTGACGGGGCCTTCGCGGAAGCGGTACGCGACGCGGAGTTGATCGCCGTGGACCTGGCAGGCGCCGAGGACATTCCGGACGACGCAATCGAGCGTGGCGAGCAGGCCGTCGGGGGTCTGGCCCGCGCATTGGGCCGACTGGGCGTGGCCGCGCTCGCCGAACGGAAGACAGACGACATACCGCGGCTCGTACCGGCGTACGTGGCTCTTCCGCGCGGCATCGCCAAGGCAGTGGCGGAAATGACGTGGTCGCCCGACCTCCGCTGAGGCTCAAGGTCGAGCCGATGACGCTCGAGGACGTGGACGCGGTGCATCGCATCGAGCGCGCCTCTTTTCCTCTGCCCTGGCCCGAGTATGCGTTCCGCCAGGAACTCCAGACCAACCGACTGGCCCATTACCTCGTGCTGCGCGCCTCAGGCGAGGCAGTCGGCTACGGCGGCCTATGGATGATGGTCGACGAGGCGCACATCACGACCATCGCAGTGTTGCCCCAGTGGCGGCGACACAGCGTCGGTGGACGCCTGCTGCTCGAGATGATGCGCCTCGCGCGTGAGCTTGGCGCGCGAGTGATGACGCTCGAGGTACGACTGTCGAACGGGCCCGCGCGCGCGCTCTATCAGCGCTTCGGTTTCCATCCGGTCGGCATCCGCCCGCGCTACTACTCGGACAATGGCGAGGACGCGCTGATCATGACTACCGAGGCACTCGCCACGCCCCAGATGGCGGCGCGCTTCGCGGAACTCGAGCAGCGCTACACAGGTGAGGCACCCGACGCCGGGCAGGGCACCGAGGAACCCGCATGAGCGGCGGCGCGGCGCCGGAGGGCCTGATCCTCGCCGTCGAGAGCTCGTGCGATGAGACTGCCGTCGCAATCGTGCAGGGCGGACGCCGCATCTTGGCCAACGTCGTCGCCAGCCAGGTCGCTCTCCACGGCGCGACCGGCGGGATCGTGCCCGAGGTCGCCGCGCGCGCCCATCTGCGCTGGATGATCCCTGTGCTCGAAGAGGCGCGCGGACGCGCGGGCATCAATGATTGGTCGAAGCTCGATGCCATCGCAGTCACAGAAGGACCGGGTCTCGCCGGCTCGCTGCTGGTCGGGATCACGATGGCGAAGACCCTTGCCTGGGTGCATCGGCTGCCCCTGGTACCGGTAAATCACCTCGAAGGGCATATCTATGCGGCGTGGTTGCTCGACCCTGACGAGGAGGACAAGCCACCGCCTGAGTTTCCGCTCATCGCCCTCGTGGTCAGCGGCGGTCACACGTTCCTGGTCGAAATGACCGACCACCTCAAGTACCGGCTTCTCGGTCAGACGGTCGACGACGCCGCGGGCGAAGCTTTCGACAAGGTCGGACGGCTGCTCGGGCTGCCCTATCCCGGTGGCCCGGCGATCATGCGCGCTGCCGAGGGCGCGCAGCATCGCGATCGGCTGTTCCCGCGAGCGTGGATGGGACACACGTTCGACTTCTCTTTCAGCGGGCTGAAGACGGCCGCGCGGCGCGAGGTTGCGCGCGAGCTCGGGGTGGAGCCGGGCTCGGTGAACGGCGACGGGCATGCTCTGGCAGACGCTGCCGTGGCGGAGCTCGCCTACGGCTTCCAGGACTCTGTCGTCGATGTGCTGTCATCGAAGACCCTGCGCGCGGCGGAGGAGAGCGGTGCGCGGACGATCGTCGTCGGCGGAGGCGTGGCCGCGAACAGCGTGCTCCGCGCGCGGATCGAGGAAGCGGCCGCGGCACGGGGGATCCGCACGGTCGTACCGCGGCCGGGCCTGTGCACAGACAACGCGGCGATGATCGGTGCGGCCGGTCATTTCCGCGCCCGTGCCGGTGAGCGTGGCGGCTCTGACCTGTCGGCGAAGCCATCGCTGAAACTCACCGTCGCGCAGCCGGTCTGACGGCCGTGGATCGGGCGGCCCAGGCGCCTGTCGACGAGCTGGATCCGCGCCGGCTGTCCGCGGAGGGCGTCGAGCGTTATCTGCGGCGGCACGGCCTGACGGCGAACAAGAGCAGGAGCCAGAACCACCTCGTCGATGGCTCCGTGATCGAGGAAATCGTGGCGCTGGCTGATCCGCCGCCTGGCCGAAGGATCCTGGAGATCGGGCCGGGATTGGGCGTCCTGACTGGCGCGCTGATGGACGCCGGTGCCGCCGTCACGGCGGTCGAGATAGATCCGCGGCTGGTCGGTCACCTACGCACTCGGTTCGCCGAAGTGGGGGAGGGCAGCCTGCGGCTGGTCGAGGGGAACGTGCTGGACGTGCCGATGACCGATCTGGTCGAGGCGCCGTTCGATGTCGTGGCCAACCTGCCGTACCACATCACCAGTCCGGTCATGCATCGCATCCTGGGCGAGGAGCCTCGTCCGGAGCGGTTCGTGGTGATGGTCCAGCGTGAGGTGGCCGAGCGGATCGCCGCGGCACCGGGCTCGATGAGTTACCTGTCCGTCTTCGTCCAGTACCACGCCGACGTCCGTGTGGCGCGCATCGTGCCGTCTTCGGCGTTCGAGCCGGTGCCCGCGGTCCAGTCTGCCCTGCTGGTGGGCACGGTCCGCCCGCGCCGCTTGAGCGAGGACGGGGAGGAGCGCCTGTGGCGCCTTGTTCAGGCGGGCTTCCGCGAGCGTCGCAAGATGCTCCACAACGTGCTGCCGCGTCAGCTGCCACAGGTTGGGCGGGACCGGTTCGAACAGGCGCTGGCCCAGGTTGGGATCGCGCCGGATCGCAGGCCCCAGACGGTGAGCGTGGAGGAGTGGATGGCGCTCGCCGACGCGCTCGGCACGCTCGACTGATGCCCAAGAGCCCCCCTTCACTCGAGGCCCGGCCGCCGGCCAAGATCAACCTGACGCTCGAGATCCTGGGCCGTCGCCCGGACGGCTACCACGCGTTGCGCTCGGTGTTTCTCAGGCTCGGGCTCAGCGACCGGCTCACTGTTCAATCCGGACGGCGCGGAACGGCAAATGAGCTAACCGTGTCCGGGTCCTCACTTCCAGACGAGAACACGGTGCGGACCGTGCTGGCCCTCCTCGAGGAGCGATTTGGGCCGGACCTAGTGACGCTCCGAGCCCACCTGATCAAAGTGATCCCGATCGGCGCCGGTCTGGGCGGGGGCAGCTCTGACGCCGCGACGATGATCACCCTCGCGGACAAGTTCTGGGGCCTGGGCATGTCCCAGGCCGAGAAGGAACAGATCGGGCAAGCCGTCGGCTCCGACGTGCCGTTCTTCCTGGGCGGCGCATCGGCGGCAATGGTTGAGGGACGCGGCGAGCAACTCACTCCGCTCCCCGGAATCCGTGGTGAAGCGGCAGTCCTGCTTGCGATCCCGGACTTCCCGCTCGACACGCCCGCCGTCTACGGTCGATACGACGAGCTCGGTGAAAGCACGAACACGGAGGCGCCAAGCGTCAGCGAGGCGCTCGCGGACGACCTTCGGGCTGGACTGGATGGGCCAGGCCTGGCGTCGTGGGCGCGACGGCTTCGAGACGCAAACGACCTGTGGCCCGCGGCCTGGTCGATCAAACCGGACCTCGGCGTGCTCAGGGTCTTCCTGGAAGCGACGACCGATACGCCCTGGATGATGTCCGGCTCGGGCTCAACGCTCTTTTCGCTGTACGGTTCGAGGGCGGAGGCAAGCGCGGCACGCACGGCGATCGAAGCGAGCGTCGCCGCGGAACTTCCGCGCCTAATTCTCATCGTCGACGATCTGGTGAATCCAGACCCAATCGGGAGGAATCAATGAGCCTCAAAGAGGTATCTACAAACGGAGCGCCAACGGCGATCGGCCCCTACAGCCAGGGGATCGACGCCGGCAATCTCGTGTTCGTTGCGGGACAGGTCGGTCGCGATCCGGCCACGGGCGAGCTGCCGGAGGGAATCGAGGCACAGTCGGCACGGGCGATGGACAACATCACTGCAATCCTCGACGCCGCCGGCCTGACCTGGGCGAACGTGGCGAAAACGACCTGCCTGCTCGCAGACATCAACGACTTCGAGGTATTCAACGGCGTTTACACGAAGTACGTCAGCGATCCGAAGCCTGCGCGCGCCACGTACGCCGTGAAGGCTCTTCCACGAGGAGCGCTGGTCGAGATCGAGGCCTTCGCCGTCCGAGACTAGCTGGGAAGTTGCGCCACAAGCCTCACCTAGCGCACGTCGGAGAGGCGTGAACCGCAGAAAAGTAGAAACGGCAGATCTGGTCAGTGCCGGTGCCACCATCGTGCTGGCGGCGGTCACGATCTACGCCAAGCTTCCCAGTTGTAGAAACGCTGGTCTTGTTCGCACTTTTCTTCTTGTGGCCATGGGCGGGCCTGACGTGGGCTATCTGTCTTCTCAGGCCATCAGGAGGATTAACAAGTACGCCGGCTCTCGCCTGGATGACTGCCATTCTGGTTGGCCTCGGCGGCGTCTCCTTCCTTACGATTCCTTTTGTGGGAGTCCCGATCGTGGTCGTGATCGCGACCCTCACGATCGCTGTCTACGCCGTTGTCGAGAGACGCGCCAACCTCAGGCTGGGTTGGTTTATCTCTCCCGTGCTCGTCCTTGCGACGCTCCTAGTCCTCAACACAGGAGCGCCGCGACACCTGCGATTTCACTTGGCCGAACCGGAATTGACCGCCTTCGCAGAGGAGGTTGCCGCGGGTCACGTCTTCGAGTTGCCGTGGTACGGAGATGCCGGTCTCCCGGTCGCGGGCATGACGATCTACCAGGCTTATGCCGAAGCCGGCGGCCTCTGGTTCGGGACTGGGAATACCGGCATCCTGGACGATGTCGAAGGTGGCTTGGCATATATGCCCGATGGCCCACCCGGCAATCGACGCGGTCTCGAGCACCTTCGTGGACCCTGGTACCGATGGTCTGTCGGCGGATTGGACTGAGGCACGGCGAAGGCTACGTTTGACCGCTATGGCGGGCGCCCGTAGAGTCACGGCCACTCAATGTCGCCCAAACAGCCTCCATCAGCCATCGACGGCGCCCAACCGTCGTGACCTCACCCGAGCCAAAAACCAAGGCCATCATCCTGGCGGCGGGCCTCGGCACGCGCATGAAGTCGCGCCTGCCCAAGGTGCTCCACCCGATCTGCGGCCGGCCGATGCTCGCCTACGTGATCGACGCCGCGCGCGAGGCGACTGGTGAAAACCCGTTGGTGGTTTACTCGCCCTCGACCGAGCTGATCCGAGAGGTATTCGCGGGCGAGGTCGACTTCGCGATGCAGGAAGTGCCCCGCGGCACCGGCGACGCGGTCCGGGCGGCACTCGAGGCACTCACCGAGGAAGTAGACGAGATCGTCGTGTTGAGCGGCGACGTGCCCCTGATCGAACCGGCCTCTGTCACCTGGATGATCGAGACGCGCCGCGCGCGTGGTGCTTCGATGGCTCTGGCGGCAGTCGAGGGCCCTGATCCCAGCGGTTACGGTCGCGTGGTCGTGGAGGACGGAAACAATGTTTCGAGGATCGTCGAAGAGAAGGACGCGACCGATGAAGAGCGATCGATCCGCGCCTTCAACGGTGGTCTGTACGCGTTTGACGCTGCGTGGCTCAAGCGAGCGCTGGATCGGCTGACGCCCTCACCTGCGACTGGCGAGCTGTACCTGACACAACTTGTTGAGATCGCCCAGGCTGACGGTGTTCCTGCGACTGCCATTCAGGAGCGCGAACACGGTGACTGGTGGTACGAGTTCATGGGCGTCAACGATCGCGCAGACCTGACGGAGGTGGCGTCCTTCATCCAATACGAAAGGATCCAGGAAAGGCTGATGAAGGCCGGCGTGACGTTCGAGGATCCTGCCAGCGCCTTTGTGGAAGCCACTGTCGAGATCGAGCCCGACGTGACCATCGAGCCGAACGTGGTCCTCCGCGGCACGACGAAGATCGGGCGCGACACGGTCATCAAGGCCGGCAGCCAGGTCATCGACTCGACCGTCGGTGAGCGGTGCGTCATCTGGGCGAGCGTGGTCGAGGGGTCGAAGATCGGCAACGACGTCCGAGTCGGGCCTTTCGCTCATATCCGCGCCGGCTGCGATGTCGGCGATGGTGCCGAGATCGGCAACTACGCCGAGCAGAAGAACACGCGCTTTGGCGCCCGATCCAAGCAGCACCACTTCAGCTACCTGGGCGACGCCGACGTGGGCGAGGACGTCAACATCGGCGCCGGGGTGATCACCGCCAACTACGACGGTCGGGCAAAGCACAAGACCGTCATTGGCAACGGCGCGTTCATCGGCTCGGACAGCATCCTCCGAGCGCCGCTCACCATTGGGGATGGGGCGTACACGGGCGCCGGCTCGGTCGTCACCAGGGACGTGCCAGCTGGCAAGCTCGCCGTGGGGGTGCCGGCGCGGATCCGCGAGCGGCACGCTAGGCCGGACGACCCGGGCGTGCGCGACCGGTAATACCCGTGGAAATCCTGATCATCGCCCTGCTCATCCTGTTGAACGGTGTATTCGTCGCGGCCGAGTTCGCCCTCGTCCGGGTCCGCCGAACACGCATCGAGCAGCTCGTCGACGAGGGCAATCGCGGGGCGAAGCGGGTCAGCCGGCTGATCGCTCAGCCGGGGCGCTTCCTGGCGGTCATCCAGATCGGGATCACCTTCATCGGGTTCCTGGCTGCGGCGTTCGCCGGGGCGAGCCTGGTCGACGAGCTGGCGCGCCTGATGTCGGGCATCCCGATCATCGCCCCGCAGGCAGAGGTGATCGCGCTGCTGTTCGTGACGGCTGTCGTGAGCCTGTTCACGATCCTCTTCGGCGAGCTTGTGCCCAAGGCATTCGCGCTGGCCCACGCCGAGCGACTCGCACTGCTTTTTGCGGGCCCCGTGGACCTTCTGGGCCGGGTGCTCTCACCGCTGGTGTGGCTGCTCACGACCCTGACTCAGGCGATCACGCGCGTTTTCGGGATAGCCGACACGCAGCAGGAGCGGATCACCGCCGAAGAGCTGATGATCCTCGTCGAGCGAGGCGGTGAGCAGGGCACCATCGAGGCCGAGGAACAGCAGATGATCGGCGCTGTGCTCGAGCTGGGCGAGCAGCGCGTCCACGAGGTGATGGTCCCGCGCACCGCCATCAAGGCCGTTCCGTCGACAGCGACGCTCGACGAGATCGTCGACACGATCGTGGCCGAGGGCCACTCGCGTATCCCCGTCTACGACGAGAGCATCGACAGCATCGCCGGCATCCTGTACGCCAAGGACCTGATCCCGTTCCTGGCCAAGGGTGAGCAGCCCGAGATCCGCTCGATCCTGCGCGAGCCACTGTTCGTCCCCGAGTCGATATCGGTCGACGACCTGCTGCACAACTTCCAGCGCGGCAAGGTGCACATCGCGATCGTGCTCGATGAGTACGGCGGCACGGCCGGCCTGGTGACGATCGAGGACCTGATCGAGGAGATCGTGGGCGAGATCCAGGACGAGTACGACGTCGAGGAACCGATGATCGAGCCGCTGTCAGACGACGAGGCGCGCGTTGACGGGCGGGCGAGCATCGACGACATGACCGATCACTTCGGGGTGGAGCTCGACAGCGAGGACAAGGAGCAGTACGACACTGTGGGCGGCCTCGTCTACCACGAGATCGGCGGCGTGCCCAACGTCGGCGACACGGTTGAGGTCAACGGACTGACGCTGACAGTGGAGTCGACTGACGGACGGCGCGTGGGCAAGGTCCTGGTGGTCCGCCGGCGAGAGGAAAACGGCGACGCGACCTACGAGGCCGAAGCCAGCTAAGCCAGATGCCAGTCAACGTGCGGCTGCGAACCGCGACCGGACATTGGATCGAGGCTCCATTCGACGCCTTTCTGGAGCAGAGCGAGTTGCCGGTGCTGGAGGACGCCTCTTTTCCTTACTTGCGACTAGTGGATCCCTACGCCGATACGGTATTCAGCCGCTTGCAGATGGCAGCGGTCATTCCCGAACTTGAGCGCTTGGCAGCAGCCGTTCCTTCGCCACGAATTCAGTCCGTGCTCCAGCTTGCGCGCCGATGCTCACGTGAAGACCTGAGCTACCTGGTGTTCGTAGGCGACTAGCTCCCACCGCGGACTGGGTTTTGGTCAACTGTTCCTGTTTGGTACACCGTTTGGCGGCCTCGCTGCTGCTTTGTCTCAGATGGGCCAAATTGGCCACTTCTGACGCAAGGCGAGCCAATTCTGGGGAGATGGGGTGCGTATTTCCCCATTTGGCGCAAAAGGGGTACCGGCGGCATCTCGTCTGGCGTGGCCCGGCCGAGATGGCCGAGGCCGGCTAGGTTAGGCTGAGATCGCCGAAACCACGATCAGGCGCAATCGCTCGAGCGGCTCCGCGCCTACGACACCGGCCGTTTCCAGGCGCATCAGCGCTTCGTCACGCTCGGCTCGGGCTCGCGACCGGGTGTAATCGCGTGCCCCCCAGCGTTCGAGGATCGCACGTGCCTCGTCGACGTCAGTGGCAGTCGCAGCGTCGGACGCCAGGATTTCGCGTAGCCGCGCGCGGTCTGGCTCGGCGGCATGCTCGAGCGCGTAGATGACCGGCAAGGTCTTCTTGTGCTTGACGATGTCGGAGGGTTCCTTGCCCGTCGCCTGCTCGTCGCCCCAGATCCCGAGCAGGTCATCGTTGAGCTGGAAACTGATGCCCAGAGACCAGCCAAAACCGCGGTATGCGTCGATGATCCGCTGGTCGTCCGTGGCCAGCATGGCGCCGGCCTGGACTGAGGCGGCGATTAATGCGGCGGTCTTGCGGCCGATCATGTCGAAGTAGAAGTCGACCGACAGCCGATCGTCGTGTTCGGCGCTCCAGATGTCCATGAACTGTCCCTCGCACAGGGCGAGGCACGTCTCGTCGTACAGCCGCATGAGCGCCAGGACCTTGGCGTCGGGGAACCCCAGCTCGGAGAGTCGATGCAGGGCCATGCGCGACAGGGTGAATAACGTGTCGCCGGCGTTGATCGCCTGGGCGACGCCAAAAACCGTCCAGAGAGTTGCCCGGTGTCGGCGCTCGACGTCGCGGTCCTCGATGTCGTCGTGGACCAGGCTGAAGTTATGGCCCAATTCGACGGCAGCTGCACCGGGTAGCGCCTTCCTGTGGTCGCCGGTGATCGATTCGTATGCCAGGAGGCCGAGCAGCGGTCGGAGCCGCTTCCCGGGTTGGCCTCCTTCATCCAGACCGAGGTGGTATCGGACCATGTCGTACAGGGCCCCAGTGCGCTCATCCTCGACACGCTCGATGACTGCCAGGATCTCGGCCTCCGTGTCGGCAATGAGCGCGTCGAGGTCGGGCGAGGTCAGCACGGGCGGAGGATACAAGCGGTTTCGTGAGTGATCATCGCAATACATGATACTTCACGTTACCTAATATCGCGCCACTCGCGCCACTCGCGCCACTCGCGCCGCGCCTCAGCGGCGTAGCCTTGGACCATGCCGGTCCCGCGGATCTACCACACCGAGGCGATCGTCCTGAGCCGTTTCGAGCTCGGCGAGGCGGATCGCGTTCTGACGTTGATTACGCCACACGACGGCAAGCTCAAGGCCATCGCCAAGGGAGTGCGGCGCCCGCGCAGCAGACTCGGTGGGGCCGTGGAGCCGTTCGCTGAGTTGCACCTGGTCATGGCTCGCGCCCGCACGTTTGACGTCATCACCTCCGCCAGCGTCAGCCACGCCTGGCTCTTACTCCGTGAGCGGCTCGAGTCCACGGCCACGGCGTGGTACCTGGCTGAGCTCGCCGAGCGTGCCGTCGAGGAACGGGCATTCGCCTACCCCGTGTACGCCCTGCTGCGCCGCGCCTACCAGTTGCTGGACGACGGCATGGCCCCGGGCCGCGTCGCGCGATGGTTCGAGTTTGGCCTGGCGGACGCGTTGGGCATGCGGCCCGAGGTCGAGCGGTGTGTCGAATGCGACCGCGTCCTCGACGCCGACGACGAGTTCAGATGGGTACCGATCCTGGGCGGGACGCTGTGCCAGCGCCACCTGCCGCCGCCATCCGAGCAGATGCCGCTCTCACTCGCAGCGCTCAAGCTCCTGCGCGCATATCGTCGGCTGGACATCGAGGCCATTGCCGGCCTGCGCCAGCCGGCATCAGTAGAGGCAGAGGTCGAGCAGGCCCTCCGGCGGTTCATTCGGACGGTGCTGGAGCGCGATGCTCGGTCGCTTCCATTCCTCGACGAGGTCCGCGCCCGCCGGACCGCATAGAATTCCGGCCCGCGACCGGCCGTGCCATGGTCGGCGCGCAGAGGGAGACTCCCCATGACGCTTGCTGCTGACCCCGCGCCCGCTGTTGCGAACCTCGAGACGATCGTCTCGCTCGCCAAGCGGCGCGGCTTCGTTTTTCCAAGTTCGGAGATATACGGCGGGATCAGCGCCGTGTGGGATTACGGCCCGCTCGGCGTGGAGCTCAAGAACAACGTGAAGCGCGCGTGGTGGCGGGCCATGGTCCAGGAGCGCGAGGAGATCGTCGGTCTCGACGCCGGCATCCTGATGCACCCCCAGGTGTGGGTCACCTCCGGCCACGTCGACTCGTTCAGCGATCCGCTCGTTGAATGTGCGACGGACAATCTCCGCTTCCGGCTGGACGAGCTACCCGGCACCGAGGGCCTGTCCGAGACGGACAAGCGCGACCCGAACATCGTGGAGCGACTGGGCCTGAAATGCCCGGTCGACGGCGGCCCGTTGAGCCCGCCGCGCCAGTTCAACCTGATGTTCAAGACCTTCATGGGCCCGGTCGAGGAGGACGCGGCCGTCGTGTATCTGCGCCCCGAGACGGCCCAGGGTTCCTATGTGAACTTCAAGAACGTCCAGCAGTCGACCCGCAAGAAGCTGCCCTTCGGGATCGCGCAGGTTGGCAAGAGCTTTCGCAACGAGATCTCGCCCGGGAACTTCGTCTTCCGTATGCGCGAGTTCGA
>JBBDRY010000060.1:0-40444 GCA_040905225.1 Chloroflexota bacterium | reverse complement strand
GCTCGATGAGCGCGCCGTCCATTCGCCCTCCGATATGTGTCTACCCCTCAGATGCGCGAGGTGGTCGATCGGTTCACTGTCGCAGGCAGGATTTCACTTGAAGTGAACAACTTGCCGCCGATTCGCAGGTTTGGGACGTCTCACGGGTGCCGTGGGTGCCGATGTTCCACTTGAAGTGAAAAGTCGTCGATCTCGGGAGCGCTTCGCGACCGAAAAGCCGACCCTGGCCGCGGTGAAACCTCCCGATTCCGCGCGCCTTGTTCACTTGAAGTGAAATCTCGTCGGATTCCCGCGAGAGTTGCCGACCTGCTAGTCCGCGACGAAGCTGACCGTGTGGTAGCCGCGCGCACCGTCCGGTGCCACAGGGGTTGGACCGGGAGACTGCGTCTCGCCCGTCCCGTCCGTGGCTCGCACCATCAAGGCGTGCGGTCCACCCGCGACATCGAGCGTTGTGCGCCACTGGACCCACGCCGCGGTCGACAGGGGAACTGACAGCTCCGCCTCCACCCAATCGGCAGAGTCGAGGCGAACCTCGACCTTGCTGATGCCGCGCGTCGGCGCCCACGCCACCCCGGCGACCTCCACGGCGCCCAATGGGACATGGCCGCTCCTGCGCGGAAGGTCGATGCGCGACTGGGTCAGGATCGGCCCCAGCTTGGACCAGCCGAGAGGCACCCAATACGCGTCGAACGCCTCGAGCGTCGTCAGCTCGATCTCCGTGATCCACTTCGTCGCCGACACGTACCCGAACAGTCCGGGCACGATCAGCCGCGCCGGGAACCCGTGGGCGGCCGGCAGTGGCTCGCGGTTCATCGACAGGGCGATGAGAGCGTCCTTGCCCGCGCCCGCGAGATGGGCCGTCGGGAAGCCGGATGTCCAGCCATCGAATGAGCGGCCGACGAGCTGCGTCGCCTCGGGCTTGACGCCGGCCGAGTCCAGCACGGACGTCAACTTCACACCCGTCCACAGGGCGTTTCCCACGAGCCTGCCACCGACCTCGTTCGAGACGCAGGCGATGGTCACGAACTGCTCGACCGTGGCCATCCGCTGGAGGTCCGCGTAGGTCAGAGTCACCTCGCGATCGACCATGCCGTGGATGCGCAGGTTCCATGTTTCGGCATCCAGGCGTGGCGTGGTCAACCGCGTGTCGATGCGGTAGAAGACGTCGTTGGGTACCACGATCGGCGTCAGCCCATCGAGCGCGAAGTCGGTCCCGGCGGGAGTGCGAATCGCGACTCCGGGTCCAGCAACGGGCACCTGCGAGCTCAGATAACGCCCCACGACCGCCAGCACCCCACCGACGGCCACGAATGCGCCGGCCAACGCGAGGAAGCCTCGTCGCCCCATCTCGACCGATTGCGACCCTGGAGCGGCTCCGGCCATCTGGGGGCGGGGCATGAGCGACCCGGAAAGCCAGCGGAGCACCGCGATGCCGGCCAGAACGGCGGACGCCGCGCTGACTGCGGACACGAACGCCGTGGCAAGCGGATCGCGTTGTAACAGGGCGAACGCGATCAGGCCGAAAACGACGAAACCGCCGATGCCGAAACGCAGATCACGTCGCGCAACGAGACCGAGCAGGCCGCCCACGAGGATGCCCCCGATGGCCGTGCCGACCTCGAGCGCAAGCTTGTCGTTCTCGCCGAACAGGGCGACCATGAGGTCCTTCGCCCCAGGCGGCTGAAGCGAGATCACAAGCGACCCGACCGCGGCGATGATCGATCCGCCGCCGAGCAGCCCTGAGACGATCTCGCCAGCCCCGACGGCGACGGCAGCCGCAGCCATGCCGCACGCGGCCCACGTCAAACGACTACCCATCAACAGAGGTTACGTCGCGATGGAGGCGCTGGATCATCCGTAACGCAATAATCCGCGCGTGCCCGAAGCCGCTGGCGGAGTGATCGCCCTTCTCATAACCGCATTCGTGCTGGGGTTGCGGCATGGGTTCGACTGGGACCACCTCGCAGCGATCACCGACATCACCAGCACGACCGGGGCCGCTCAGGCTGCCGAGCACGAGCACGCAGCCGAGCATCAGCTGTCGGCAGGGCACGAGCACCAGCACGGCGGGGCCGACGAGACCTCTGCGCACGAGCAGACCGACCACGAACCGCATGAGCCGCCCTCGCCACTGGCGCCGGCCACGCCGAGACGGCTGCTTCAGTTGGAGCGCATGCCCGTGATCCTGGGCACCCTCTACGCCCTGGGGCACGCGTTGGTGGTCGGAATCCTGGGTGGCGCGGCGCTCCTCCTGGGCGCCCAGTTGCCCGACTGGGTTGACCCGCTGATGGGGCGGGTCGTCGGGCTGACCCTGTTGCTCCTGGGCATCTGGGTGTTCGTGTCGCTCTACAACTACGCCCGCCACGGGACGGAATTCCGCCTGCGCAGCCGCTGGATGATCGTCTTCGACGGCGTCCGTTACGGGTGGCGGAGGTTCCAGGCGTGGCTGCACGGTCACGAGCACGTCGAGCCGCTCGAGATGAGCTCCTACGGCCCGCGCACCGCGTTCGGTGTCGGGATGATCCACGGCATCGGCGCGGAGACCGCCACGCAGGTCCTGCTCATCGCGGCGATCGGTGGCGCGGATGCGGCTGGCCTTGGCATTCCGATGATGCTCGCGTTCATCGTCGGCCTCGTGATCACGAATACGATCATCGTGGTCATCTCGGCTTCGGGCTTCCTGGCCAGCCAGGCACGACGGACGATCTACATCGTGATCGGCGCCATCGCGGGAACGTTCAGCCTGGTTATCGGCGCTGCGTTCCTGCTCGGTCGCGAAGATCTCCTGCCCAACCTGGAGCACATCTTCGGCTGAGCCTGTCGCCGCCTGCCATCGTCCAAACTTGACGTGGCCACGACCCAGCCCGCACAGTTGGGCGCGGAGGGAAAGCCGTGAATAGCATCAGACAGCTCGGCTTGGCCGTGGCCTTTGCGCTGAGCGCCGTGATTGGCTCGGGCCTGACATCAGGCCAGGTCGCCATTGCCGGCTCGCTGCCCGCGCCCGCTTGTAGCTACGACGATGTCCTCACCAAGCATCGCGAGCTCGGCGACTGGAGAATCACGCTGCTCGATCCGAAGTACATGGTCTCGCGGAACTACGTGCCGCCGAAGCTGGTATCAACTTCCACTGCCGGCCTGACCGGGGGCGGGCAGGTTCGCAGGTTCGTGATCCCCGACCTGACGGCCATGGCCACCGCGGCACGCAAGGCAGGTGCGACATTGCGGGTCATGTCGGCCTATCGCAGCTGGAGCGAGCAGCGAACGCTCTACCGGCGCGAGGTGCAGCGTTTCGGAGAGAGGATCGGCCGGCAGAGCGTGGCGCGACCGGGCCACAGCGAGCATCAGCTCGGAACGACGATCGATTTCACCAGTGGCAGCAAGAAGGCCTGGGGCTACAACGACTGGGCCAAGACCCCGGCTGGGGCGTGGATCAAAGCCAACGGCTGGAAATATGGCTTCGTGCTCAGCTACCCCGACGGCAAGAAGGCACAGACGTGCTACCGCTACGAGCCATGGCACTGGCGCTACATAGGGCGCGAGATGGCCGCCAAGGTCAAGGCCAGCGGCCTGACTCTACGCGAGTACCTCTGGAAGTTTCACCACTAACCAACAACGTTCCTCCGCAGTCGGCCTTTTCCTTCGCCGGCTAAATGCCGGCTACGCGCTAACCGCCTGCGTCCCGGCTGACAGCCGGGCCCCAGCCGTCGCTTTTAGGCCGCTGCTGCGCGCGAAGCGGTCGGCTCCCCGCTTGTTCAGGGGTCCGACCGTCGCTTGCTAGCTGTCGTTCAGCCGGTAGACCGCGCCGCCGCCGAAGTCGACCAGGTATAGGCGGCCATCCAGCCCCTCGCCGAATGAGCTGATCAGGTAGGGCGTGTCCGCCACCGCCGCCGGCATCGTCCTGCGGCGCGAGATATCGAACCGAACCGCCCACACACGTCCGGATCCGAAGTCGCCGAACACGTATTTGCCGTTCAGCGCCGCGCCTGGCCGCCGCGACACGTAACCGCCCGTGACCGAGTTGTTGTCGTCTCCGGGAACGCTGTGCGGGTATTCGAGTATCGGCAGGTAGCGGCACTTGCGCGTGCAGCGATCGCCCCGCTGCCTGTTCGGGTAGTTGTAGTAGTGGAAACCCTCGAGCAGCTCCCAACCGAAATTGATGGCCTTGCCGTCGCTGTGGCGATTGATCTCCTCGAACGCGTTCTGTCCGACGTCGCCGCAGAAGAGCTTGCCCGTGCCACGGTCGAAGGTGCAGCGCCACGGGTTGCGCAGCCCGCGCGACCAGATCTCGTCGAGCCCCGACCTGCCGACGTATGGGTTCCCGCTCGGGATCGAGTATCTCCTGGCGCCGGGGCCGTCCGGGTCGAGCGGATTGATGCGCAGGATCTTGCCGAGGAGTGTCGACAGGCTCTGGGCACGAGTCCCCACCGAGCCGCCGCCGTCGCCAACCGAGATGTACAGCAGGTTGCCCTTGAAGATCAGCGAGCCGCCGTTGTGGTTGGTCGCCGACGAGTGCTCGATCATCAGCACGATCCGCTCGGAGTTCGGATCGGCCGCGTTCGCGTTGCCGGTCGAGCGCTTGAACTCCGAGATAACGACGTCGCCGTCCGACGCGCGTGTGTACATGACGTAGAAGAGGCGGTTCGACGCGTAGCTCGGGTGAAACGCGAGCGAAAGCAGGCCGCGCTCGCCCGTCGTCGAGACCCTGGTCGAGATGTTGAGGAACGTCCCGCCGTTGATGATCTTGATCATCCCGCCCTTCTCGATCACGAAGAGCCGGGAATCGCCTGCATGTGCCATGCCGAGCGGGCTGCTGAAGCCGCTGTCCACGAGCGTCAGCGGCAGGGCAGCCGCGACCGGCGTGGGGATGGCGAGGAGCATCGGCGCGGTGACCAGCAGAGCCAGGAACCGGCGTGCCGAGCGGGCGAATCGGGACTTGATCACGGCTGTGCGACGTTAGCACGGCCGCGCCGCGTGGGCAGTCACAGGGCACCGATTCGCGCGACAGATACGTGAATCGGTCGCTTGACCGCACCACGACGATTGCGGGCTGGCGCGATGGGCAAGCGTCGTTCAGGATTCAGCAGGCCAAATGAAGCCATCCCAGCCCACCCGGGAATTCCACGTCTCGCGCGCGGCCCGTGACCGCTATCGCTTCGACGAGGCGCTGTTTGGCCTGAACGGCAACGTCGTTTTCGCGGATTACGCCGCCGCGCGCCGGTTCGCCCAGAAGATGAACGAGCAGCGCGACCTGTCTGCCGATCCCGGGGCGGCCGTGCGGGCGGGGGACATCAGCGCGATGGGCCTGGTCGACGAGATCCTCCACTACGTGGTCGAGCTGTACCGGCAGGAGCGAAATCCCGACGCGATGGCGGACGCCCTGGCGGCGCTCTCGCAGCGCATCCCGCCCGAGTCGCTCGAGGCCACGCTGCTGTCCTTTGCGCAGCACTTCCCGGCGATCGCGGCGTATCGCGGCGAGATGTCAGCCGCTGAATACCTCGCCGGAGAAACTGACGGGACGCCGAACCGCGAGATCGTGCTCGAGGAGTTGCTGCTCCTCTGGCTGGCGAACATGAACGAAGGGTTCGCGCCACATGCCGAGCTGTTCGACGACGCGCCGCTGGAGGGCGGCACCGCGTACGTGCCGGTGATTCGCGAGCTCGAGGCCTGGTCGAGGACGCAGCCGCCCTTCGGTCCGGATGGGGACGATCTCGTCACGCTGCTGCGCAAGCCCGCCCTCGAGGGTGGCGCGACGATCGCGGATCAGCTGCGCTGGATCACCGAGAAGTGGGGCTTCGCCGCCGAGAAGTTCGGCGATCGGCTGGTGGTTGGCCTCGACGTGCTGACCGAAGAGGAGCGCGCCGTGTGGATGCGCTTCAACGCCACGCAGGGCGGCGCCGCCGACAGCCACGCGCACGGCGACGACGCGGACGCGGCCGCGCTGCACGGCTTCGGCGGCCTCGACGAGGAGACCGAGCGCTTCAGCCACGACCTGGACTGGATGCCGCGGGTCGTGCTGCTGGCCAAGAGCACCTACGTCTGGCTCGATCAGCTTTCGCGCGCGTATGGACGGCCAATCTGGCGGCTCGACCAGATTCCGGACGAGGAGCTCGACACGATCGCCGCGCGCGGGTTCACCGGCCTGTGGCTGATCGGCCTGTGGGAGCGCAGCACCGCGTCGCGCGAGATCAAGCAGCTGCGCGGCAACCCCGAGGCAGTGGCATCGGCGTACTCGCTCATGGACTACCGCATCGCCGACGACCTGGGCGGCGAGGAGGCGTACGCCAACCTGCGCGATCGCGCATGGGCACGCGGGGTCCGCCTGGCGAGCGACATGGTGCCCAACCACATGGGGGTCGACTCGCGCTGGGTGGTGGAGCACCCCGACTGGTTCATGTCACGCCCGGACCCGCCATACCCGGTCTACTCGTACAACGGGCCAAACCTGTCGACCGACGAGCGCGTAGGCATCTACATCGACGACCACTATTTCGACAACAGCGACGCGGCGGTGACCTTCAAGCGCGTCGACCGCTGGAGCGGCCAGGAGCGCTACGTCTACCACGGCAACGACGGCACCTCGATGCCCTGGAACGACACGGCCCAGCTCGACTACATCAGGCCCGAGGTGCGCGAGGCGGTCATCCAGACGATCCTTGCCGTCGCGCGGCGCTTCCCGATCATCCGCTTCGACGCCGCGATGACCCTGGCCAAACGCCACATCCAGCGTCTCTGGTATCCCGAACCGGGCACCGCCGGCGCCATCCCGTCGCGGGCCGAGTTCTCAATGACCAAGGCCGAGTTCGACCGCGCCATGCCGCAGGAGTTCTGGCGCGAGGTCGTGGATCGCGTCGCCGCCGAGGCGCCGGACACGCTCCTTCTGGCCGAGGCCTTCTGGCTGATGGAGGGCTACTTCGTCCGAACCCTCGGCATGCACCGCGTCTACAACAGCGCCTTCATGAACATGATGCGTGACGAGAAGAACGCCGAGTACCGGCTGGTGATCAAGAACACGCTCGAATTCGACCCGCAGATCCTGAAGCGCTACGTCAACTTCATGAACAACCCTGACGAGAAGACGGCGGTCGACCAGTTCGGCAAGGGCGACAAGTACTTCGGCGTGGCGACTGTCATGGCGACTATGCCCGGGCTGCCGATGTTCGGCCACGGCCAGGTCGAGGGCTTTGCCGAGCGCTACGGCATGGAGTACCGCCGCGCTTATCTCAACGAGATGCCCGATTTGGAGCTGATCGCCCGCCACGAACGGGAGCTATTTCCGCTCCTCCACCGGCGCGCCCTGTTTGCCGAGGTCGAGCAGTTCGCGCTGTACGACTTCTTCACTGCCGACGGATCGGTCAACGAGGATGTCTTCGCGTTCTCGAACCGCAGCGAGGGAACGCGATCGCTTGTCGTCTACCACAACCGATTTGCCGACACGGCCGGATGGATCAGGACGGCGGCCGTGACGGGTCGGTCCCTCGCTGACGGCCTGTCGTTGAGCGGCGGAAGCGACGCCTACCTCGTCATGCGCGACGGTCGGACGGACCTGTTCTACCTGCGCAGCCATGCAGAGCTCGCAGAAAAGGGCCTGCACCTCGAGCTCGGCGCCTACACGTGCCACGTCTTCGTCGACATGTACGACGTCCAGGACACGGACGGGCGTTACGGGCAGCTCGCCACTTACCTGGCCGGCAGGGGAGTGGCATCTCTCGACGACGCAATGGCCGAGCTCGAGCTGGCACCGCTCCATGCCGCGTTGCGCGAATCACGTGTCGAGGAGGCCGCGCGCGAGGCAGCCCGATTGGTGGACGTCGAGGACTTCAAGCCCGTGGCTGCGGCCGAGAAGAAAGCCGACGCGCTGGCCACTGCGCGGGCGGTCGAGGCCCTGCTGGCCGAGCACAGGCCGGACATGTCGCGCGGGCGCTGGATCTACGAGTGGCACGTTGACCGCGTCTGGCCCGATGCGGACCTGCACGCGCTCGCCCTCGACCGCGAGGCCGAGGCCAGGGACGCCGGCGGTGACGGCATCCGCCCGCGCGAACTCTTCCGCGACGAACGGTTCCGCCGCGCCATTGGGGTCAATGAGCACGACGGCGCCACGTGGTTCAACCGCGAACGGTTCGAGAAAGCGATCAACGTTCTGGCGCTGCCCCGTGCGGCTGAGCTCCGGCGCGCAGCTGAAAAGGCCGGCTACCAACTCGACCTGTTCGAGAAGCAGCTCGCGACGCCACCCAAATGGGCATCGACCCGGACGCCGGATCGGCCCGCGCGGCAGTCACGGGGCAAGCCGTTCACCAAGCAGAAAAAGGCCGCCGCCACCAAGCCCGACCGTAAGTGAGGCTGCCGCCAGACGACGGCCGTCGAAGGGTCGTGATCGAGAACGTCAGCCCGCAGGTCGACGCAGGGCGCTTTCCCGTGAAGCGCATCGTCGGTGATGTCCTGGTAGTCGAAGCGGATGCCTTCACAGACGGTCACGACGAGATCCGGGTCGTCCTGCGCTGGTGCGGCGGCGAATCCGATGAGTGGCAGGAAGCCCCAATGGGGCCCCTGCTCGGCAACGACCGCTGGGGCGCCTCGTTCCCGCTCGAGAGCATCGGCCGGTACGAGTACTCGGTCTCGGCCTGGGTGGACCGCTGGGAGACATGGCGGCACGACCTCAAGAAGCGCATCGATGCAGGCCAGGACGTGACCGTTGACCTGCGTATCGGGGCCGAGATCGTCGCCGGCGCCGCCGAACGCGCGACAGGGACGGATGCCGCGGCGCTGCGTACCGCCGTCTTGAGGCTCACGGCGGAACAGGCGCTCGACGACGATTTCGCGAAAGTGGTCGACAGCTATCCGGATCGCACACTCGAGACGACGCTCGAGCAGACCCTCGCCGTGGTCGTTGACCCGGAGCGGGCACGCTTCTCCGCGTGGTACGAGCTGTTTCCGCGCTCGGCTTCACCCGACCCGGCGCGCCACGGCACGTTCGCAGACGTGATCGCGCGCCTGCCCTATGTCGAGGCTCTTGGATTCGACGTCCTGTACATGCCGCCGATCAGCCCGATCGGGAGGCAGTTCCGAAAGGGGCCCAACAACAAGCCTTCGACGGACGCCGGCGACCCCGGGGTGCCCTGGGCCATCGGCGGTCCTGAGGGCGGCCATGACGCCGTTCACCCGGACCTCGGCACGCTCGAAGACTTCCGCGCCCTCGTCGCCGCGGCCAGGGCGAGAGGCATCGAGATCGCACTCGACATCGCCTTCCAGGCCTCGCCCGACCATCCGTGGGTGGCGGAGCACCCGGATTGGTTCCGCGCCCGGCCGGACGGGACGATCCAGTACGCCGAGAACCCGCCCAAGAAATACCACGACATCTACCCGTTCGACTTCGAGAGCCGTGATTGGCGCGGCCTGTGGCAGGCGCTCAACCAGGTCTTCCGCTTCTGGATCGGCCAGGGCGTCACGATCTTCCGCGTCGACAACCCGCACACGAAGGCTTTCGCGTTCTGGGAATGGGCGATAAACGACATCAAGCGCGACCATCCCGACGTGCTCTTCCTGGCCGAGGCGTTCACGCGCCCGAAACCGATGTACCGGCTGGCCAAGCTCGGCTTCAGCCAGTCCTATACCTATTTCACGTGGCGCAACACCGCGGCAGTACTGGCGGAATACATGACCGAGCTGACGTCGCCGCCGGTCAATGAGTTCTTCCGGCCGAATTTCTGGCCGAACACGCCGGACATCCTGCACGCCGACCTCCAGGCGGGCGGGCATGCGGCATTCGAAGCCAGACTCGTTCTGGCGGCCACCCTCTCGGCGAACTACGGCATCTACGGCCCGGCCTACGAGCTGGGCGAGAGCACGCCGCGCGACCCCGGAACTGAGGAGTACCTCGACTCGGAGAAATACCAGCAGCGGACGTGGGACCTGGACCGCAAGGACAGCCTGCGCGACTTGATCACCCGCGTGAACCGGGCGCGGCGCGAGCACCCAGCGCTCCAGTCGAACGAGCGGCTGTGGTTCCACCCGATCGACAATCCCAACCTGCTTGCCTACACCAAGAACAGCGCCGATCAGCGGGACATCGTGCTGACGATCGCGAATCTCGACTACGCGAACGTGCAGGGTGGCGTGTTGGAGCTCGGGCTCGAAGGGCTGGGGCTGCCAGTCGGTCGGCCGTTCGAAGTCGTCGACCTGCTCGATGACACGTCCACCAGGTGGACTGGACCTCTAATTCCGATCGAGCTGGACCCTGCCGAGCGCGGCGCGCACGTGCTGTGGTTGAGACGCTGATGGCCGCCGAGCGGGACCCCCTTTGGTACAAGGACGCGATTATCTACGAGCTCCACGTGCGCGCGTTCTTCGACGCGAACGCCGACGGCTCGGGTGACTTCGCGGGCCTGACCCAGCGGCTCGACTACCTTGCCGACCTCGGCGTCACGGCCATCTGGCTGTTGCCCTTCTATCCCTCACCGGGCAAGGACGACGGCTACGACATCGCCGACTACACCAACGTCAATCCCGACTACGGCACCCTGCGCGACGTCAAGGTGCTCATCAAGGAGACCCACCGGCGCGGCCTGAAGGTCATCACCGAGCTGGTCTGCAACCACACCTCTGACCAGCACCCCTGGTTCCAGCGCGCGCGCCGTGCCCCCAAGGGCAGCCCACTTCGCGACTTCTACGTGTGGAGCGACGATCCGGACAAGTACCGCGACGCTCGGATCATCTTCAAGGACTTCGAGCGCTCCAACTGGACCTGGGATCCGGTGGCTGAGCAGTACTACTGGCACCGTTTCTACTTCCATCAGCCCGACCTCAACTTCGACAACCCGCGCGTGCGCGAAGCCATCAAGAAGGCGCTCGACTTCTGGCTGGAGCTGGGAGTCGATGGGCTTCGGCTCGATGCCGTGCCGTATCTGTACGAGCGCGAGGGCACGAACGGCGAGAACCTGCCCGAGACGCACGCGTTCCTGCGCGAGCTGCGCGCCCACATCGACGCCAACTTCAAGGACCGAATGCTGCTCGCGGAAGCGAACCAGTGGCCCGAGGATGCGGTCGCCTATTTCGGCAACGGCGACGAGTGCCACATGTGCTTCCACTTCCCGGTGATGCCGCGCATGTTCATGGCCGTGCGGATGGAGGACCGCTTCCCGCTCTACGACATCCTCGAGCAGACGCCTGCGATCCCTGACAACGCACAGTGGGCGCTGTTCCTGCGCAACCACGACGAGTTGACGCTCGAGATGGTCACCGACGAGGAGCGCGACTACATGTACCGGGTCTACGCCCACGACCCGCAGATGCGCATCAACCTCGGCATTCGCCGGCGGCTCGCGCCGCTGCTGGGCAACAACCGGCGCCGGATCGAGCTGCTCAACGGTTTGCTCTTCGCGTTGCCAGGCACGCCCGTCCTGTACTACGGGGACGAGATCGGCATGGGCGACAACGTCTATCTCGGCGATCGCAACGGCGTGCGCACCCCGATGCAGTGGAGCGGCGATCGCAACGCCGGCTTCTCGTCCGCCAATCGGCAGCGCCTGTTCCTGCCTGTGATCACCGATCACGAGTACCACTACGAGGCGATCAACGTCGAGACGCAGCAGAACAACCCGGCCTCGCTGCTGTGGTGGATGAAGCGGCTGATCGCGCTGCGCAAGAACTACCGCGCCTTCGGTCGCGGCTCGCTCACGTTCCTGCATCCCGACAACCGGCGCATCGCTGCTTTCGTGCGCGAGTTCGAGGACGAGCGAATCCTGGTGGTGGCGAACATGTCGCGCTTCGTCCAGTACGCGGAACTGGACCTGTCTGCGTATCGCGGCCTTGTTCCAGTCGAGATGTTCGGCCGAGTGGAGTTCCCACGCGTGGACGATCGGCCGCTCTTCCTGACGCTTGGCCCGCACGCCTTCATCTGGTTCGCGCTCGAAGCTGATCCATCGGGTCGCGGCGCAGAAGTCCGTTCAATCGACCAGCAGGTGCCCACATTGACAGCGGCCGCGGATCTGGATGGGCTGCTGCGCGGTTCCGCTCGTACAGAGCTGCTGAGATTGCTGCCCGGCTACTTCCGCGCCCGCCGCTGGTTCCGCTCCAAGGCGCGGCGGATCAAGTCAGTCACTCTGCACGACTCGATACCGATCGCGCTCGAAGCGATAGATGCCACCCTGGCGATCTTCGACGTGGAATACACCGAGGGCGAGGCGGAGCGATATGTCCTGCCGCTCGCGTTGGCGCCCTCCGACCAGGCCGCGCGTGTCGTCCACGACGCGCCGCAGGCGGTGGTGGCCCATGTCTCGCCCGACGGAGAGGGTGGTGCGACATGGACGCTCTACGACGCCCTCTACGACCCGCGCTTCTCGGGGGACCTGCTCGACGCCATCGGGACGCGGCGCAGGTTCGCCGGCCGGAGAGGCGAGATAACGGCAACTCCGACCAAGGCGTACAGGTCGCTCCGTGGCGGTCGCGGCGCGAAGCTCGAGGCGAAGGTCGGCCGAGCCGAGCAGAGCAACACGTCAGTCGCGTTTGGCGATCGGCTAATCCTGAAGCTCTTCCGCCGCCTCGAGCCCGGGATCAACCCCGAGCTCGAGATCGGCAACGCGCTAACCGACGGCGGGTTCGAGTACACGCCCGCTGTCGGTGGCTGGCTCGCGTATCGCGGCCCACATGAGGAGCCATCGGCGCTCGGCATCCTTCAGGCCTTCGTGCCCAACCAGGGCGACGTGTGGGAGTTCACGATCGACTCGGTCAGTGCCTATTTTGAGCAGGTGGCCGCGGGCGAAACACAGCCGCCGGAGGGTCCACCAGCGACCATCTCGGCCGTCCTGGAGGCGAGCGCCGGCGAACTGTCGCCGATCGCGGCGGATGCGATCGGCGAGTACCTGGACGTGTGTGGGCTACTAGGTACCAGGACCGCTCAGATGCACCGGGCACTCGCCGGCGTGCGCGACGATCCCGCCTTCGCCGCCGAACCGTTCAGCGCGCTCTACCAGCGCTCCGTATTCCAGACGATGCGCAACCAGGCCGTGAGCACGTTCGGTCTGCTCCGCCAGCGGCGTGACGATCTGCCGGCCGATACCAGCGTGCAAGCAGCCCGCGCACTGGAGTTGGCGAGCGACGTCCAGGCGCGCCTGACCGAGTTGACGCGCGCCCGAGTCACCGCCAGCCGGATACGCACTCATGGCGACTTCCACGCCGGCCAGGTGCTGTGGACCGGCAAGGACTTCATGTTCATCGACTTCGAGGGCGAGCCCGGACGGCCGTTGTCCGAGCGGCGCCACAAGCGCTCCGCGATGGCCGATGTCGCCGGCATGCTTCGCTCGTTCCACTACGCGGCGTTCGGCACGCTGCTCAATCCCCACCTCGGAGGGGCGGTGCGGCCAGAGGACGTCGCCCGTCTCGAGCCGTGGGCGGACTTCTGGTACCTGTGGGTGGCGGCCACCTTCCTGCGCGCCTACCTGGCCGAAGCCGCAGGCCAGCCTTTCGTGTCCCAGGATCGCGCCGAGCTGGAAGCGCTGCTGAACATCTCGGCCCTTCAGAAGGTCCTGTATGAGCTCGACTACGAGCTCAACAACCGACCGGACTGGGTATCCATCCCTCTGCGCGGTCTGCTCGACCTGTTTGGCGCCTCGCGTACTTGATGGGTTCGTCACGAATCTGGTGACGATCGTCGCGCAGACGGAGCCCCGAGCGGATCACGCTGATGGATCGCCTTAGCCACAGCAATGCGGGGGATGAGTGGGACAGGAGGTCCTGGGCGCGGAGAAGAAGCAGAATGCCCGCGAGGGCGAGAATGAGGCCTCGCGACGTCCCGCCGTGCCAAGCCGGATCGCTCGTCTCCACCCGACGGACGCGCGGGCAGCGTTGCGCTCTCTGGTCGTTGCCGGCGCCCTCATCGGCGCCACCGTCGCCGCGAAGTACGTGCTCTATCAACTGACGGGCGCCAACGCCGGCTTCACTATCTACGTCCCGGCCGTTGCGATCGCTGCGTGGTACCGCGGGCTGCTCGGAGGCGTTCTCGCCACGGTCCTGAGCGCGCTGGTCGATACGCTCGTATTTCTCCCGCCATTGGCGGTCGTCCTCGTCGACCTGCGCGATCAGCAGCTGCGGTTGGTGGCCTACCTGGCCGGCGGCATCGCGGTCTCCTACCTGTCCCATCGACTCCGCACTGAGCGCGACCGCGCCCGGACGCAATCAACCGAGACGAACAAGGCGCTCGAGGAGGCCGCGGCGGCACGCGAGGAGCTCGGCCGCATGGTCGAGGTCGAGAGACGCGCCAATGAGCTGCGCGACGCGTTCAACAGCATCATCTCGCACGAGCTGCGCACACCCATTACCTTGATCTACGGCGGCGCCAAGCTCCTTGCCAACCGCGAGCGTCGGCTCGACGAGCAGACGCGCACGGATCTCATCGACGATCTGGAGGCGGAGGCCGACCGCCTGTACCGGCTGGTCGAGGACCTGCTGGTGCTGTCCAAGTCGGAGCGAGGAGCGGTCGAGCGTGCGACCGAGCCACTTCTTCTGCCGCGGATCGCGGCGCGCGTCGTGCGCAGCGAGCAGGAACGCTGGCCCGCTGTGCGGTTCACGGTGCACTCGGGGAATTCCGTTTCGCCCGCGCGGGGGGAGGAAACGTACGTAGAACAGGTACTGCGCAATCTGCTCAGCAACGCCGCGAAGTACGGCCCGCATGCCTCGGCCGTGCAGGTGATGGTCGACGAGACCACGGAGGGCGTTCGCGTCCGCGTCCTCGACGAGGGCGCAGGGATAGACATGGCGGAGACGGCCCGGCTGTTCGAGCTCTACTACCGCTCGCTCTCGACGGCCGGAACAATCAGCGGCGCGGGGATCGGCCTCTACGTCTGTCGCGTGTTGGTGGACGCGATGGGTGGCCGAATCTGGGCGGCGGCGCGACCGGAGGGCGGCTCCGAATTCGGTTTCATCCTCGAACGCGACGAGGAGGACAAGGCCTAAGCGCCGGCGCCCGAGGCCTTCGGCTCGCTCAGAACGGCGGCCAGGGCAGGGCAGGGCGATTCGGATCGGGCTGGGGAAAGCGTCCAACCTTGAGCAGGTTCTTGGCACGAAGTGACGTGGCGCGCACCTCGTCTGCGCTCAACAATTCCGTGAGTCGCAGCCCCAACTCTCCTTCGACTTGATCGCAGACGCCGCGAACGACCTCCATCTCCGCCTGTGCGAGCTTCTGGCCGCGCCACGCCCACAGGACCGTGCGCAACTTGGGCTCGACCGCGAAGCAGATCCCGTGGTCGACTCCATAGACGTGCCCACCGGCCACTGGCAACAGATGGCCACCCTTCCGATCGGCGTTGTTGGCCAGCACGTCGAACACGCATATGGCGCGCAGGCGCGGATCGTCGGTGACGATCATCTCGACCACGTCCGAGTCGGGGTCGGTCTCGATCCATAGCTGGACCATGCCCTGCCCGTACGGGCCGTCGCGCAGCACGGTCGGTGGCATGACCTCCCAGCCGGTGGCCTCGGACAGCAGGTATGCCGCCGCCTCTCGCTGCGCAAGGGTGCCGATCGGAAAGTCATCGAGCGGCCGCTCGCCACGTGTCGGCTTGTAGACCGCCCGGACCGAGTCGATCTGGCACAGGAACGTTGCGTTCGACGCCTCGGTCAGCCGACCAACGATCTCCAGCTGTCCACGCCGGAGCAGCTCCAGTGGTTCGTCCGTCAGTCGACCGCCGTCAGTTCTGGTAGCCGTTGCGCCGCGGGCAGAAGTGGCCTATGGGATCTAGCGGCGCGCCGCAGTTCGGGCATGGCGGACGCCCGGCCTGGACGACCGCGACGGCACCGCTGGCAAAGGCGAGCGCGGCCTCTGGCTCCAACTGGACGCGGACCAGATCAGGCCCGTCAGTCAGGTCGGACGCCACGAGGACGGGCTCGGCCTCGGCTTCCTCCTCGGTCTCGTCCTCGTCGCCCTCGTCGTCATCCTCGTCCTCCTCGGTCAGCTCCCGCGCCTCGATCACGACGCGTTCGCGGTCGCCGTCCCAGCCGAGCGTCAGTGTCCCGACGCGGAACTGCTCGATGACGGGCTCGGCGAGCTGCGGCGCGCCGGCCGGAGCCTCCTCGCCGATCGCGACGCCACCTTGGCGGAGGGCGAGCAGCAAGGTTGCCAGCCGCTCCGCGAGGATCGCGACCTGCGCCTTCTCCAGCGCGACCGATACCACGCGGTCGCCCTTTGCGGCCTGTAGGTAGAAGGTGCGCTGACCGGGCTGCCCAAGGGCGCCGCAGACGAAATGGTCTGGGCTGTCGAAGCTATAGACACGACGAGTCATTTGAATTTCGTTCCTCCGCAGTCGGCCTCCGGCCGCTGCTGCGCGGTCGGCGACAGCTCCCGCGTGGCCGCGGGTGAGTCTGTTCCCTTGCGGGTTCATGCGATACACCCATGACTCTAATACTCTTCGTGTCCCCGTCGATTCGGCGGTGATATGGACTCAGAAGGAGCTTCGGCTTGCAGTTCCGCACCGTCTCATCGCTCGATGGCGAGCAGCTCGACGCGCTGATCGTGCCCGTTTTCAAGGAAGGCAGCGCGACCGCCTTGACCCCCGCCGAGTCGAAGGACCTGGCCGAATGGGTAGCCAGGGAGAGTGGCCCGCGCAAGATCTTCACCGCCTCGACTCACCTGCAACGGGACATGGACGGCGCGGGTGTGGGCAGGGAGGCGACGCGGCTCGTGGTCGTTGCCTCGGGATCGCGCGACGAGTTCGATGTTCAACGCGCGTGGCAGGTGGTCAGCGCCGGTGTCCGTGCCCTGTGGCAATCGACAGCGGCGCGCGTAGCCATCGTCCTCGAAACGGATGCGGTCGATGAGCAGGTGGCGGTCCAGGCCGCCGTGGAAGGCGTCATCTACGCGATGTGGCGTCCCGAGGCGTATCGAACGGGTCCCGATGAGCGCAACCTGCCGCCGCTCGAAGAGGTCCTGCTCCTGGTCAGTGAGCATGCCGCCGGCGAGGGCGCGAATGGCGCACTGGCACGCGGCGAAGCGATCGGCGAAGCGGTCAATTGGGCCCGTTCGCTGGCCAACGAGCCGGCGAACCTGATGACGCCCACGAAGGTCGCCGAGCGCTCGCGCGAGCTGGCCGCACAGAGCGGGCTCGAGGTCGAGGTGCTCGACGAGGAGGCCTGTGCCGCGCTCGGGATGGGCAGCTTCCTCTCGGTATCACGCGGCAGCGACGAGCCTGCACAGTTCGTTGTGCTGCGGCACAAGGGCCGAGCCGGGGACGGCTACGACCTCGGCCTGGTGGGCAAGGGCATCACTTTCGACTCCGGCGGGATCTCTCTCAAGGATCCCAAGGACATGCACCTGATGAAGTACGACATGAGCGGGGCAGCGGCGGTGCTGGCGACGGCAGGCGTCGTCGCCCGGCTGGGCCTGCCGCTCAACCTGATCGCGATCGCTCCATGCACGGAGAACCTACCCGGCGGTCATGCCACCAAGCCGGGCGACATCGTGACGAGCATGAGCGGCAAGACAGTCGAGGTGATCAACACCGACGCCGAGGGACGGCTCGTCCTGATCGACGGAGTCAGCTACGCACAACGAGAGGGCGCGACACGGGTCGTCGACGTGGCCACGCTGACGGGTGCGGTCATGGTCGCGCTGGGCCGGCACTATACGGGCCTCTTCGGTCGTCCGGAGGGCTTCGTCGACGCCGTGCGCCGCGCCGGCGACGAGGCGGGCGAGCGCCTGTGGCCGATGCCGCTCTCCGACGAGTACCGGGACGAGATGAAGAGCGAGATCGCCGATTTGCGCAACAGCGCGGGCAGCAGTCACGGCGGCGCGATCCTCGGCGCGGCCTTTGTTGACGCGGCGGTAGACGCCGAGACCGAATGGGCGCATCTCGACATAGCCAGCACCGCCTGGTTCGACGAGGACCGTCCGTTCTCGCCCAAGGGTCCGCAGGGGCCGTCAGTCAGGACGATGGTCCAACTCGCTGCTAGCATCGCGGCTCGAAACTCGTGACCCAGAGCACACCGCCCCAGACCGCGCGCTGGCCTGGAACGAGGCAATCATGAAGAAAATGGCATCGGCCCATTTCCGGCGCGCAACGGTGGGTTGCGACGATACGAACGGCACGGCCTCCGGACGTCGAGGAGGAGGTTCGGAGGCCCTGCCCAAACCGTGCGCCGTGAACTGATGAGGAACAAGGAGTCTACTGACATGCGCTTGATGCGTGCTTTCGTTGCTGCCGCTCTGGTCGTGCTGGCCGTTGCCCCGGCGGCCGTATTCGCACAGGGTCCACTCGAGATGACCACCGACTTTCCGTCAGTCGTCGCCGACCCGGGCGCGACGGTGCGCTTCCCCATCACGGTCACGACGGACACGGCGCAGCGCGTCGACCTGACCGTCATCGGCCAGCCTGATGGGTGGGAGACAAGCCTGCGCGGCGCCGGATCCACGATCGCTGCCGTATTCACCAGCTCAAACCCGGAAGTGCCCGGCGAGATTTCCGCGGAGTTCACTGCCGAGGTGACGGTGCCCGATGACGTCGGCGCCGGATCGAACCAGGTTGTTATCGAGGGCCGCAGCTCTGCAGGCATCGCGACCCGTCTCACGCTGGACATCGTGACCGAGGAGCAGCAGCCAGGTGCGGTGACCCTCGAAGCGGACTTCCCGAACCTCCAGGGCGCGACCTCCGCGACGTTCCGCTTCAACCTGACCCTCACTAACCAGACGAATACCCAGCTCACATTTGGCCTCGAGGGCGATGGGCCTCTGGGCTGGACGGTGGATGCGCGGCCATCCGGTGAGACACAGGCCTCAACAGCAGTCGTGGATGCCGGCTCCGATGCTCAGATCGCGGTCACCGTCGAGCCGCCGGCCAACGCGCCGGCTGGCGACAACGTGATCACGGTGCGCGCCGTGAGCGGATCGTTCGTTGCCGAGGCGCCACTCTCGGTCGAGATCACGGGCAGCTTTGCGATGACGCTCGACACGTCAGACGGCCGCCTCAACGCCCGCGTGGCGGCGGGAGCGCCCACCGTGCTCAACCTCGTCATAGATAACAACGGCACAGCCCCGATCAGCGGCCTCACACTCGGCTCGACGCCGCCGTCCGACTGGACCGTGACCTTCTCACCGGATGCCTTCGATGAGATCGCGCCGGGGGCTACCGAAACGGCCACGGCGACTATCACCTCTTCAAGCGACTCGCTTGCGGGCGATTACGTGATCACCATCCGTGCCAGCAGCGACGACGCCAGCGATTCGATCGAGATCAGGACCACGGTCGAGACATCGCCGCTGGGCTACCTGATCGGCATCGCGGTGCTCGTGGCAGTGGCTGTCGGACTGTTCGTCGTCTTCCAGCGTTATGGCCGTCGCTGACCCCATCGCCGAGCAGCCACGAGCGCAGTCGGCGGCGGCGCCGAAGACTGCGGCGATACGAACTCGCGGTCTGACCAAGCGCTACGGCGACTTCACCGCGGTTGACAAGCTCGACCTGACCGTCCGCCATGGCGAGGTGTTCGGTCTCCTGGGACCGAACGGCGCGGGCAAGACGACGACGATCCTGATGCTGCTCGGGCTCTCGGAGCCGACTGCCGGCGGGGCGCGAGTGCTTGATCTGGACCCGGCACGCAACCCCGTCGCGGTCAAGCGACAGGTTGGCTACCTGCCCGATAACGTCGGCTTCTACAGCGGGCTCACGGGGCGCCAGAACATGCGCTACACGGCTCGGCTGAACGGTCTCGATAAGAAACAGGCCGAGGAGCGCATCGACATGCTCCTTGCCAGAGTTGGCATGACCGATGCCGCGGACATGTCCGTCGAGAAGTACTCGCGCGGTATGCGCCAGCGCCTCGGCCTCGCCGACGTCCTGGTCAAGGAACCGTCGATCATCATCCTCGACGAGCCCACCGCCGCGATCGATCCGGCTGGTGTCGTGGAGGTCCTGGACCTCGTCCGCGAGCTGGCACGAGACGGTGCCGCCGTGCTGCTGGCCAGCCATCTCCTCCACCAGGTGCAACAGGTGTGCGACCAGATCGGCATCTTCGTGTCAGGCAAGCTCGTCGCTAGCGGCCCCATAGAGAAGCTCTCCGGCCAGCTCGGCACGGGTCCCATCTCTATCGAGGTGGGCGTGGACGCGCCGCTGGATGCCGTCCGCCAGGCGGCGCAGCGCGTCAAGGGCGTCACGTCGGTCGAGGCGGACGTGCGCGACAGCCGGATCGTCGTGGTCAACGCCAGCCGCGACGTGCGCACAGACCTCGCCAAGGCACTGGTCGATGCGGGCCACCCACCGTTCCATCTCCGCCGGCGTGGTGACGAGCTGGACGAGATTTACCGCCGCTACTTCGCCACCAATGAGCCCGCTGAGGCGATCGTATGACGGCGCAGTCAGAGAGCCTGCCAGTCAGGAGCACGCGGCGGCGGAAGAAGGCTCGACCGTCATCCTCGCCTGACCAGCGTCCCCTGCAACGTGTTCGGTCAGGCGTCGGCGTCCCGGGTCTGCGTGCCGGCTGGCGCGTTATCGCGGCCAAGGAATTCACCGATGAGATCACCAGCCTCCGCTTTCTGATCCTGACGATCGTCATGACCCTCGCCGCGGCCGCCGCGGTGTACTCCACGGCAGGTGGCCTCGGGGGCATTGCGTCTGAAGTCGCCGGCGAGCCGTCGGTATTCCTCGTGCTGTTTACCGGCCATGTCGGGCAGATCCCGCCCTTCACCACGTTCATCACATTCCTCGGCCCGTTGCTCGGCATTGCCTTCGGCTTCGACGGCGTCAACGGCGAACGCTCCGAGGGCACGCTGCCGCGCCTCCTCGCCCAGCCGATCCATCGCGACGACGTGGTCAACGGCAAGTTCGTAGCCGGGTTGTCTGCCATCACCGTGATCCTGATCTCGGTCGTTGGCATCGTCGCGGCGATCGGCGTCATCCAGCTGGGCATCCTGCCCAGCGCCGAGGATGTCCTGCGCCTGATGGTCTGGGTGATCCTGACCATCGCCTACATCGGCTTCTGGCTGGCCCTGGCGCTGCTCTGCTCGGTCGTATTTCGCCGCGCAGCGACCTCCGCACTCGTGGCACTTTCCGTCTGGCTGGTCATGACGGTCTTCCTGTCACTGATCATCGGCATCCTGGCGGGTGTGCTGAAGCCGATCCCGCCCGACGCTGGTCAGGGCAGCTCGGAGGCACGCGCGAACCTGTCACTCCAGGTCGAGCTCCGCCGGATCGCCCCCAACCAGTTGTACGAAGAAGCCACGGCCGTAGTTCTCGACCCGCGGCTGCGAACTGTCACGCCCGACCTGGTCACGCCGGCTCAGCGAAGCGGGGCCATCGGCGGCCTGCTTTCCCTGGACCAGAGCGTACTCGTCGTATGGCCACAGTTCGTGGCTCTGATAGCGGTCACCGCGGGAGCGTTCGCGCTCGCCTACGTCTCGTTCATGCGCCAGGAGGTCCGCGCCTAGGCAGGATTCGTGAGGCCCTGGCGATCTCCCTTGCGAGTATGCTCCGCCCATGAAGGGCGATCGCGTCGAGGCTGTGGTCGACACCGGCCAGGGCACGCAGACGTTCGAGATCGTGGCGCGCCGGGCCGGCCGTCGCATCGAGGTCACGACCGCGCGCGGTGTCGTCGAGGTGACGGAGGTCACGCGTTCCGGAACTCCTGTGCGCACCGGCCGGTTCATGGCCAGCCGCCTGGTCGCGCTGGTCGAGCATCCCGCGCTCGAAGCAAATGGCGGCGTCAATGTGGAAACGCGTCGCACCATGGGCGGGGAGGGTTCCCGGAGCCGCAGCCGGCGTCCCGAGGTGGCGGCCGACGCGCCACGCCAGCTGACTGTGCTCGGCGACGACGAGGATGACGCGCCCAACGACGGCGCCTGAGACCGCGCGGCACCTGTCTGCGCAGTCGCCCTTCGGGCGCTGCTGCGCGTCGGCCGCAAGGTCCCGCGGGGCGGGTCCCTGCGTCCTCCTTGCCTAGCGGATCTCGCGCACCTGGTAGATCACGCTCCCATTGGGGAGTTGGACGGTCACCCGCTCACCGGCGCGCGCGCCGAGCAATGCACGACCGACAGGCGACACGTCGGAGATACGTCCAGCCGCAGGGTCCGCCTCTGCCGAGCCGACGAGCACGAACGTCGCCTTCTCCCCTTCGGTTTCGATCACCACCGTTGAGCCCAACCGCGCGGTGTCGCCCGACGTCGGCGCGTCTATGACCACACCGGTCCTGAGCATCGCCTCGATGGACTGGATGCGACCCTCGACGAACGACTGCTCCTTGCGCGCGTACTCGTAATCCGCGTTCTCCTTGAGGTCGCCCAGCTCGCGCGCGGCCTTGACTCGCGCGATGACCTGCGGCCGCACGCTGGTGCGCAGGTCATCCAACTCTGTTGTCAGTCGGGCGAGCCCGTCTCGCGAGATGTACGTCGGCTCGGGTGCCGGGCGGCTGGACACGGCTTTGCGGCGCGCCTGTGGCGCACCTATGCCAGCGGTCCGTGGCGCGGCCTTGGACACGCGCTTCGCGGGGGCGGCTGCCTTGATGGGAGCGGCCTGTTCTCGAACGGTGTTCGCCAGGCCGTGTGCCTTGCTGGCGCCACCCTGCACGGCGAGGTTCGCGAAGGGAAGCAGGACATTCGGATCCGGCAATAGAGCGGCCGCTCCGGGGGCGGCGCGCTCTGCGATGGCAGAGAGGAGCGCGTCCTCGTATTCCTCGAAGGCGTCCGTGGCCGCCCACCACACGCGCAGCCTGGACAGGACTGACAGGGTCTTGAGCCAATAGCCGCCGCTGTATGGCCTTGCGTCGCCCAGCGGAGTTGCGTACATCGCCGCCACCCTCTCGCCTATGGCCCGCGCGGAGCGGCCGACGTAGAGGATGGGCTCGTTCGGCAGCCAGAAAAGCTCCAGCCGCCGTGCCACGTCCGGCGCGTCAGCGAGCACGCCGTCGACAAGCATGTCTGGCACGCCCTGCACCCATCGTCGGATCGCGACGATATCGAGGGGTGCTTTCTCCGCCCCGCCAGGTAACTCCACCACGAACACGCCCGGGCGACGGCTGCCGACAGGCTTGGCCCACGCAGCCGGACCGTCCACAAGCAGGCCCAGCGAGCGCATCAGTTCGCTCGCTCCAGCCGGAGCCTCGCGTTCAGTCGTCACGTGCGGATGGTACGTGGGCCGGCGCGCCGGGGGTGCCGGGCCGTCTACTCGTCTGTTCGGAAGAAGGCGATGAGCCTGACCGGGCCGCGAAAGTTCAGGCCATTGAGGATCAGGAAATCGGTCAGGCCGTTCCCGTCGTAATCCAGGGCCAGCGCGTCGTCGGCGCTGCCTGACGAAGCCTGCGGGATCGCCACGTTGGTGAACGATGTGCCGTCCCCGACGTTGACCAGCATCAGGTGGGATCTATTGCGATTCGCCTGGCGCGCGACGTAGATATCGGGGCGTTGATCCTCGTTGACGTCGCCGACGGCCATCCCCGCCGCGGTGCTCGTGTCGAGCTGATACGCCTGCTCGAAGCCGCCGGTGGGAAGACCGAGGCTGATTCGAAGCCTGGTTGTTTTGAGTTGAGCGATATCAGGCAGGCTGTCGCCGTTGAAATCCGCCACCTCGATATCCCGGTCGGCCATGGGCCGGATGCCCCACTCGGCTGTGCGGTCCACGAAGCGAGTGCCATTGAAGTCGTAGATACGTGCGCCTGCGCTCAGGCCGCCATGGGGCTCGAGTGTGCAGAGCAGTATCTCGTCGTCGGCATCGGCATCCAGGTTGGCGGCGACGGCACATTGGCCGCCGCTCGAATTGTCCAAACCGAGTTCAGGCGCGGGCACGAAGTTCGTGCCGGTGTTTCGGAAAAAGCGGTTGAAGCTGGGCAGGCCATCGATCCTCACCGGTTCATTGGTGACGAAGAGCGAGGGCAGGGCGTCGGTCGCCAGGTGGACGAAGGCGGCGGCTCGGCCGCGCCCGGTGATATCCAGCACGCCGAACTGCTCTCCAGCCAGGGTCCCACCCGTCTCGCCGACGTTGAGCAGGAACTCATCAGCGCCCACACCGGTGCCCTGGTTGCGGCCGACGCTGCAGAACAGGTCTAGCTCGTCGTCGCCGTTCGCATCGGCCACAGCGCAGCCATGGCGATCTGTGAATTGGAAATTCGTCGTGGCAATGGTGAAGCCGCCCATGCTGCCCAGGGCGAGTACGGGCACTGCCTCGCCATGCCGATTGATGAACACATCTGGCCAGCCGTCCTTGTTGAAGTCGGCGACCTCCCCGCTCCACGTTCTTGATGTGAGGGTCAATCCCGCGGCGGCCGTCACATCTTCCGCATGGAAGCCCTCGAGCTGGACGGCGGCAACGGCAGCGGCGCGCCCAGAGCCCGATGTGAGCGAGCTCGGCTCATCCTCATCCCAATACATCGCAGATGGCTTGGACGTCCCGTCCGACCCAATAAGGCCGTTGCCGGTTGGGGCCGGCTCGCATGCCCGGAGTGCCATCCCGGAAGCGCCGAACTGGCCGGCTACGAAGGCACCTTGCGTGAGGGCGGTGGCGTTGTTGGCCCACGAATCCAAGTGCGGACCTCCCGGGGCGGGAGTCACCTGCCAGACGCCGGCGCGCCTCGTCGCCATGACTGCAGTAGGACCCAGATCCGACATGCGATTACCGGCGACCACGACGTCGCCTGCCGAATTGACCGCAACGGTAGTCAGCATCATCGACTCATCCGCCGCTGCCCAGGACAGGTCCTCCGCCTGCCAAGCCAAGCCATCCCAATGCTGGAGGATGGGTGCATATCCGCCACTGACTGGCTCCATGTAGCCGACCGCCCATCCGTCGGTTGGCGCTTGGAAGGCGATGTCGGTCATGTAGGCGTGGCCGGCGTCCAGGGGGGCGGCGGGTGTCGAGATCCACGCCGAGCCGTCCCAGTAGCCGATCCAAGGCGCCGCTCCAGCCGCGTCGCCGCGCCAGCCGGCGGCCCACAGCCTGCCACCGGGCGCCCGGGTCGAAGCGGTCAGTCCGCCCTCGGTGTTGGCACCGAAAGTTGGGCTGCGATTTACCCACGACGTTCGCCCGCGAAAAAGCGCGACCGGATACATGCGCCCGCCGGCCAATCGCAGCCCGACAGCCAGAGCACGCTTGTAGCTGAGGGCCACGACATCGGTCAGCCATGCGGCACGGCCATAGGGCTGGGGCACGGTCACGGCCTGCCAGGATGTGCCATTCCAGCGCGCGCTGAGGACCCGCGGCGAGTAGAGGCGGCTGTAGCCGACGGTCCAGGCGACCGACGGCGTAATTGCAGAAACCGCGTTCAGCCCGGAATCGCCTGTCCACGGCTGGGCCACGTTGCGCCACGAGCTGCCATCCCAGCGCCCGATCGACGCCACGGCGGAGCGCCTGCCCACGACCCACGCCGGCTGGCCGCCAACCGCGGCTGAGCCAAATGGGGCACCACCTGCGAGTACACCGTCGGCAGGCATCGACTGCCAGCCATCGACGCAGGTCGGGCCGGCCAGCGCAACCGGGGCGATGGCGGTGCCGATCGGTAGAGACGCCGCGAGCACACCACAGATGGCCAGGGCGAGGCGTTGCACGAGGCGCTGCGCGAGCGTGCGGTCCCCCAGATCTGAGCGGTGGCGTGTGACGATGACTCTCCCCCTCTCCACGGCCGGACCTGAATGATCGTCGCCGGTGTCAAGGTGCGTCCGAAAGGTGCGTCCGAATCTTGGGATCCGTGTTGACCCATTCCGGAGGTAGCGGCGGTCTGTTCGCCATAACCGGTTGCCGCCAGGCGCCGGCGAACCCCGAGGCGCGTTTATGTGACATTCGCCTTGAGGTAAGAATTGGCTGGCGAGGAAGGATTCGAACCTTCAATCCCCTGATCCAGAGTCAGCGCCGCCTATGCGCTGTGGCTCCCCGAGTGGCGATCCGAGCGTAAAGCGTCCAGTCAGGGCCATGAACGAAGCGAGCCCATAGGACGCGCGGCGACCCCGATGGCGGAAGGCCTTGGCGCGACCTTGCCCTAGGCGTTCGGAGCGAAGTGGTCCGCCTCGTCCGCATCGGCCTCCGACTTCGTCTTGTGGATCGTCCCGGGCGCGTGCTGCGGGGGCGCATAGACAGTGAAGAGACGAAGGTCTCCCGACCCCCGGTTCACGAAGTTGTGGCGCATCCCGGCAGGGACGTGGACCAACCGGTCCGGACCGACGAGGCTTTCCTCACCCTCGAGGATCGCGACTCCTGTGCCCTCCACGAACGCGAGGACCTGGTCGACATGCTCGTGAACCTCCTCGCCGATCTCGCCTCCTGGCGGGATGCTCATCACCACGACCTGGGCGTACCTCCCCGTCGACAGCACCTGCCGAAAGAACGTATTCGCCTTCGCCGCAGCGACGATGTCAAGGTTGAACGCCATGGGTGGAACTCCTTCGGCCTGGCGCATCGAGAGATCGTCCATGGCCCGACTATGGCATGTGCGCAGGCGTTGATTAGTGCCGGCGCGCCCGCTCGCGTAGGGCCGCAAGTCACAAGATTGCCGTTGCGCGCGTTCGCCTCCCAAAGGCTTTGCGTCAGCGCGACCAGGTAGGCTCGGCCGCCAGGTGGCGGCGGCCTCAGTGAGGGGCAACCAAGGTGGAGACAGCGCGGGCGATCACGAGATCTTCGCGAGCTTCGATCATGAGGGCGAGCGGCTCGTGCACGTCGCCAGCGCCGACCCGGCCCTCGACAGCGAGCACTCGATCCTTGCCGGTCTCTTCCAGCCTGAGGGGGCGAAAGCCGAGGACCGCCAGCCGTTCCACGATCGAAGACCGAACGCGGCCGGCGTTCTGGCCGATCCCGCCGGTGAACACCAGGGCGTCCAGTCGCTGCAAGGCGACCGTCGCGGCACCGATGCCGGCAGCTGCTCGATCGACAAACATGTCGAGCGCGAGGCGCGCGCGATCATCTCCGGCGTCAGCGGACGCCTCCAGTTCTCGGATGTCGGCGCTTCGACCGGAGACCCCGAGGAGCCCCGAGCGGTGCTCGAGGATGTCGGCGAGACCATCGACGCTGATCCGCCCCGTCTTCAGCAGATGGAGCATGATGCCCGGATCTATTGAGCCGGCGCGGGTCCCCATCATGAGGCCCTCGAGCGGCGTGAAGCCCATCGACGTCGCGACGGAGCGACCGCCTCGGACGGCCGTTACCGAGCAGCCACTCCCGAGGTGCGCAACGACGATGCCCAGCTCGCCGGGAGCCCGCCCGAGGAGCACGCCCGCACGTTCGATCGCCCATGTGACCGATAGCCCGTGGAAGCCGAACCGCCGGATCCCCCACTCTGTATACCAGGACTCCGGTACCGCGTAGCGGGCGACGGACTCGGGCAGCGTCGCGTGGAACGCAGTGTCGAAGCACGCGACGTGGGGCACGCGGGGCAGGGCACCGCGAGCGGCGCGGATCGTCTCGACCGCGATGACGTTGTGCAGCGGAGCGAGTTCGCTGAGCTCGTCGAGAGCTTCGACTACGCCATCATCGAGCACAATCGGTGCCGCGAAAACGCCGCCCCCGTGCACGACGCGATGACCGACGGCTTCGACCGAGGCGAGCGTGATCCCAGCGCGCTCGAAGGCCTCGAGCGCATCCTGCACCGCCACCGGTCGATCCAACGCCCGGGTCGCGTCGCCGCCCCAGGAGACGCTCGTCTGGAGGAGCGTCGCGCCGCCGTCGACGACGCTCGCCTTGAGCGAACTCGACCCCGCGTTCAGGACGAGAACGCGCACTGGGGCGACGCCCACTCCGTCAGAACGGCCAAGTCCACCCCCTGATCTCCGGTGAGTCCTCGCCGTGCGCGCGCGTGTAGGCGCGGGCCTCGACCCGCTTGTCGGCCATGAGCTGGCGGACGTGAGCGGTTCGTGAGCCGAGCCCAGGGACCCGGTCGATGACGTCCATGACGAGGTGGAAGCGGTCGAGGTCGTTGAGCATGACGATGTCGAAGGGCGTGGTGACCGTTCCCTCCTCCTTGTAGCCGCGGACGTGGAGGTTCGGGTGGTTCGTCCGCCGGTAGGTCAGCCGATGGATCAGCGACGGGTAGCCGTGGTAGGCGAAGACGACCGGCCGGTCCGTCGTGAACAACGTGTCGAACTCACGGTCGGAGAGCCCGTGCGGGTGCTCGCTGTCGGGCTGGAGGCGCATGAGATCGACGACGTTCACGACCCGGATCTTGAGGTCAGGCAGGTATTGACGGATCAGGTCGACCGCGGCCAAGGTCTCGAGGGTCGGGATGTCGCCGCAGCAGGCGAGGACGACGTCCGGCTCACCGTCGTCGTTGCTCGCCCAGTCCCACGTGCCGATCCCGCGTGTGCAATGGAGGATTGCCTCGTCCATCGAGAGGTAGTTCAACGAAGGCTGCTTGCCCGCGACGATGACGTTGACGTAGTGCCGGCTTCTCAGGCAGTGGTCGGCGACCGACAGGAGCGTGTTCGCGTCGGGCGGCAGGTAGACCCGGATGACCTCCGCCTTCTTGTTGATGACATGGTCGATGAAGCCCGGGTCCTGGTGGCTGAAGCCGTTGTGGTCCTGGCGCCAGACGTGGCTGGTCAGGAGGTAGTTCAGGGACGCGATCGGCCGCCGCCATGGGATCTCGGCTGTCATCTTCAGCCACTTCGCGTGCTGGTTGAACATCGAGTCGACGATGTGGATGAACGCCTCGTAGCAATTGAACAGGCCGTGCCGCCCGGTCAGGAGGTAGCCCTCGAGCCAGCCCTGGCAGTTGTGCTCGGAAAGTACCTCCATCACTCGCCCGTCTGGAGCGAGGTGGTCATCGGTGGGGAGCGTTTCCGCGACCCAGGCGCGGTCCGTCACCTCGAACACCGGCGACAGGCGATTGGATGTTGTCTCGTCCGGGCCAAACAGTCGGAACGTCTCGGGGTTCCGCCGGATGATGTCCCGGAGGAAGCCGCCCAGCACCTTGGTCGCCTCGCTGGATGTCGTAGCCGGCCGCTCGACCGCGACGGCGTAGTCGCGGAAGTCGGGCAGCGCGAGGTCGCGCAGGAGGAGCCCACCGTTTGCGTGCGGGTTCGCGCTCATCCGGCGGGCGCCCCGCGGCGGTAGGTCGGCGAGGTCCGAGCGAAGCGCGCCGGATGCGTCGAAAAGCTGCTCGGGCCGGTAGCTGCGCAACCAGCGCTCGAGGATCGCGAGGTGTTCGGGCTTCTCGCGGACGTCGGACATCGGCACCTGGTGGGAGCGGAAGCTGCCCTCGGCCGGCAGGCCGTCGACCTCCTTCGGCCCGGTCCAGCCTTTCGGAGAACGGAGGATGATCATCGGCCAGCGGGGACGGCTTTGATCCCCGTCGACCCGAGCCGCGCGCTGGATGGCGGTGATCTCATCCATCGCCTCATCGAGGGCAGCCGCCATGCGGTCGTGCATGACGGCGGGATCATCGCCCTCCACGAACAAGGGCTGATAGCCGTAGCCTTCGAACAGGGCCGTCAGCTCCTGGCCCGAGATCCGGGCGAGGATGGTGGGGCTGGCGATCTTGTAGCCGTTGAGATGGAGGATCGGGACGACCGCGCCGTCGGTCCGCGGGTTGAGGAACTTGTTCGAATGCCAGCTCGTGGCCAGCGGGCCGGTCTCGGCCTCCCCGTCACCGACGACGCAGAAGACCACCAGGTCCGGGTTGTCGAAAGCCGCGCCGTACGCATGGCTCAGGGCGTAGCCGAGCTCGCCGCCCTCGTGGATCGAACCCGGGGTCTCGGGCGTCACATGGCTGCCGATGCCGCCCGGGAAGGAGAACTGGCGGAACAGCCGGCGGATCCCGGCCTCGTCGCGGGTTATGTTCGGGTAGACCTCCGTGTACGTTCCCTCGAGGTAGGCGTTGGCCACGGTGGCCGGTCCACCATGGCCCGGCCCGATGACGTAGATCGCATCGAGGTCACGCGCGGTGATCACCCGATTCAGATGGGCGTACACGAAGTTGAGACCGGGGGTGGTCCCCCAATGCCCGAGCAGGCGCGGCTTGATGTGCTCCGGCCGGAGCGGCTCGCGCAGGAGCGGGTTGTCGAGCAGGTAGATCTGGCCGACCGACAGGAAGTTCGCGGCGCGCCAATAGGCATCGATCCGTTCGAACTCCTCCTCCGACAGGGGTCGAGTGCTCCCTAGCGTCGAAGTCGCGGTTCCGTCGGTCATGTCGTCCTCCCACGACGAGCCTACATCGGCTCGTGAGGCCGGACATCAGAGCGGTGCGTGGCAGCGGTGCGGGCTGAGCGAGGTCTTTCCGAGGGTCGTCCCGAGGATCGCGTCGACCCAATCGATGATGGGTTCGAGCGACTCACCCCGCACCCACCGGTCGCTTGCCTGACTCTGTCTGCGTTGACACGTCCCAACAGGACTGGACCGCGGTGAGCTTCCGGCCTGGCACGCCTCAGCTTCTCGTCAGCCTTGCGCTACCGAGTACCGGCCAACGGCCGAACATGAGGGTCGGCGCCCGAGGCCCAGGCGCGAAGCCGAGGATTCGGGCGCCTACGCGATGCTCCCTTTCAGATCAGGCGCCAATGCTGAGCTTGTCGTTCACCTCCGTGACACCGGGGACCGACCATGCCGCGTCCTCGACGAGGTTCCTTTCGCTCCAGCTAGGCACGTTTCCAGTGAGCGTCACTGTCCCGTTGTCTGTCTGAATCGAAATCCCCGCTGCGTCGAACGCGGCTGTGCGTGCCAGTACCTTTGCGATCTTCTCACGCACCGCGTAGGACTGAACGTGCGGCTTGATCGAAATCTTGTTGGTCAGTCCTCTGACGCCCGCGACGTTGTGGACGTCGTGGTCCGCGGCCTTCTTCTGGTAGTGCCAGCCGACCTCGCCGTTGAGGGTGACCCAGCCATCTTCGACCATTAGGGTGATGCAATCCTTCGGAACCGCCGCATCGGACGCGAGGCTCTGAAGTGCGCGGTCAGCGATCGTCTCGTCCGCCCAGCGGTCTTCGCTGCGCAGCTGGACCTCGATCTCCTCGGCGATGGCCTTTACGCCCTTGACGCGTTCGGCCGCCCTATCAGCGGCGCGCTTCTCCCAGTAAGTCGGCACATGACCGCTGAGGGTCACCACGCCGTTCGATGCCGTCACGCCGATGTGGCTGGCGTGAATGGACGGCTCCCAATCCAATTCGTCGATCACTGCCTGCTGGAGTTGCTTGTCATCCATGGCGATGCGCCTCTTCTGGAACACTGCGTCGCTCAACTCGGCGGATGTCGGGCTGGACGCGTCGTTCCGGCTATTGACGCTAATCGGCGAGGCCGAACTGACCTAGTGCCGAGTGGCCTGATCCTCGAGGTCGAGGGGCCTGAACGCGCGACGAGCCGATCATTGCGGCGCGACTCCCACGGGCTGGCTCGGCGACCGCATATCCGGATCCCGCACCGACCTCGAGCACGCGGTCGCCGGGTTTCAGCTCGAGCGCCTCCGCCATGAGCGCCACGATGTAGGGTTGCGAGATCGTCTGGCCCTCGGCGATCGGCAGCGGCGCGTCCACGTAGGCGAACTCGGCCAGATCGGCCGCGATGAATGCCTCGCGCGGAACGTCGCGCATGGCCTGGAGGACCGCCTCGTGACTGATGCCGCGAGCGACCACCTGGCGCTCCACCATCTCGTGGCGGGCCTGTTTCGTGGAATCGGGACCGGTTGGACTCCTCGTCACCGCACCTCTTCGTGCTGCTTCTCGCGACATTGATCGCGCTCGCCCTGCTGCTGATGTCGGGCCACAAGATGGCGCTCTGATGCGCTTCATCTCATACTTCCTCTCGGCGCCGTCGCAGGTCAGAGTCAAGTTGGCGCGAGGCACCAAGTAGAGCTTCCGTCGCCGTCGCCTTCCGAACCACGGCCAAAGGTCACCTCAGAGGGGGCCGATGCGACCCCTGCGTGTTGGCGATGGTTCTCCCGCTACCAGTGGCGGTTGCCGCAGCATGGTTTCGACCAGACCCGGCGAGGTCGGCCTGTGGCAGATCCCCAGTCCAGGGCGGTCGCTATCATCGACACATCCCCGAGGTGGAATCGAGCGCAGCGGCTAGGCCGTGCGCTGAAAGCGGAACATGAGATCGAACCAGCCCCTTCGGGTCCCGCCCGGTCGCGTTCGCCAGCGGGTTCGCCCGCAGGCCGAGCTCGAGGAGCCGATCCTCGCGGAGCTCTTCAGCGTGGAGCGGCTGGAGCAGCACGCGCAGACTCTTGCCGCCGCCCAGACGGTCACCGACTCGCCCCGTCGAGGCCGCGCTGTCAGGCCTCGCATCGCCGAGAATGGCCGCGTCCTGCTGGCGTCGTACCGAGTGCTGGCTCGCGCGATCAAGGACGAACGTTCGATCACGCCGGCCGCCGAATGGCTCGTCGACAATTTCCACATCGTCGACGAGCAGCTCCGCGAGATCCGCGACGACCTGCCGCCGGACTACTACCGCGAGCTGCCCAAGCTGGCCGAGGGCCATCTCGCGGGCTACCCGCGGGTCCTGGGTCTCGCCTGGGCCTACGTCGCGCACACGGACAGCCGCTTCGATCCGGAGAGCCTGCGACGCATGGCGCGCGCCTACCAGGAGGTGGAGCCGCTGACGATCGGCGAGCTATGGGCCATCCCGACCAGCCTCCGGATCCTCCTCGTCGACAACCTCCGCCGCCTCGCGGAGCAGTTCGTGCACAGCCGGGCAGCGCGGCAGAAGGCGGACGAGCTCGCCGACGGCCTGCTCGGCCTCGGCACGGACAGCCCGGAGGTCGCGGCGGCAGCCCTGCGTCGGCTCTCGCGTGCGGCGCTCCCGACGGCAGCCCGCGTCCAGCTCTTCCAGCGCCTGCGCGATCACGACCCTGCGGTCATCCCCGCCCTCCACTGGCTGGAGGGGTTCCTCGCCGCCCAGGGGCCTGTCGCCGAGGAGATGGTCCGCCTCGAGCACCAGCACCAGGCGACGATGAACGTGACGGTCCGAAACGTGATCACGAGCATGCGCCTCATCTCGTGGTTCGACTGGGCCCAGTTCGTCGAAAGCGTCAGCCTGGTCGACGATGTCCTTCGTGCACGAAGTTCGTTCGGGGACATGGACTTCGCGACTCGAGATCGCTACCGCCACGCCGTCGAAGAGCTGGCACGGGGTTCGGACCTGACCGAGGTCGAGGTCGCCCGGAAGGCCGCGGCGATGGCGGACGCCGCGCCGTCGGCTGACGACATCGAACCGTCGCTGGCGGCTCGACGCCGAGATACCGGCTACTACCTGATCTCCGACGGCCGCTCCGCGTTCGAGCGCGCCCTTCACGTTCGGGTGCCGCTGGCGGACCGGCTGCGGCGCGCCTATGTCCGGGCGCCCACGATCGGCTACCTCGGGACGTTCGCCCTGTTCACGGCGCTCATCCTCGCCGTACCACTCCTGCTCTCCGGGCATGGAGGCGCCGTGGGTGCCGGCATCCTCGTCGTCGCGATCCTCGCGCTCGCCCCGGCCTCGGACCTCGCGATCGCCCTCGTCGACCGGGAGGTCGCCACCGTGCTGGGCCCTAGACCGCTGCCACGGCTCGATCTAGACGATGGCGTGCCGTCCCGGCTGCGGACGCTCGTCGTCGTGCCGACGCTCCTCACCAGCGAGGCCGCCGTCGAGGCTCAGGTCGCGGGTCTGGAGGTCCATTACCTGGCGAACCGCGAGGGCGATCTTCGGTTCGCCCTGCTGTCGGACTGGCTCGACGCCCCGACCGAGCATGTCCCCGGCGACGACGAGCTCCTCTCGGCGGCGGCCGCGGCCATCGACCGGCTCAACGAGCGCCACGGCGAGGCCCCCGGGGGAGGCGCCCGGTTCCTGCTCTTCCACCGGAAGCGACGCTGGAACGAGGCCGAGGGCTGCTGGATGGGCTGGGAGCGCAAGCGCGGCAAGCTTCACGAGCTGAATGCCCTCCTGCGCGGCTCGGCAACGACCAGCATCCTGACCACCGGGCGGACCGCGTCGACCCCGCCGACGGACGTGCGCTACGTGGTCACGCTCGATGCCGATACGCGGCTGCCCCGGGGCGCGGTGGGTCGCCTCGTGGGGACGATCGCCCATCCGCTCAACCAGCCGACCTTCGATTCGCGGGCCGGCCTGGTGACCCAGGGCTATGGCGTGCTCCAGCCACGGATCACCGCGACGCTCCCGGCCGAGCATGAGGGATCGATCTTCCAGCGGATCTTCTCCGGATCGGCCGGGATCGACCCGTATGCATCCGCGGTCTCCGACGTCTACCAGGACCTGTTCGGCGAGGGGAGCTTCACCGGCAAGGGGATCTACGACCTCGACGCCTTCGGCGCGGCGATGGCGGACCGGGTACCCGAGAACGCGCTCCTGAGCCATGACCTGTTCGAGGGCGTGTTCGCCCGGGCGGGGCTGGTGACCGATGTCGAACTCTTCGATGAATTCCCATCGAACTACCTGGTCTCGGCTGCCCGCCGGCACCGCTGGGCGCGGGGCGACTGGCAGCTCCTGCCCTGGATCCTTGGCCGGGCCCGCGACGCCACGGGCCGGCGGAGCCCGAGCTCCATCTCCGGCATCGCCCGCTGGAAGATGATCGACAACCTGCGCCGGACGATGTCCGCCCCGCTCACGCTGGCCACGCTCGTCGCGGCCTGGACGCTCCCTTCGGTCTCGGCCGGCCATTGGACCGCGTTCGTCCTGGCTTCGGTGATCGTCACCGCGGCGCTGCCCGTCCTGGCGGGACTGCTGCCGCGACGTCAGGGCATCTCCAAGCGCAGCCACCTGCGAGCGGTGGGCGCGGACGTCGCTCTCGCCGCGGCCCAGGTGGTCCTCAGCATCACGCTCCTCGCGCACCAGGCGTGGCTGATGGTCGATGCGATCGTGCGAACTCTGGCGCGGCTATATGTCACGCGGCGGAACCTCCTCGAATGGACGACGGCCGCGCAGGCCAAGGCCAGCCACGACCTCGACCTCGCGGGGTTCTACCGGCAGATGGCGGGCAGCGTCGCGATCGCGGCCGCGGCCGCGATCCTCGTCCTCGCCGTGAAGCCGGGCGCGAGCTGGATCGCCGCGCCGTTCGTCGTCCTGTGGCTGCTCTCGCCCCTCGTCGCCCGATGGGTCAGCCTGCCACCTCCCGAATCGGCCGCAGAGCAGCTCTCGGCCGCCGACGTCGGGGCACTCCGGCTGACCGCACGCCGGACCTGGCGGTACTTCGAGACCTTCGTCGGTCCAGAGGACAATGGGCTGCCGCCCGATAACTACCAGGACGATCCCAGGCCGGTCGTCGCGCATCGCACCTCGCCGACGAACATCGGGATGTACCTGCTGGCGACCGTGACGGCTCGCGACTTCGGGTGGATCGGGACGCTCGAGATGGTGGAGCGGCTGGAGGCGACGCTCGCGACCATCGGTAGACTCGAACGTATCCGGGGGCACCTGTACAACTGGTACGACACGCGCGACCTCCACCCGCTCGAGCCGACGTACGTGTCGTCGGTCGACAGTGGCAATCTCTGTGGCCACCTGATCGCGCTGTCCAATGCCTGCCGCCAGATGATCGACCAGCCGCTTCCGGTCGCCGCCGCGCTGGCCGGGATCGGTGACGCGATCGCTTTGACCCGCGAGGCTGCCGGCGGGATCGGCGACGACCGGAGAAGCCAGACCCTTACCCGGCGGCACCTCGACGAAGCCCTCGAGTTGCCCCCAGGGGCCAGCCCCGACGTCCCCGCGACGCCCGAGGCCTGGACGGCCCGCCTGGGCGAGCTGTCCGCGCACGCCCGGACGCTGTCGGACGTTGCCGCGGCCCTCACCGCAGAGCGTGGAGAGGGTGCGGAGGGCGAGCTGGTGACCTGGGCCGAGGCGGCTTGGCTGGCCGTGAGCAGCCATGTTCGAGACCTCGCGCTGCTCCAACCCACCCCGCAGGTGACCGCCTTCCCGACGATCGCCGAGCTGTCCGATCCGCCGGTCCGCGAACCTGGCGACGGATCGTCGGCCGCGGCGATGCTCGTTCGACGACTCCAGGCGATCTCCGAACAGGCCCAGCAGCTCTTCCGGGAGACGGACTTCAGCTTCCTGTTCGACCCGACCCGCAAGCTCTTCTCGATCGGGTTTCGGGTCCGGGATGGCACGTTGGATCCGAGCTACTACGACCTCCTCGCGTCCGAGGCCCGCCTCGCCAGCTTCCTCGCGATCGCCAAAGGGGATGTGGCCCCGGACCACTGGTTCCGGCTCGGCCGCGCGCTGACGCCCGTCGGTCGTGGCTCCGCCCTGATCTCGTGGAACGGGTCCATCTTCGAGTACCTGATGCCCGCCCTCGTGATGCGCGCTCCCGCCCGCAGCCTGCTCGATCACACGTACCGGCTGGTCGTCGCCCGCCATATGAGCTATGCCGCAGGGCTCGGCGTACCCTGGGGCATCTCTGAATCGGCATTCAGCGCGCGTGACCTCGAGCAGACGTACCGGTACTCGAGCTTCGGCGTGCCCGGCCTCGGCCTGAAACGGGGCCTGAGCGAGGATGTCGTCGTGGCCCCGTACGCCACCGCCCTCGGAGCGATGATCCAGCCCGCGGCCGCGGTCCGGAATTTCGCCCGGTTGAGCAAGGCGGGAGCGGGCGGGCGGTACGGCTTTCGGGAGGCGCTCGACTACACGGCGCGCCGGCTCCCCGAAGGGGCGTCGGTCGCGATCGTGAAGAGCTACATGGCCCATCACCAGGGGATGGCGCTGGTGGCCCTCGGCAACGTCCTCAATGACCGCGCGATGGTGGAGCGCTTCCATGCCGACCCGATCGTCGAGGCGACGGAGCTGCTGCTCCAGGAGCGGATGCCGCGCGACGTGCTCGTGGCCAGGCCACGTGCCGAAGAGGTGAAAAGTGCCGCCGACGTGCGCGATCTCGTGCCGCCGGTCCTCCGTCGTTTCACCTCGCCCCACAACGCGATCCCGAGGACGCACCTGCTGTCGAACGGGCGGTACGCGGTCATGGTGACGGCTGCGGGATCCGGCTACAGCCGCTGGCGCGACGTGGCGGTGACCCGCTGGCGCGAGGACGTGACTCGTGACTCGTGGGGCAGCTATCTCTTCCTGCGCGACATGCACACCGGCGCGGTGTGGTCGGCGGGTCACCAGCCCAGCGGCACAGAAGCAGACAGCTACGAGGTCACCTACTCGGAGGATCACGCCGAGTTCTCGCGTCGCGACGGCTCGATCGTCACCGGCTTGACCATCGTCGTGTCGGCGGAGCATGACGCGGAGATCCGCCGCGTGTCGCTGACCAATCTCGGCTCGCACGCTCGCGAGATCGAGCTGACGTCATACGCGGAGATCGCTCTCGCGCCGCAGGCCGCCGATGCCGCGCACCCGGCCTTTCAGAACCTGTTCGTGCAGACCGAGTTCGCCGCCGATATCGGCGCCCTCTTAGCGACCCGCCGTCCGAGATCCAAGGACGAGCAGCCGATCTGGGCCGCACATGTTGCGGCGGTCGAGGAGGAGACCGGCGGAGTCATCCAGTACGAAACGGATCGCGCCCGCTTCCTCGGCCGGGGCCGGTCGGTCCGTTCGCCGGTCTCGGTCATCGATGGGCATCCACTCTCGAACACAGTCGGCGCGGTATTGGATCCGATCTTCAGCCTCCGGTGCCGGGTCACGCTCGCCCCGGGCGCGACCGCCCACGTGATTTTCTCCACGGTCGTTGCCGAGTCACGCGAGCAGGTCTTGGACCTGGCCGACAAGTACCGTGAGTCGGCCACCTTCGAACGGGCGGCGACCCTGGCTTGGACGCAGGCCCAGGTCCAGCTTCATCACCTGGGGATCGAGGCCGACGAGGCCCACCTCTTCCAGCGCCTGGCCAACCGGATCCTCTACTCGGATCCGTCGTTGCGGCCGCCTGCGGGCCTGCTGGCCCGCAACGAGCAGGGAGCACCCGGCCTGTGGGCCCACGGCATCTCGGGCGACCTGCCCATCGTCATGGTGCGGATCGACGAAGCCGAAGACCTCGACATCGTTCGGCAGTTGCTCCGCGCGCACGAGTACTGGCGGCTGAAGCTCCTCGACGTCGACCTCGTGATCCTCAATGAGCATGGCGCCACCTACGCCCAGGACCTCCACGATTCGCTCGAGACCGTCGTGCGGACGAGCCAGTCCATCCTGGTCCACGCGGGCCATCCGAGCCACGGCGGGGTGTACATCCTGCGCGGCGACCAGCTCTCCGCCGAGGATCGCACGCTCCTCCAGACGGCCGCCCGGGCCGTCCTGCTGAGCCGCCGGGGCAGTCTTGCCGATCAGGTCATCCGCCTGGAGCGTCCCGAGAGGATCGCTCCGCCCGCAGCGCCGCCCGGTTCGAGGCAGACCAGGAGCGAGACGGCCGCGCCGCGTCCGGAGCTGGAGTTCTTCAACGGGCTCGGTGGCTTTGCCGATGGTGGGCGTGAGTACGTCGCCGTCCTCGGCCCGGGACAGTCCACACCGGCGCCCTGGTTGAACGTGATCGCCAACGCGTCGTTCGGGTTCCAGGTCTCCGAGGCCGGGTCGGGCTATACCTGGTCCGGGAACAGCCGCGAGAACCAGCTCACCCCATGGTCCAACGATCCCGTCAGCGACCCGGTCAGCGAGGCGATCTACGTCCGGGACGACGACAGCGGCGAGCTGTGGGGTCCGACGGCCCAGCCGATCCGCTGCGAGGAATCGACGTACGTCACCCGTCACGGTGCCGGATACAGCCGGTTTGAGCACCTGCACGACGGCATCCAGCTCAACTTGGTCCAGTTCGTCCCGCTCGACGACCCCCTGAAGATCTCGGTGCTGACCATCGAGAACCGATCCGGGCGCTCCAGGCGCCTGTCCGTGACCGCTTATGCCGAGTGGGCGCTGGGCACCTCGCGCGGGGCCAGCGCCCCTCGGATCGTCACGGCACTGGAGCCGGAGACTCGGGCGCTCCTCGTGCGCAACCCGTGGAACACCGAATTCGGCGGTCGGGTCGCCTTCCTCGACCTCGGCGGGCGGCAGACGGCGTGGACAGCCGATCGGACCGAATTTCTCGGCCGCAATGGCGCTCCGGACCGGCCCGCCGGCCTGGAGCGCGGATACCGGCTGCGGGGAGCCGCCGGCGCCGGCATGGATCCGTGCGCCGCCCTGCAGACCAGCTTCGGGCTCGCCAACGGAGCGCGGACCCAGGTCCTCGTGCTGCTCGGCCAGGCGGACGATGCCACGGCGGCAGCCGACCTCATCCGGCGCGGGCGAACGGCCGACCACGAGGCGACGCTGCGCGGCGTTGCGAGCTACTGGGACGATACCCAGGGCACTGTCCAGGTGCGGACACCCGACCGCTCGATGGACATCATGCTCAACCGCTGGCTCATCTACCAGACGCTCGCGTGCCGGCTGTGGGCGAGGACGGCGTTCTACCAGGCAGGCGGCGCCTACGGGTTCCGCGACCAGCTCCAGGACGTCATCGCCCTGCTGACCTCGAAGCGCGAGCTCGCCCGGGAACATCTCCTGAGGGCCGCGGCACATCAGTTCGCCGAGGGAGACGTCCAGCACTGGTGGCATCCGCCGTCGGGTCGGGGCGTCCGAACCCGGATCTCGGACGATCGCCTCTGGCTGCCGTACGCGGTCGATCGCTACGTCGCGGTCACGGGCGACACGGCGGTCCTCGACGAGACGGTCCCATACCTCGAGGGACCGGCACTGCGGCCGGACCAGATGGACGCCTACTTTCTGCCGGAACGCTCACCGGAGTCGGCTTCGCTGTTCGACCACTGTGCGGCGGCTCTCGACCGGAGCCTCGCGGTCGGCGCGCACGGGCTGCCGCTCATCGGGTCGGGCGACTGGAACGACGGGATGAACCGGGTGGGTCATGAGGGCCGGGGCGAAAGCGTCTGGCTGGGCTGGTTCCTGCACACCGTCCTGGCCGCCTTCGCGCCGATCGCAGAGGCCCGCGGTGAGCGTCCTCGCGGGGAGCGCTGGCGGGCCCACATGAAGGCGCTCCGGCGGGCGCTCGAGCGCCACGGCTGGGACGGCGACTGGTACCGTCGAGCCTTCTTCGACGATGGCACCCCGCTCGGCTCCGCCATGAACGCCGAGTGCCGGATCGACTCGATCGCCCAATCGTGGAGCGTCCTGTCGGGAGCCGCCAATCCTCCCCACGCGGAACGGGCGATGGCCGCGGTGGAGGAGTACCTCGTCCGGCGCGATGACAGTGTCATCCCGCTGTTCACCCCGCCGTTCGACCATTCCGACGTCGATCCGGGCTACGTCAAGGGGTATCTGCCGGGCATCCGGGAGAACGGCGGCCAGTACACCCACGGAGCCATCTGGTCGGTCCTCGCCTTCGCGGCGCTGGGCGACGGCGACAAGGCGGCTGAGCTGTTCTCCATGCTGAACCCCATCAACCATGCCAGCACCCGGGCCGGGGTCCAACGTTACAAGGTGGAGCCGTACGTCATGGCGGCCGACGTCTACAGCGAACCGCCGCACGTCGGCCGCGGCGGTTGGACCTGGTACACCGGGGCGGCGGGCTGGATGTACCAGGCAGGCGTCGAGTGGATCCTGGGATTCCGTTTGCGCGGAACGACGCTCCTGCTCGATCCCTGCATCCCCCGCGCCTGGCCGGGCTACGAGAT